>JALORL010000015.1 GCA_025458915.1 Hydrogenophaga sp.
CGAACATCGAGTAGTACACGTAGAACGGCACCATGATGCGGTTGGACGTGCTGTAGGACGTCGCCGCCGCAATCCAGCTGCTCATGCCGCCGGCTTCATTGATGCCCTCCTGCAGGATCTGGCCGGCCTTGTCTTCCTTGTAGTACATGACCTGGTCTTTGTCGACCGGGGTGTACTGCTGACCTGCGGGGTTGTAGATCCCGACCTGGCGGAACAGGCCTTCCATGCCGAAGGTGCGGGCCTCGTCCACCAGGATGGGCACCACGCGCGGGCCCAGGGCCTGGTCGCGCAGCAGCTGCGTCAGGAAGCGTGGTCGCGCAGCAGCTGCGTCAGGAAGCGCACATAGGCCTGTGTGGTGGAGATTTCGCGGCCTTCGGCAGTGGGCTCCAGCACCGCCTTGAAGGTCTCCAGCGAGGGCACGGTGAAGCTTTCGTCCGCCTTCACCCGGCGCTTGGGCAGGTAGCCGCCCAGGGCCTTGCGGCGTTCGTGCAGATACTGCATTTCCGGCGTGTCGTCGGCCGGCTTGTAGAACGGGATCTTGGCCAGTTCACTGTCGGGGATCGGGATGTTGAAGCGGTCGCGAAAGATCTTGATGTCTTCGTCGGTGAGTTTCTTCGTCTGGTGGACCGTGTTCTTTCCTTCGCCGGCCTTGCCCATGCCAAAACCCTTCACGGTCTTGATCAGCAGCACCGTGGGCTGGCCTTTGTGGTTGACCGCGCGGTGGTAAGCCGCATACACCTTCTGCGGATCGTGCCCCCCACGGCGGAGGTTCCAGATCTCGTCATCGGTCATGTGCGCCACCATTTCCAGCGTTTTCGGATCGCGGCCGAAGAAATGCTTGCGCACGTAGGCACCGTCGTTGGCCTTGAAGGCCTGGTAGTCGCCATCCACAGTGTCCATCATCAGCTTGCGCAGCGCACCGTCCTTGTCGCGTGCCAGCAGCGGATCCCAGTTGCTGCCCCACAGCAGCTTGATCACATTCCAGCCGGAGCCGCGGAACTCGCCTTCCAGCTCCTGGACGATCTTGCCGTTGCCACGCACCGGGCCGTCCAGGCGCTGCAGGTTGCAGTTGATCACGAAGATCAGGTTGTCCAGGTTTTCGCGCGCAGCCAGGCTGATGGCGCCCAGCGACTCCACCTCATCCATCTCTCCGTCGCCGCAGAACACCCACACCTTGCGGTTCTCGGTGTTGGCAATGCCCCGGGCATGCAGGTACTTCAGGAAGCGCGCCTGGTAGATGGCCATCAGTGGGCCCAGACCCATGGACACGGTCGGAAACTGCCAGAACTCGGGCATCAGCTTGGGGTGCGGGTAGCTGGACAGGCCCTTGCCGTCCACTTCCTGGCGGAAGTGCAGCAACTGCTCTTCGGTCAGGCGGCCCTCCAGATAGGCGCGGGCATAAACGCCGGGCGACACGTGACCCTGGATGTACAGGCAGTCGCCGCCGTGGTTTTCGGATTCGGCGTGCCAGAAATGGTTGAAGCCGGCGCCGAACATGTGGGCCAGCGAGGCAAACGAACCGATGTGACCGCCCAGGTCACCCCCGTCTTCGGGGTTGTGGCGGTTGGCCTTGACCACCATCGCCATGGCGTTCCAGCGCATGTAGGCGCGCAGACGCTCTTCAATCTCGATGTTGCCGGGGCAGCGGGCCTCTTCGGCCGGCTCGATGGTGTTCACGTAACCGGTGTTGGCGGAGAACGGCATGTCGATGCTGTTTTGCCGCGCCTCTTCCAGCAACTGTTCCAGCAGGAAGTGGGCACGCTCAGGCCCTTCCCGCTCGATCACCGCGACCAGCGCGTCCATCCATTCACGGGTTTCCTGCGTGTCCACATCCACAGCGGGCTGGCCGTTGTGCGCGTCGGTCGCTGACATGTCTGTCTCCTTTGGGGGTTTGAAATCAAGCGGAAGGTGGGCCTTTGTAGCCTGCCCGGAATTTTCACACAATGCTTTGTTGATTTCAATATGTGCATAACATTTTCATATTATGAATTATTTGGCGCGAAAGATGCCGTGGGATTTCTTGGAGTGGGTACAACCGCGGGGCTCACTTAGACTCCCACGCACATGGTCAGACCTCCGCTCCTCCCACCCCGGCCTGCCAGCCCTCCCAGCCCTGCCAGCAGCACCTCCTGGTGGAAGCGCTGGTGGCGCCGCCTGCCACCCTCCCGGCAAGACCGCTTCGCAACGCTCGGCCCGCTGCTGGCCGTTTTGCTGTTCCTGGGCGCCATCGTGGTGGCCATTGCCTACCTGCGGTTCGAAGAGCTCAAGCGCGATCAGGAAGCCGTGACCCGCGACGTGGAATACGCCCAGCAGCGTCTGAGGTTGCGCCTGCTCGAACGGCAGGAGCAGCTCATGCGGCTTGCGCGGGACGTCGGCAACAAGGAGATCGAAAAAGACGAGTTCGAGTTTCAGGTCGAGTCCCTGATCAGCCAGTTTCCCGAGGTGCTCGCAATCAGCTGGATCGATGCCCGCCGCAACGTGCTCGCCACCTACGCGTCGCCCAGCGCTCCGGTGAGCCTGATGCGACCGGTGGAAAGCACGCTGGACGCCGGCGAGACGGACGGCTCCTTCGAACTGGCACGGGACCTGCGGCAACCGGTGTACTCGCGCCCCTTGGGCGAGGACCCCCGAAATTCGGTGCTCATGATCCAGGTGCCGCTGAGCGAACAGGGCCGCTTCTCGGGTACCGTGATGGGCGAGTATTCGGTGGACGGATTGTTGCGATTCGGCATTCCGCCTGAAATCATGGCGCGCTACGCCGTGGCGCTGGTGGACGAGCGCGACCGTGTACTGGCCGGCAGCCTGCAAACCCCGAATGCGGTGCTCCGGTTGCTGCCCTGGTCGGACCAGCCGCTGGAACATGCCGTGCCGGTATCGCCGGTGGGCAATGGCCTGATCTTGAAGGCGCAGGGCTACCGCACCTCGCAGGACATCGTGGGCAGTGGCTTTTTCTGGGTGATCGGCGCACTCAGCGCGCTGACCGTGTGGATGTTGCTGGGCACCTGGCGGCACACCCGACGCCGCGTGCAGGCGCAGCAGGCCCTGGTGTCGGAAACCAACTTCCGGCGCGCCATGGAGAACTCCATGCTCACCGGCATGCGCGCGCTGGACCTGCAGGGCCGCATCACCTACGTGAATCCGGCGTTCTGCTCGATGACCGGCTGGACCGAAGGCGAGCTGGTCGGGCGAACCGCGCCCTTCCCTTACTGGCCCGAGGAAGACCACGACCTGCTGGCAGCGCGGCTGGACGACGAACTCAATGGCCGATCCACACCGGGCGGCTTCGAGGTGCGGGTGCAGCGCCGCGACGGCACCATCTTCGACGCCCGCATGTATGTGTCGCCCCTGATCGATCCGCGCGGCCACCAGACCGGCTGGATGACGTCGATGACCGACATCACCGAGCCCAAGCGCATCCGCGAAGAACTCTCGGCCTCTTACGAACGCTTCACCACGGTGCTGGAAAGTCTGGACTCGGCGGTATCGGTGGCGCCGCTGGGCAGCGACGAGATGCTGTTTGCCAACAAGATGTACCGGCTCTGGTTCGGCACGCGAGGACAGGGGCACCGTCGCCTGGTGGATCTGGCGGGCAATCAGCCTTCACCCAGTCCGGACGACGGCGACGCCGTGGATGCGTTTGCCGGCATGCCTACGGAAACGCTGACCGACGCCGGTTCCGAAAACGCCGAAGTGTTCGTGGAAGAGCTCGACCGCTGGATCGAGGTCAGGACGCGTTACCTCACCTGGGTGGACGGCCGTCTGGCCCAGATGGTGATTGCCAGCGACATCACGCCGCGCCGCCTGGCCGAAGAACAGGCAGCGCGGCAGACCGAGCGGGCGCAGACCGCCAGCCGGCTGATCACCATGGGAGAGATGGCATCCAGCGTCGCGCATGAACTGAATCAGCCGCTCACCGCCATCAGCAACTACTGCAACGGAATGATCTCGCGCGTTCAAGACCAGCGCATCAGCCCGGACGAATTGCTGTCCGCCCTGGAGAAGACTGCTCGACAGGCGCAGCGTGCAGGGCAGATCATCCAGCGGATCCGGGCCTTCGTGAAACGCAGCGAGCCCAACCCGACGCTCTCTGACGTGGCGCAGATGGTCAGCAACGCCATCGAACTGGCGGACATCGAACTGCGCCGGCAACAGGTGCGGTTGACCTCGTATGTGGCTGCCCGGTTGCCGCGCCTCGTGGTCGATCCCATCCTGATCGAGCAGGTGCTGATCAACCTGCTCAAGAACGCTGGTGAGGCGATCGCTCAGGCGGGGCGCCCACCGGGAGCGCGATCGGTCGAACTCAAGGTGGGCCCGCGCCGGGTCGAGGATCAGGACGTGATCGAGTTCTCGGTCACGGACACGGGCAGCGGTGTGCCGGACGAAATGATCGAACGCATCTATGAGGCGTTCTACAGCACCAAGAGCGAGGGCATGGGCATCGGTCTGAAACTGTGCCGCAGCATTGTCGAATCCCACCACGGGAGGATGCAGGTTCAGAACCTCTACAATGGGGACGAGGTTTCGGGCTGCTGCTTCAGCTTCTGGATCCCGGTGGTTTCGCGGCTGAGGGTCGAAAGCATGGAAGACAGCGTCCCTTCGCAGTCGATGACGGATACAGAAAGAGCGAGATGAGTTTGATTCCCAAGAAAGGTACCGTCTACGTGGTCGATGACGACGAGGCGGTGCGCGACTCCCTCCAGTGGCTGCTCGAAGGCAAAGACTATCGCGTGAGGTGTTTCGAGTCGGCCGAGGCCTTTCTCAGCCGGTACGACGCGCGGGAAGTGGCCTGTCTGATCGCCGACATCCGCATGGGTGGCATGAGCGGCATGGACCTGCAGGAACGCCTGATCGAACGCCAGTCGCCGCTTCCCATTGTGTTCATCACCGGGCATGGCGACGTTCCCATGGCGGTCGACTCCATGAAAAAGGGCGCGCTCGATTTCATCCAGAAGCCGTTCAAGGAGGACCAGCTGGTGGCCCTGGTGGAACGCATGCTGGAGCACGCCAAGGGCGCCTTCGCCACCTACCAGCAGGCCGCCAGCAGGGATGCCCTGCTCTCCAAGCTCACCAGCCGCGAAGCGCAGGTGCTGGAGCGCATCGTCGCGGGTCGCCTGAACAAGCAGATTGCGGACGATCTGGGTATCAGCATCAAGACGGTCGAGGCCCACCGGGCCAACATCATGGAAAAACTCGGCGCCAACACGGTGGCTGACCTTCTGAAGATCGCCCTCGGACAGACCCCTGCCAAGGTCTGACAGGCTGCCGTTTCTGCCATTGGCTGCCGGCGCCTTGGCCGCCCGGCGCCTTCCCTTCTTGCGGCCGACCTTCTCCACACGGGATTCCTTGCCATGACAGCACAACTGATCGACGGAACTGCTCTGTCGAAATCCATCCGCGCCGACATTGCCGCGCGCGCCGCAGAACTGACCGCCAAAGGGCACCGGCCGGGTCTGGCGGTGATCCTGGTGGGGGACGACCCCGCCTCTGCGGTGTATGTGAAGAACAAGGTGAAGGCCTGTGCCGAAGCCGGTCTGCACTCGGTTCTGGAGAAATACGACGCCTCCCTGAGCGAAGCCGACCTGATCAGCCGCATCGAGGCACTCAACGCCGACGCTTCCATCCACGGCATCCTGGTACAGATGCCTCTGCCACGCCACATCCGGGCCCAGCCGGTGATTGAAACCATTTCGACCGCCAAGGATGTCGACGGCTATTCGGTGCAGAGCGCGGGTGACCTGATGTGCGGCCTGCCCGGATTCCTGCCCTGCACACCATTCGGTTGCATGAAGCTCATCGAGACCACCGGCATCGACCTGCGCGGCAAGCATGCGGTGGTGATCGGTCGCAGCAACACCGTGGGCAAACCGATGGCTTTGCTGCTGCTGCAGGCCAACGCCACCGTGACGGTTTGCCACAGCGCCACCCCCGATCTGAAAGCCCATACCCTGCAGGCCGACGTGGTGGTCGCCGCCGTGGGCCGCCGCAACGTGCTGACCGCCGACATGGTCAAGCCGGGTGCGGTGGTTATTGACGTCGGCATGAACCGCGACGAAGCGGGCAAGCTCTGTGGTGACGTCGATTTTGACGGCGTGAAGCCGGTGGCGGGCTGGATCACGCCCGTGCCGGGTGGCGTCGGACCCATGACCATCGCCATGCTGCTGTTCAACACCCTGGCATCGGCAGAGCGCGCAGCGGCCCGCTGACCCTTCCCGCAGCCGGGTTCGTGGCCGGGCGCTGCCACCGCGGCACTGCAACGGGTGGGATAATTGCGGCATGAGCATCACCTACAAAGACGAAGCGGGCATAGCGCGAATGCGGGTAGCCGGGCGCCTGGCCTCCGAGGTGCTGGACTACCTCACGCCACACATCCAGCCAGGAGTCACCACCCTTGAAATCGACCGCCTGGCGGCCGACTACATGAAGCAGCAGGGTACGGTCTCGGCCACCATCGGCTATCAGCCGAGCGGCTACCCACCCTACCCGGGCCACCTGTGCACCTCCGTCAACCAGGTGGTCTGCCACGGCATACCGAACGAAAAGCCGCTGAAAAAGGGCGACATCCTGAACGTGGACGTGACCGTCATCAAGGACGGCTGGTACGGCGACAACAGCCGCATGTTCCTGATCGGAGGAGAGACTGCCTGCACCGTGCAGGCGCGCCGCCTGTGTCAGGTCACCTTCGAAGCCATGTGGAAAGGCATCGTGATGGTGCGTCCCGGTGTGCGGCTGGGCGATATCGGCCATGCCATCCAGACCTATGCGGAAAGCTGCGGCTTCTCGGTGGTCCGCGAATTCTGTGGACACGGCATCGGCCAGCGGTTTCATGAAGAACCGCAGGTGCTGCACTACGGTCGTCCGGGCACGCTCGAGGTGCTGAAGGAGGGCATGACATTCACCATCGAGCCCATGATCAACGCAGGAAAGCGCGACATCAAGGAGATGGGCGATGGCTGGACCATCGTGACGCGCGACCGCTCACTCTCGGCCCAGTGGGAACACACTATTCTGGTCACGCCGACAGGCTATGAAGTTCTCACCCTCTCGGCTGGCAGCCCGGCTGCACCGGCCTTTGTCACCCCGGCTGACGCTGCCGTCAGCGCCTGACCTTCATGACGCTGCCTGCGCCCGACGCCAGTGCAATCGATCTTGGGCAGCTGCGCCAGCGCTACCGGGCAGAAAAAGGCCAACTGCTGGAGCGGCTGAAAGCCGGTGGGTCGTCGGCCCGGGGTGTGCGGAGCGCCCTGCGTCAACTCTCCCGGCTCACCGACCAGACACTGCGTGACCTCTGGGGCCGCGCCAGCCTTGGGGCGGGTTTTGCTCTGGTTGCAGTGGGCGGCTACGGGCGCGGTGAGCTCTTTCCCCACTCCGATGTCGACGTTCTGGTGCTGCTGCCCGACGGTACGGCGCCGGATGCCAACGAGGCGCTGAAGCAACGGCTGGAGTCCTTCATCGGCAGCTGCTGGGACCTGGGTCTGGAAATCGGCTCCAGCGTGCGCACGATTGCGGAGTGCGGTGAAGAAGCCCAGCGAGACGTCACCGTGCAGACATCGTTGCTGGAATGCCGGCTGCTGTGCGGCAGCAAATCGCAGTTCACCCGGTTGGTGACCTGCCTGGGCGACGCCATGGACCCGAAGGCATTTTTTGTGGCCAAAAAGCTGGAAATGCGCCAGCGCCACAACAAATACGAGAACACGCCCTATGCCCTGGAGCCGAACTGCAAGGAATCTCCTGGTGGGTTGCGCGATCTGCAGATCGTTCTGTGGGTTGCCAAGGCTGCGGGGTTGGGCCGCAGCTGGGACGAGCTCGCACGCAAAGGGCTGGCCACGCCCCTGGAAGCACGCCAGATCAAGGCCAACGAAGCACTGCTGAACCTGATCCGTGCCCGTCTCCATCTGCTGGCCAACCGGCGCGAGGACCGGCTGGTGTTCGACCTGCAGACGGCCGTCGCAGAATCGTTCGGCTTCAAGGCCCAGCTGCCCGCACCGGGTGAAACCAACCCCCGTGGCACGCGCCGTGCCAGTGAGGCGTTGATGAAGCGCTACTACTGGGCTGCCAAGGCGGTCACTCAGCTCAACCAGATCTTGTTGCTCAACATCGAGGAGCGGCTGACAAGCGGCGAAGCGGGCAATGAGCGGTTGCGCCCGCTCAATGACCGGTTTTTCGACAAGAGCGGCATGCTCGAGGTGGCCAGCGACCACCTGTATGTGCAGCAGCCGCACGCCATCCTTGAAACCTTTCTGCTGTACCAGACCACGGTGGGCATCAAGGGGCTTTCGGCACGCACACTGCGGGCCCTGTACAACGCCCGGCCGGTGATGAACGCGAAATTCCGCAAGGATGCGGTGAACCGGGCCACCTTCCTGCGCATCCTGCAGGAGCCGGAAGGCATCACCCACGCCATGCGGCTGATGAACCAGACCTCGGTGCTGGGCCGCTATCTGTGGGTGTTCCGGCACATTGTGGGACAGATGCAGCATGACCTGTTCCATGTGTATACGGTCGACCAGCACATCCTGATGGTGCTGCGCAACGTGCGGCGGTTCTTCATTGCCGAGCACTCGCACGAATATCCCTTCTGCTCCCAGCTGGCAGCAGGTTGGGACAAGCCCTGGATCCTGTATGTCGCGGCGCTGTTTCACGACATTGCCAAAGGCCGCGGTGGCGACCATTCGGAGCTGGGCGCGCACGATGTACGCACCTTCTGTCGGCAGCACGGCATCGAGCGTGCGGACATGAAGCTGATCGAGTTCCTGGTGGCCGAGCACCTCACCATGAGCCGCCTGGCCCAGAAGGAAGACCTGAGCGACCCCGACGTGATCAATGCGTTTGCCCGGCGTGTCGGCAATGAGCGCTACCTCACTGCGCTCTACCTGCTGACAGTGGCGGACATCCGCGGCACCAGCCCGAAGGTGTGGAATGCCTGGAAGGGCAAGCTGCTGGAAGACCTGTACCGCTACACGCTGCGCGCGCTCGGCGGCCGGGCCCCCGATCCGGGGGCCATGGTCGAGGCCCGCAAGCGGGAAGCCCTGTCGATCCTGGCGTTGCACGCTCTGCCCCACCAGGCGCACAAAGCGCTTTGGGACACGCTGGACGTCAGCTATTTCATGCGCCACCAGGCCGACGAGATCGCTTGGCACACGCGTGTGCTCACCCGGCAGCTGTCGCAGGCCGGCATGTCCGCTGCGCAAAAATCCGCTGCCAGTGGACAGACGGCGGACGAAGCACCCCTTCCAAAGGCGATCGTGCGGGCACGGTTGTCGCCGGCGGGCGAAGGCCTGCAGGTCCTGGTGTACGCCGCCGACCAGAGTGATCTGTTTGCCCGCATCTGCGGCTACTTCGACACGTCCGACTTCAGCATTCTCGATGCCCGGGTGCACACCACACGCGACGGCCAGGCGCTGGACACATTCCAGATCGTTGCACCCACCCTGGCCGACCATTACCGCGAACTGATCGCCATGGTCGAGAACAATCTGGCGCGCACCATCGACGAACGCGGTCCGCTGCCGCATCCCACCAAGGGCCGCTTGTCGCGCCGGGTCCGCAGCTTCCCGGTAACCCCGCGCGTAGACTTGCGCCCCGACGAAAAGGCCCAACGCTGGCTGCTCAGCGTATCGGCCAGCGACCGGGCCGGCCTGTTGTACGGCATTTCCCGCGTGCTGGCGCGGCACGACATCAGCGTGCAGCTCGCCAAGATCACCACGCTCGGTGAGCGTGTGGAAGACACCTTCCTCATCAGTGGTCCGCAACTGCAGGTGAACAAGCGGCAGATCGAGATCGAGACCGAACTGCTCGAATCCCTGGAAGGCTGAGTACCGCCTTCACGGCCTCAGTCGTCTTCCTGCGGCTGGTCAGGGAACAAAATCTCGGTGAATCCGAAGCGGCTGAAGTCCCGCATCCGCATCGGATAAAGCATGCCCCACAAATGGTCGCACTCGTGCTGAACCACCCGGGCATGGAAGCCTTCCACCGTACGGTCGATCGGATCGCCCTGGGCGTTAAACCCCTGGTAACGGATGCGCCGCCAGCGCGGCACCACCCCACGCATGCCAGGAACCGACAAACAACCCTCCCAGCCCTCTTCCTCCTCATCGCCCAAGGGCGTGATGACGGGATTGACCAGCACGGTGCGGGGGACCAGGGGCGCGTCGGGGTAGCGGGGATTGGGCGTGTCCCGCCCGAACACCACCACCTGCAGATCGACGCCGATCTGCGGTGCGGCCAGACCAGCGCCGTTGGCCGCGGCCATGGTGTCTTCCAGGTCGGCAACAAGCTGGTGCAGCGCGGGCGTATCGAAGGTGGCCACCCGCAGGGCGTGACGCAACAGGCGGGGGTCGCCCATCTTGAGAATGGTGTGAACGGTCATGGCGGCTTGACGCAAAAGAAAAACTGGCGCAAGTTTCGCTCATGTTCCCGGTTCTGGAGGTCGCATGAAAGCCTTGACCCTGTCGGTGGTTCTTGCCTTGCCTCTGATGGTGCAGGCGCAGTCTCGTGCGTTTCCGGCAGCAGATCTGGCGCTTGGAGAGAAGCTGATCCGAGAGAACGGCTGTGCCCAATGCCACGCCCGTCAGGTGGGCGGCGATGGCAGCGCCCTGTACCGGCCCGCCGGCCGCATCAACACCCCCGATGCACTGCGCGGCATGGTCGAGATGTGCAATACCCAGCTGAACCTGCAACTGTTCCCGGAAGAGGTGGAGGCGATCGCGGCGGTGCTCAACCGCGACCACTACCGGTTCAAGTAGATGCTGCCCCTGTTGCAGACAAACCGTCGGCCAGAAGGCCCAGCATTCCGGCTTCGTCGATGACGGTGACGCCCAGCGCCTGCGCCTTCTCCAGCTTGCTGCCGGCGTCTGCTCCGGCCACCACGTAGTCGGTCTTCTTGCTGACCGAGCCGGCCACCTTTGCACCCGCGGCTTCCAGGCGTTCTTTTGCCTGGTCGCGGCTCAGCGTGGGGAACGTTCCAGTCAGGACGAAGGTCCTGCCGGCCAGCGGAAGACTGGTCACGGGTGCGGGCGCACCCTCCTCCCAATGCAGACCGCAGGCGCGCAGCTGTTCAACCACCTCGCGGTTGTGGGGCTGGTCGAAAAAGGTGCGGATGCTTTGCGCCACCACAGGCCCCACATCGTTGACGGCCAGCAGTTGGTCCTGCGCCGCATCCATGATGCGGTCCAGACTTCCGAAATGGCGCGCCAGGTCTTTGGCCGTGGCCTCTCCCACATGGCGGATGCCCAGACCGAACAGGAAACGCGGCAGTGTGGTCTGCTTGGAGCGCTCCAGTGCCGCCATGAGGTTTTGCGCCGACTTGTCGGCCATTCGGTCGAGTTGGGACAGCGCGGCAAACCCAAGTCGGTAGAGGTCCGGCAGGGTCTTGACCAGGCCGCCGTCCACCAGCTGCTCGACCAGCTTGTCGCCCAGGCCTTCCACCTCCACCGCGCGGCGCTGCGCGAAGTGCAGGATGGCCTGCTTGCGCTGCGCACCACAGAACAGACCGCCCGTACAGCGGTGGTCGGCCTCTCCATCTTCCCGTACCGCTGCGCTGCCGCATACCGGGCAGCTTGCCGGCATGATGAACATGGGGCCGCGCTCGGTCCCCTGCTGCGGAAGGACCACGGACACGACCTCAGGAATCACATCGCCTGCGCGCCGCACGACCACGGTGTCCCCCACGCGCACATCCTTGCGCCGGGCCTCGTCCTCGTTGTGCAGGGTGGCGTTGGTGACGGTCACACCCCCCACGAACACCGGCGCGAGCTTGGCCACCGGCGTGAGCTTGCCGGTGCGGCCGACCTGCACATCGATGGCCAGCACTTGCGTCATCTGCTCCTGTGCCGGGTACTTGTGCGCCACCGCCCAGCGGGGTTCGCGCGTGACGAATCCCAAGGTCTTCTGCAGTGCCAAGGAGTTGACCTTGTAGACCACGCCGTCGATGTCGAACGGCAGCTGGTCGCGCGCTTGGCCAATGCGCTGGTGGAAGGCCACGAGCGCGTCTGCGCCAACGGCCAGGGCGGTCTGCTCGGCCACCGGGAATCCCCAGGCCTTGAGCTGCATGAGCATGTCGAAATGGGTGGTGAACTGCGGCCCGCCCTGCGCGGACGGCGTGACCTCACCCAGGCCATAGGCGAAAAAGCTCAGGGGGCGCTGAGCGGCAATGGCGGAATCGTGCTGCCGCACGGCACCGGCGGCAGCGTTGCGCGGATTCACGAAGGTTTTCTCGCCCTTGGCGCCGGCGGCGATTCTGGCGCGCTGGCGTTCGTTGAGCGCTTCGAAATCGTCGCGGCGCATGTAGACCTCGCCCCGCACCTCCAGCACCGGGGGCACACCGGCGGGCAAGCGGAGCGGCACCGATTTGACGGTGCGCAGGTTGTGGGTCACGTCCTCACCGACCTCGCCATCGCCGCGGGTGGCCGCGAGCACCAGCACACCGTCCTCGTAGCGCAGGCTCATGGCGAGACCATCGAACTTGAGTTCGGCCACGTATTCCACCGGCGCATCGGTGTCGGAGAGGCCAAGTGCCCGCCGCACCCGCGTATCGAACTTGAGCGCGCCGCTGGGTTCGGTGTCGGTTTCGGTGTTGATGGAGAGCATGGGCACCCGGTGCCGAACCGGCTCCAGGGTGTCCAGCACCCGACCGCCCACGCGCTGGGTGGGGGAATCGGGGGTGAGCAATTCCGGGTGTTGTGCTTCAAGGGTCTGAAGCTCCCGGAACAGCCGGTCGTACTCCGCGTCCGGGATCTCGGGGTCATCGAGCGTGTAGTAGCGGTGGGCGTGGTGGTGCAGCAGCGCGCGCAGCTCGGCGGCGCGGTCGACCGGTGCGGAGAACAGGGGCAGTCCGTCTTGGGCAGTCATGAAGCTTCAAGGTGTGTGCGGCCAACGCGCGGCCATGCGCAGTGCCCGCGGTGTCAGCTGAACAGCCGGCGGGCCTGAGGCGATCCGGCGGAGAGGTCGCGGCTGTCCAGCGCGTCATAGAGGTTTTCCAGATCGGCTCCGATCTGGTCCATGGCCGCGTCCGACAGGGGCTGCCCCGCGTCGTCTGTGATGACGCCGTCCATGGCCTGGGCCAGGGACACCGCCACCTCGCGCATGCGCGGAAACGGTTGCTCGGTGCGCGGCACGTGCGTCACCTCCAGGGCCAGAGACACTTCACGCAGCGCCGTCTGCTCCGGGTCTTCGGCCATGGCAGCCAGCGGGTCGAAGGTCAGGCTGAGGATGGGCGCTTTGCCCACCTGGCTGCCAGGAACCACCATGCGCCCGGGCAGGACACCGGCCACAAAGCCGTGGCGCGCCGCGTTTTGCGTCAGGTAACCCGGACTCCAGGCAGCGCGGCGGGCCCGCAGGGTGAAGCTCAACTGGGCATCGTGCCCGCTGGCGAAGGCATCGAGCTCGCGTGCGCGGGCCACCTCGGCCCGCATGTCGGGGAAATCGGGTGCGGCGCCCACCGCGTCGGCAAACGCCTGGGCTTTCACCACAAACTCGGAAAATTCGATGTCGTTCAATGCGCCGGCACGGTTGGCCAACTGCACCCCGGCCTGCAATACCCGGTAGCGCTGCCCGGGGCGCGGCGCCTCCCATTGCCCGGTGGTCTGGCATTGCGCCTCCACCGCAAAAGGCTTGCTGCCCACGCGCCGCGTACCCGGCATGGCCGCCAGCAAGGCATCCCCCGACACTTCACTTTCCAATGCCAGCGGTGCGATGGCATCGATGAGCGCGTCCAGACCGGGGCGCTTGTCCTGGGCATTGACCACCTGGCTGAGGGTGACGGGCGTGTCACCGGCCGGTACAGGATCGCCCAGCGTAGGACGTGCCATCGGTGGCGCAGGCTCACTCAGCGCGGGCGACTCCGGCAGTCGCTCGTCCAGGACGGGCTCGATGCGCTCGGCCAGCGGGTCGGTACCCGAATCACCGAACAGCTCACGGTCGCTGGGTTCACCGGCTGGCTCCACGGGCCTCTCGCGCACCGTTCGTGGCGCGCTTTGCCGGGTGATCCACGCGTTGTAGGCCACCACACCCGCCAGCACGAGACCGCCGATGATGGCCAGACTGATTTGCAGTGAACTCATGGTGGGTTCGCAGGCTTCAGGTCGGCTCCAGCATGCCGGCCGCAGATTCCATGTCCACCGCAACGATGCGGGACACGCCCTGCTCCTGCATGGTCACGCCGATGAGCTGTTCAGCCATTTCCATGGCGATCTTGTTGTGGCTGATGAACAGGAACTGGGTCTCCCTGCTCATCGCCGTGACCAGCTTGGCGTAGCGCTCGGTGTTGGCATCGTCCAGCGGCGCGTCCACCTCGTCCAGCAGGCAGAACGGCGCCGGATTGAGCTGGAAAATGGCAAACACCAGCGCAATCGCAGTCAGTGCCTTCTCGCCACCGGAAAGCAGGTGGATGGTCTGGTTTTTCTTGCCGGGCGGCTGGGCCATGACCTGCACACCGGCATCCAGGATTTCCTCACCCGTCATCACCAGCCGCGCATTGCCACCGCCGAACAGCTCGGGGAACATGCGCCCGAAGTGGGTGTTGACCGTGGCGAAGGTGCTGCCGAGCAGGTCGCGGGTCTCGTTGTCGATCTTGCGAATGGCGTCTTCCAGCGTGGTCATGGCCTCGTTTAGGTCGGCGCACTGCGCGTCCAGGAACAGCTTGCGTTCGCGGGCTGCCGTGAGTTCTTCCAGCGCCGCCAGATTGACCGCGCCCAGCGCCTGGATGTCGCGGTGGATGCGGTCGATGTCCCCTTGCAATCCACTCAGGCGAACGTTGCCTTCCTGCACGCTTTGCGCCACGGCGGCCAGGTCGGCTTGCGCCTCCTCCAGCAGTTGGCTGTACTGCTCCACGCCCAGGCGGGCGGCCTGCTCCTTGAGTTGGAAGTCGGTGATGCGCTGGCGCAGCGGTTCCAGTTCGCGCTCCAGTTGCAGGCGACGCTCGTCGGTGGCGCGCAGCTTCAGCGTGAGCTCGTCGTACTGGCTGCGGCAGTCGGCCAGAGCGGCTTCTCGCTCCATCTTGAGCGCCAGCGCGTTTTGCAGGCCGGCCTGGGCCGCTGCATCGCTCAGCCGGGCCAGCTCGTCCGTGGCACGCTGCTGCTCGTCGGCCAGGGAACGCTCCTGCGTGGCAGCCGTTTCCAGCGAACGCTGCAATTCGGCCTGGCGGGCCTGCAGGCTGCGCAGCGCAAACGTGGCTTCCTGGGCCGTGCGTTCCAGCGTGCGCTGCTGCTCGCGCGCCGCATTGAGGGCGCGCTCGGCATCGATCACCTTGTCGTCCAGCTGCGCATGGCGCTCCTGGCTGTCGGCCAGCTGCATGTCCAGTTCTTCAAAGCGCGCCTCGGCGGTGATCCGGCGCTCCTGAAGTTCCTCCAGGCGGGCGTCCACCTCGGCCAGGTCGAAGCCAATCTGCTCGCTGCGGGCACGCGTCTGCTCGGCGGCCTGCGCCAGCCGCAGAGCCTCCACCTGCCGTTCGTGGGCCTGGGTACGGGCGTCTGCGGCCTCCCGCCGTGCGACCACCAGCCGTTGGGCAGCCTCGGCATACGCGGCCTCGGCGCGCACCAGCAACGAGCGGGCCTGCTCAGCGATCAGCGCCTGGGCCCGAAGCTGCTTGTCGATGTTCTCGATGTCCTGCGCCCGCGCCAGCAGACCGGCCTGCTCGCTGTCAGGGGCGTAGAAGCTCACGCTGTGCACGCTCACCGAATGGCCACCGGGCACAAAGATGGTCTCACCGGGCCGGAGCTGGCCGCGCTGGGCGAGTGCCTCCTCCAGCGTTGGGGTGGTGAAGCAGCCCTGGAGCCAGTCGTGCAGCAAGGTTCGCTGGACAGCGTCCTGCAGCCGCAACCAGTCCGCCAGGGGCTTGAGGCCCGCAGACGCAGAAGCCGCAGCCACCGCCACCGGTGGGCTGAAAAACGCCAGCTTGGCGGGCGGAGGATCGCTGGCAAAAGCCCGCACCATGTCCAGACGCGAAACCTCCAGCGCACCCAGGCGTTCGCGCAGCGCCGCTTCCAGCGCATTTTCCCATCCGGGTTCGATGTGAATGCGGCTCCATAGACCCGCCATACCGTCCAAGCCGTGCTTGCTCAGCCAGGGTTTGAGCTTGCCGTCGGTCTTGACCTTGTCCTGCAGCGCCCGCAGCGCCTCCAACCGGGCCGACAGCTCGGAAAGTTTGGCCGATTCCAGATTGAGGGCCTGCTGCGCCACGCGGCGCTCGTCGTCCAGCTGCGGCACGCTGTCCTGCAAAGCCTGAAGGATCGCTTCGCTCTGCTCCGCCACCTCCTGCGCGCTTTGCAGTTGGGTCTGCGCCTGGGCCAGCCGGGCGTCGTCCGGCGCAGCGAGCGCGTTGCGGTCGGCCACCAGCCGCTCACGCCGCTGATGGAGCTGCCGACTCTGTTCCTCGATGCTGCGTTGTTCGGCAGCGAGCACCTGGATCTGCTGCTGCACCTGCGCAACCGCCTGGCGCTGCGCATTGGCTTGATTCTGCGCCGCGCGCAGGGCATCTTCCAAGTTGGGCAATGCAACGGCCTGCTCCTCGCCTTGGGCCGCGAGCACCATGGCGCGCTCGTCGGCCTCCACCATGGCCTCGGCCAGGCGTTCCAGCTCGGCACCTGCCTCTTCGCTGCGACTGGCCCAGGAAGCCATCTGCTCCTTGAGTTGCTGCAGGCGTTGTTCGGCCCGCGCGCGCCCTTCGATCACGAAGCGGATTTCCGCCTCCAGCTTGCCCACTTCGGCACTGGCTTCGTAGAGCCGCCCCTGGGACTGGTTCACCTGGTCACCGGCCGCATAGTGTGCCTGGCGGATCGTTTCGAGCTCGGACTCGATCCGACGCAGCTCAGCCGTGCGCGACTCGAGCGCATTGAGCGCCTGCGCAGCATCCTGCTTGACCTTGGCCTGATCGGCGTCGGCCTCGCTGCGCTTGAGGAACCACAGCTGGTGCTGCCTGAGCGTGGCGCTGGACTGCAGTTCGTTGTACCGCGCCGCAACCTCGGCCTGCTTTTCCAGTTTCTCCAGGTTGGCGTTGAGCTCACGCAGGATGTCTTCCACACGGGTCAGGTTCTCGCGCGTGTCGGCCAGACGATTGGCCGTTTCGCGGCGACGTTCCTTGTATTTGGAGACACCTGCCGCTTCTTCCAGGAACAGCCGCAGTTCCTCGGGCTTGCTCTCGATGATGCGGCTGATGGTGCCCTGTCCGATGATGGCGTAGGCGCGCGGCCCGAGGCCCGTGCCAAGAAAGACGTCCTGCACGTCGCGGCGCCGCACCGGCTGGTTGTTGATGTAGTAGCTGCTGGTGCCGTCGCGCGTGAGCACGCGCTTGACCGCAATCTCGGTGAACTGGCCCCACTGGCCACCCGCGCGGTGGTCGCTGTTGTCGAATACCAGCTCCACGCTGGAGCGGCTGGCGGGCTTGCGGCTGGTGGTGCCGTTGAAGATCACGTCCTGCATGGACTCGCCACGCAACTCGGATGCCTTGGACTCGCCCAGCACCCAGCGCACCGCATCCATGATGTTCGACTTGCCGCAGCCGTTCGGCCCCACCACACCAACCAGCTGACCCGGCAGCATGAAGTTGGTCGGTTCCGCGAAGGACTTGAAGCCAGAGAGCTTGATGGAGTTGAGACGCACGGCGCTGCCCGATGACTGACTACAGGGAAGACGCCCGTGGGGGGTCGCCAACAGCCCGAAATGATACCCGGCCCTCGCTGCCGGAACGGCCATGCGTCGGTGGTCAAAACACCGCCCAACGCGTATCACAGCTCCACAAATCCTGCCATCAACGCAGGTTACCCAACGGACTTTACATTTACTTACCGGTAACGATAAAAACGAACAGGTTAATTAATTTACTCACAAGGTCAGAATATGAACTCTTCAGTCAATACGCAATACGACCTCTCCATGGTCGCCCTGTCCTTCCTGTTCGCCATCATCGGTTCGTTCGTTGCGCTCACCGCGGCCTCGCGGGTCGCACAGCGCAACGGCCGGCAGAGCAAGACGCAGGTGGTCACGGTCGGCCTCGCGCTGGGTGGCATCGGCATCTGGTCCATGCATTTCGTGGGGATGCTGGCGCTGAACATGGATGTGGGCAGCAGCTATTCGATGCTGGAAACCTTTGTGTCGCTGGCGGTGGTGGTTGTTGCATCGTCGGCCTCGGTCAGCTTCGCGGCCCGCTCACCGGAGAATCTGGGCCGTCTGGTGAGCGCCGGCTTCATGCTGGGCATGAGCGTGGTGGTCATGCATTACCTGGGCATGTTCGGCCTGAAGTTCGAGGGCTTTATCCGCTGGGATTACTGGGTGGTTCTGCTGTCCATGGCGATCGCCGTGCTCGCCGCCACCGCAGCGCTGTGGCTGACCTTCCACACGCCCACCGTGGGGCGCCGGGTGGCGGCAGCATTGGTCATGGGTGCTGCGGTCAGTGCCATGCATGACACCGGCATGTCGGCCGCCGAATTCGTGTGCACCACCGAGAACCGCACGGCCATCCCGCAGGGTACAGGCTATGTGAGCGCCTTCCGTCTGCCGTTGCTGGTAATCGCGGTGACCACCATGCTGCTGGTGTTGCTGGCACTGGACCAGGCCTTCCACTCGCTGCGGCAGCGTCTGACCGGTGGCGTTCGTGCCGTGACCCGTTGAACGCGCGGCCGACGACCAAGGCCCCGCGCAGCCGCTGAGGGCGGGTCCATGCGGATAATCGCCGCATGAATCCGCTTCTCTCCCGCCTACAGCCCTATCCCTTCGAACGGCTGCGCGCCCTTTTCGCTGGCGTAACCCCGGACCCGGCCCACTCCCCGATCAGCCTCGGTATCGGCGAGCCCCGCCACGAAGCGCCCACCTTTCTCAAGGAAGCCCTGGCAGCCGCGCTTGACAAGGGATTGAGCAACTACCCTGCGACTGCGGGTGATCCGGCGCTCCGCCTGGCCTGTGCGGCCTGGCTGCGGCGCCGCTATGGTGTGGCGGTGGACGCCATGACCCAGGTGCTCCCGGTCAATGGCTCCCGGGAAGCCCTGTTTTCCTTTGCACAGGCCGTGATCGACCCCTCCCGGCCTGGCGCAACAGTGGTGTTTCCCAACCCCTTCTATCAAATCTACGAAGGTGCCGCGCTGCTCGCCGGCGCGGAGCCGCACTATGTGGCCAGCGATCCGGCTCGGAATTTCGCGGCCGACTGGTCGCAGGTACCAGACGCGGTATGGGCACGAACGCAACTGCTGTATGTGTGCTCGCCGGGCAACCCGGCAGGCGCCGTCATGCCACTGGCCGAATGGCAGATGCTGTTTGAACTCAGCGACCGGCATGGTTTCGTGATTGCCTCGGACGAGTGCTACAGCGAAATCTACTTCCGCGACGAGCCCCCGCTGGGTGGCCTGGAAGCCGCCCACAAGCTCGGCCGCACCGACTTCCGCCGGCTGATGTGCTTCACCAGCCTGTCCAAGCGCAGCAACGTACCCGGGCTTCGCAGCGGCTTCGTCGCGGGGGACTCCGCTCTGATCAAGCCGTTCCTCCTATACCGCACCTACCACGGCGGCGCCATGAGCCCGGCGGTGCAAAGCGCAAGCGCCGCCGCCTGGGCCGACGAGGCCCACGTGGAGGACAACCGGCGCCGCTACCGCGAAAAGTTTGCCCAGACCACCCCCTTGCTGGCGGGCGTGCTCGATGTGGCCTTGCCCGATGCATCCTTCTATCTGTGGGCGGGCGTGCCCTCCGCCTTTGAGAACCACACACCAGGGCTCAGCGCTGACGAAGCCTTCGCCCAAGCCCTGCTGGCTCAATACAATGTGACGGTCTTGCCCGGCAGCTACCTGGCCCGGGACTTCCAGGGCGTCAACCCGGGCCGCGGACGCATCCGCATGGCCCTCGTCGCCGACGTGCCGGAGTGCCTGGAGGCGGCCAATCGCATCGTCGATTTCGTCTCGAAGAACACCTGACCCCCTTGCCATTCACTTTTTTGATCCACTGGAAACCCTCTCCATGACGCAACAGATTCAAGCCCTCATCGACAACGCCTGGGACAACCGCGCCGAGCTCTCCGTGGCCACCGCACCCAAGGAAGTGGTGGATGCCGTGGAGCACGTGATCGCCGAACTCAACGCCGGCAAGCTGCGGGTGGCCACCCGGGAAGGTGTGGGCCAGTGGACCGTGCACCAATGGATCAAGAAGGCCGTGCTGCTGTCGTTTCGCCTCAAGGACAACGAGATCATGCGCAGCGGCGATCTGGCGTTCTTCGACAAGGTGCCCACCAAGTTCGCCCATCTGTCCGAAGCCGAAATGAAAGCCACTGGCGTGCGGGTGGTTCCCCCGGCCGTGGCGCGCCGTGGCAGCTTCATTGCCAGGGGCGCCATCCTGATGCCGAGCTATGTGAACATCGGCGCCTACGTGGATGAAGGCACCATGGTCGACACCTGGGCCACCGTGGGTTCCTGCGCCCAGGTGGGCAAGAACGTGCATCTGTCCGGCGGCGTGGGTCTGGGCGGTGTGCTCGAACCCCTGCAGGCCAACCCGACCATCATCGAGGACAACTGCTTCATCGGTGCCCGCTCCGAGGTCGTGGAAGGCGTGATCGTGGAGGAGAACTCCGTCATTTCCATGGGCGTTTACATCGGCCAGAGCACGCCCATCTACGACCGGGCCACCGGCGAAGTCAGCTATGGCCGCATTCCGGCAGGCTCGGTGGTGATCAGTGGCAGCCTGCCCAAGGACGGCGGCAAGTACAGCCTGTATGCCGCGGTCATCGTCAAGCGGGTCGACGCGCAGACGCGCGCCAAGACCAGTCTGAACGACCTGCTGCGCGACTGAGCCGAATCACCGGCCGCGCCACCCGGAACAGCCTGAGCGCCCCTGTAGCGAACACCGTTGCAACCCCCGTTGAAAGGACGACCATGAGCGGAACCATGGAGCGCATCTTGCGCCTGATGGCAGAGAAGAAGGCCTCCGACGTTTACCTGTCGGCGCATGCGCCGGCCATGATCAAGATCAACGGGCAGACCATACCGATCAACAGCCAGGTGCTGCCTCCGGAGGCCCCGCGCAACCTGCTGGCGGAGATCGTTCCGCCCACCCGCATCGAGGAGTTGCAGGAAACCGGCGAGCTGAACATGGCGGTCCCGTTGACGGGAGTCGGCAACTTCCGCGTCAGCGGCTTCCGGCAGCGCAGCAACTACGCCGTGGTGATTCGCTATGTGCCGATGGACATCCCCGCGCTGGAGACACTCAACGTGGCGCCGGTGCTGTCCGATCTGGTGATGGAAAAGCGTGGTCTCGTGCTGATGGTGGGCGCCACTGGCGCCGGCAAGAGCACCACGCTGGCGGCCATGATCGACCACCGCAACGAGCGCACCACCGGCCACATCCTCACCATCGAGGATCCGATCGAATACATGTACCGAAACAAGAAATCGGTCGTGAACCAGCGGGAAGTCGGATCGGACACGGCTTCGCTGCAGATCGCCCTGAAGAACGCGCTGCGGCAGGCGCCCGACGTGATCCTGATCGGCGAAATCCGTGACCGGGAAACCATGTCGGCGGCCATCGCCTACGCCCAGTCGGGTCACCTGTGCCTGGCGACCATGCACGCCAACAACAGCTACCAGGCGCTCAACCGCATCCTGAGCTTCTACCCGGTGGAGGTCCGACCCACCATGCTGGGCGATCTGGCTGCGGCCCTGAAATCGGTGGTCTCCCAGCGGTTGCTGCGCACGCACACCGGTGGGCGCGTACCCGCCATGGAGGTCATGCTCAACACCGCCCTGATCGCAGACCTGATTCAGAAGGCCGACTTTTCCGGCGTTCGCGAAGCCATGGAAAAGTCACTCGCCGAAGGCTCCCAGAGCTTCGAACAAGACATTGCCCGCTTGGTGCACGATGGCGTGATTTCGCGCAACGAAGGCCTCGCCCACGCCGATTCGCCGAACAACCTGATGTGGCGCCTGCAAAACGACTTCAACGCCATCAAGGCCAATCAGGCCGCCAACCAAACCCAGGAAGAGCAAACCGAGGGGCCCACCTTCACCGAGTTCACCCTCGACGTCAAATTCTGATGAGCTCCACACTGCGTCTGACCGAACAACTGATTGCCCGTCCCTCCGTCACCCCGAACGACGAAGGCTGCCAGCGGCTCATGGCCGATCGCCTGCAGGCCATCGGGTTCGCCTGCGAAACCATCGCCAGCGGCCCGCCGGAAGCCAGCGTCACCAACCTGTGGGCACGTTTTGGCTCCGGTCAGCAGCCTACCCTGATCTTTGCCGGGCACACCGATGTGGTGCCCACCGGACCTGAGACCCAGTGGACCAGCCCGCCCTTCACGCCCGCCCACCGCGACGGCCGGCTCTATGGGCGCGGCGCCAGCGACATGAAGACCTCGCTGGCCGCCATGGTGGTTGCATGCGAAGAGTTCCTTGCGCAACATCCGCAACCGCCGATCGACATTGCCTTCCTGCTCACCAGCGACGAGGAAGGCCCCGCCATCGACGGTACCGTCATTGTCTGCCGCGAACTCCAGAAACGCGGCGAACGACTCGATTGGTGCATCGTGGGGGAGCCCACTTCGGTGGAGCGTACCGGCGACATGATCAAGAACGGGCGCCGAGGCACCATGAGCGGCAAGCTCACGGTCAAGGGCATCCAGGGCCACATCGCCTACCCGCATCTGGCCCGCAACCCCATCCACATGGTGGCACCGGCTCTGGCCGAACTGGCCGCCACGGTGTGGGACACCGGCAACGACTACTTCCCGCCCACGAGCTGGCAGGTGAGCAACATCCACGGAGGAACAGGCGCCAGCAACGTGATTCCTGGAACGGTGACGATCGATTTCAACTTCCGGTTCTGCACCGAGTCCACGCCCGAAGGCCTGCAGCAGCGCACACACGACATCCTCGCCCGGCACGGCCTGCAACCCGGAGAGGCTTTCGACCTGACCTGGACGGTGGGCGGCCTGCCCTTCCTCACACCTCCCGGGCTGCTGGTGGACGCCGTGCGCGCCGCCATCGCCGCCGAAACCGGCCTGGAGACCCAGCTGTCCACCACAGGGGGCACCAGCGACGGCCGCTTCATCGCCCAGGTCTGCCCCCAGGTCATCGAGCTCGGTCCGCCCAACGCCACCATCCACAAGATCGACGAGAACGTGGCCCTGCAGGACATCGAACCGTTGAAAAACATCTATCGGCGCACGCTCGACACCTTGAGCCAGATGGTGGACCCGCACCGATGAGCCACACATGACCTTGCAAGACCTTCACTGCTGGGCCCGCGATCGGCTGGAGTCGGCGCAGCTTGCCTATGGGCATGGCACCGCCTGTGCGGCGGACGAAGCCGCCTGGCTGGTGCTCTGGAGTCTGGAACTGCCACTGGACACCGAACTCGGCGATCACGGACAGGAGACCATTGGCAATGACCGCGTGCAGGCCGCTCAAGCGCTCATCCAGCGCCGCATCGACACCCGGAAACCCGCCGCATACCTCACCCGGGAGGCCTGGCTGCAAGGGGTGTCGTTCTACGTGGACGAGCGTGCCATCGTTCCCCGCAGCTTCATCGCCGAGCTGATTGCCGACGGCTCCATCGACCCCTGGCTGGGCGAACACACCCGCCAGATACTGGATCTGTGCACCGGCAACGGCAGCCTGGCCGTGCTGGCTGCCATGGCCTGGCCAGATGTGCAGGTGACTGGCGCAGACATCTCCCGCGACGCGCTGGAAGTGGCACGCATCAATGTCGAGCGCCACCGTCTGCAGGACCGCATCGCGCTCCAGCTGTCCGATGGCCTGCAAGAGTGCGCAGGGCCCTTCGACCTCATCCTGTGCAATCCGCCGTACGTCAACGCCTCGAGCATGCAGGCCCTGCCAGCGGAATACCTGGCAGAGCCAGCGCTGGCCCTGGCCGGCGGCACCGATGGCATGGACTTTGTCCGACAGCTCGTGGCCTCGGCTCCGGCCCATCTGAGCGCACATGGCGTTCTGGTCCTGGAAATCGGCAATGAGCGAGAGCACTTCGAGCGCGCGTTTCCACAGCTCGAGGTGGTATGGCTCAGCACCAGCGCCGGCGACGACCAGGTCCTTCTGCTGACCCGTGACGCGCTGGCGACCTGAAGTACTCCACCGCGCCCGACACCACACTGGCCCATCCGAACGGCAACGGCCCGGTGTGCCGATCCCACGTTCCCCCCCCCCAGCCGTCCTGCCTTGCTGCAGGAGCGGCACAGTCAACATGATCACACTCAAGAATCTGGTTCTCCGCCGCGGCACCAAGGTCCTGCTGGACAACGCCTCCTGTGTCATCAATCCGGGCGAGAAAGTAGGTTTGGTGGGCCGCAACGGCGCGGGCAAGTCCAGCCTGTTCGGTTTGCTCAACCACACCCTCCACGAGGACAAAGGCGACTTTCATGTGCCTGCCCAATGGCGCATGGCGCAGGTGGCACAAGACATGCCCGAGACCGACCAGCCCGCCACCCAGTTCGTCATCGACGGTGACGTAACGCTGCAGGCAGCCCAGGCCGAGGTGCAGGCTGCCGAAGCCAGTGGCGATGGCGAGCGCATGGCCCACGCCTACATGGCGCTGCACGACGCAGGCGCCCACGACGCTCCAGCCCGTGCGCAGGCTCTCATCCTCGGGCTTGGCTTCCGCACCGACGAACTGGAACGGCCGGTGAACAGCTTCTCGGGGGGATGGCGCATGCGGCTCCAGCTGGCGCGTGCACTCATGTGCCCCAGCGACCTGTTGCTGCTCGACGAGCCCACCAACCACCTCGACCTCGATGCGCTGGTCTGGCTCGAAGCCTGGCTCAAGCGCTACGAAGGCACCATGCTGGTGATCAGCCACGACCGCGAATTCCTCGATGCGGTGACCAACGTCACCCTGCACATCCACGCGGCGCAGCTCACCCGCTATGGCGGCAACTACAGCCGCTTCGAAGACATGCGGGCCGAACAGATGGCTTTGCAGCAATCGGCCTACGCACGCCAGCAGGAAAAGATGGCCCACCTGCAGAAGTTCATCGACCGATTCAAGGCCAAGGCCAGCAAAGCCAAGCAGGCACAGAGCCGCGTGAAGGCGCTGGAGCGTATGGAGAAAATCGGGCCGGTGCTGGCCGATGCGGAGTTCACCTTCGAGTTCGCCGAGCCGCAGAACCTTCCCAACCCCATGCTCGCCATGAGCGACGCCTGCTTCGGCTATCCACCACCGGACGAAGGCGGCGAACCCTCCGTCATCGTGCGCCACATCAGCCGCTCGGTGCTCGCCGGGCAGCGCATCGGCATCCTGGGTGCCAACGGCCAGGGAAAGTCCACGGTGGTCAAGACCATTGCACGCGACCTACAACCGATCGCAGGCCAGATCACCGAAGGCAAAGGCCTCAACATCGGCTATTTCGCCCAGCAAGAACTGGATGTGCTGCGCCCGGCCGACACTGTGCTGGAACACATGATCCGGCTGGTGCGCGAATGCACTGCCCAAGGTCGCCTCAGCGGCCAGCCCACGCGGGAACAGGACCTGCGCAGCTTCCTGGGCAATTTCAACTTCACCGGCGACCAGGTCAAGCAGGCCGTGGGCAGCATGAGCGGTGGAGAGAAGGCCCGCTTGGTGTTGTGCATGATCGTGTGGCAGCGCCCCAACCTGCTGCTGCTCGACGAACCCACCAACCACCTCGACCTCGCCACGCGGGAGGCCCTCTCGGTGGCACTGAACGAATTTGAAGGCACGGTCATGCTGGTGAGCCACGACCGGGCGTTGCTGCGCGCGGTCTGCGACGAGTTCTGGCTGGTCTCGCGTGGTGGCATCGAACCGTTCGATGGGGATCTGGACGACTACCAGCGCTACCTGCTTGAGGTGGCCAAACAATCCCGCGAAACCCAGCGGCAGGAACAGAGAGATCAGCAAAAAGAGGCCAGGAAAGCCCCGCCAACCGATGCCGTACCGGCGCACACGTTTTCAGGCCAGGCCGCCAGCAAGCCCGTGGAGCCGCCGAAGAGTTCCGAGCAAAAGCGCCTCGACGCACAGCGCCGCCAGCAGACCGCCGACAAGGCCAGACCATGGAAGAAGGAACTGGCCCAGACCGAAGCGCGCATGGCGCAACTCGGATCAGAGAAAGCTGGCCTGGAAGAAAGCCTGATTCACCTCACCAACGGCAACGAACTGGCCGAGGCGGGCCGAAAGCTGAAAGCGGTTGCAGAGGAACTGGAACGCCTGGAAGTACGCTGGCTCGAAATTCACGAAGCACTGGAATCGCTTCTGCACGGCCCTGCATAGGCCGACACGAAACTGCCACATGGCAGCAGTGCCCGGCCTCAGACGTGTCGGCCCAATCCGTTGGCGCAAGAAGGCGCCGCCGCGACGGTGTCGCTCATTGGCACCCGGTTCATTGGTCGCATGGCCGGCTTCCTCGCCTCAGATGACCGACCACCATGGGATCGGCCGAAGCAGGGACGATACAAACGAAAAAGCCCTGGTCTTCCGACCAGGGCTTCACGTTTTTGGTAGGACGTGGCAGGCTCGAACTGCCGACCAACGGATTAAAAGTCCGCTGCTCTACCAACTGAGCTAACGTCCCATCAAAACCAAACC
>JALORL010000103.1 GCA_025458915.1 Hydrogenophaga sp.
ACCGAAGGCCGGGCACATGCTTTGCGGCTGGTCGTGCGGGCCGGCGTTTTCGCGTTGGGGGTAGTCGGCCGCGTACTGCGCCAGCACCTCGCTCTTGCCGGCGGACTTCGCGGCGGCCAGCAGCGTTTCACCACCGGCGTGGCAACCCATGCCATCACCCTCGATGGCGGTGGTGGCCCCGCTCGACTGAATGGGGATGATCGGAATGGTGCCGCTGCTCATGGTGTCAGACCTCGTCGTAGACGACTTCAAGCGTCGGCTTGGTGTTTTCGGTCTTGCCGCACATGTCGAACTGCGTGGCGGGTTCGAGCACCACGTCGCGGCCGACCGAGGCCGCAGAGAAAAGACCCAGCAGGCCGTCTTGCGTCATGGGCTTGGGACGCATTGGGCTGGAGGAACCCACGTTTTCGGCAAGCTGGGCAAACATGGGGCCCCAGACGGAATCTGGTCGGCCGATGATTTCGTAGCTGGCGCTCTTGCGGCGGATGTCGTCGTCGGCCGGGATGACCGAGAGCACCGGGATGCCGACCGCGTCCGCGAAGGCCATGGCCTCGCCGGTGCCGTCGTCGCGGTTGATGACCATGCCGGCCACGCCCACGTTGCCGCCGAGCTTGCGGAAGTACTCCACCGCGCTGCACACGTTGTTGGCCACATAGAGCGACTGCAGGTCGTTGCTGGCCACCACGATGACCTTCTGGCACATGTCGCGGGCAATCGGCAGACCAAAGCCGCCGCACACCACGTCGCCCAGGAAGTCGAGCAGCACGTAGTCGAAGCCCCACTCGTGGAAGCCCAGCTTTTCCAGCAGCTCGAAGCCGTGGATGATGCCGCGCCCGCCGCAGCCGCGGCCGACCTCGGGGCCACCCAGCTCCATGGCGTAGACGCCATCGCGCTTGAAGCACACGTCGCCAATCGCCACCGCTTCACCGGCAAGCTTTTTCTTGCTGCTGGTCTCGATGATGGTGGGGCAGGCCCGGCCACCGAACAGCAGGCTGGTGGTGTCGCTCTTGGGGTCGCAGCCGATCAGCAGCACCTTTTTGCCCTGCTGCGCCATCATGTAGCTCAGGTTGGCCAGGGTGAAGCTCTTGCCGATGCCGCCCTTGCCGTAGATCGCGATGATCTGGGTTTCCTTCTTGACCTCGCCGGTGTGCACCGGCGCGGGTTCCATGGCCGCTTCGGCGCGCAGTTGCGCCATGAACTGGGCCGGTTGCACGTTGACAGGAAGTGCGCTCATCAGTTTCTCCAGTCCAGGACCATCTTCAAACATTGCGGGTCATCGAACGCCGCTGCGTACGCCTGGGAGGCGCGTGCCGGGGTGTCGGTGTGGGTGATCAGGCCGTCCAGGTTGAGGCGGCCTTCGTTCATCAACTGGTTCACCGCGAGCAGGTCGGCCCGCTTCCATTCGGCGGCCACACGGATCTGCGCTTCGCGCATGAAGGCCGGGGCGTAGGCGAACGAGATGTCTTTTTTGTAGAAACCGGCCAGGACCACCTCGCCGCCCTTGGCCAGGCGGGGAATCACGCGGTGCAGGATGTCGGCGTCGCCGCTGACGTCATAGATGGCGCGGTAGTCCTTGCGCTCGTCGCTGTCCGGGTGGATCACGGTGTAGCCCTCGGCACCACCCTGGCGGTCGGTCTGCGTTTCCCAGACCACCGGTGCCGGGGCGCCGGCGGCCACCGTGAGGCGGGCCAGCAGGCGGCCCATGACACCGTGGCCGATGATCAGGTCGGGCGGGGTGGCAGGGCTGCGCGTGCCGCCACAGGCCACTGTGTGGTAGGCCGTGGCGGCCAGGGCCAGCAGCACCGCGTCGGCGCTGTGGCTGTCCATGAGCTTGACTGCACGGTCGTGGGGCACCACCAGGCGGGAACCGGCCCCGCCGAACAGGTTGTGCACGCCTTCGAAGCTGTAGGAGCCCGGCACGAACACCCGGTCACCGGCTTTGAGTTCCTGGGTGCCCTTGCCGCAATGGCCCTGGGTGCGCACCACGCGGCCCACGGTTTCGTAACCGGGCACCAGCGGATAACCCATGCCTGGGAAGGGCGGCATGCTGCCGTCCCAGAGCATGCGCTCGGTGCCGGTGCTGATGCCGCTGTATTCCACTTCCACATCCACGTCGCCGTCAGCCATGGAGCGCAGGTTCAAAGACCGCACCGACAGTTGTCGGGGGCTTTGGAAGACGATGGCTGAAGCTTGCATGGGTGTATTAAGAACCTGACAGCACGATGTGTCAATTAGTATTGACACATTCAGGTGTCAACAAGGGTAAACACTGAGATTTGCGGCCTACCAGCAACTGCGCGTGCAGGGGCATTGGGTTGGGCACGGGTTCGATGTGGGTGAAGCCAGCCTGGGCCATCAGGGCACCCAGGGCCTGTGGCGTGCGCAGCCGGCCCGAGCCCATGGCCATCAGATAGAAGTGGAAATACGGGTCGGTGCTGGACGGCTGGCCGTCGCTCCGGGCCATGGGCTCGGCCAGCAGGAGACTGCCGCCCAGTGGCAAGGCCGCATGGATGGCGCGCAGCACGGTGAGCACCGTGGCGTCGTCGTGGTCGTGGGCCACGCGCACCAGGGTGACGAGGTCGGCCCCGGTGGGCAGGGGGTCCTGGGTGAAGCTGCCACCAAAGGTGGTGATCCTCGGGCCCAGACCCAGGTCCTGCAGCTTCTGGTGAGCGAGGGCGGCCACCGGGGGCAGGTCGAACAGTTGCAGCCGCAGGTGCGGCTGGGCCTTGGCCAGGGCGGCCACCCAACCACCCATGCCGCCACCCACGTCCAGCACGCAGCGGTGATCGGCAAACGGATAGGCCGCCAGCAGTTCGTCGATCACGAAGCGCTGCGACGTTGCCATGAGCGATGAATAGCGGGCGTACTGTTCGGCCGGTGCGGCGGGGCGGGGTGTGTCGGTCGGTTTGTCGGTGTAGGGCCAGTAGGCGTGCATGCCGGCCTGATCGGGCGCGCGCAGCAGGGCCAGGGGGTCGCGCAGGTCGTCGTACAGCGTGGCGTTGTGCTCCACCATGTCACGAATGCCTGTGTGTGCCGTCACGGGTGCGCCCAGGCCACCCAGGCCGTAGCGGCCCCCACTGCGCAAGGCCATCAGCCGCATCGACACGGCCGAGTCCAGGAGCCGCTGCAGGCCATCGGCCGGCAGCTGCGTGAGGGCGGCCAGTTCTTCCAGCGTGCGGGGGGCGGCGCGAACCGTCTCCAGCAGGCGCAGGCGCACGCAGGCCAGCAGCACCTGCGAGTGCACGAAGCCGGCCATCAGTTCAAAGAGCTGTTCGGAGCGCCGCTTCAAGAACCAGCGCGTGATGGGGTTGGCCAGTGCCCAGGTGTACAGGGCGGGGCTGGTCATCCAGGCGTCCATGCGGGCGGCCAGGCGGTCGCGGCGCGATGCGGGCTGGAAGCCGGGCAACGGGTGGGGCGTGGGCAGGGTGGTCATGGCGACCTCACACCGTGGCCTGGCGAACCGTGGCGCGGGCGGGCGCCCACAGGCTGCGGTCCTGGGTGATGCGGTCGCAGGTGCTCTGGGGGATCAGGCGCTCGGACTCGCGCAGCACGATCTGACGCATGGCGGCGCGGCTTTCGCACACGGGTACCGATGAGACCGCCTCGGCCATGAGCTTGCGGAAGTGGGAAATGGCGCCAAGCAGGCCCAGGTCGGTGGCGGCGCTGGGGCGCCCGTGGTGCAGGTCCTGGCCAGCGGGCTTGCCAAGCTGGCCGGCCTGCATCACCACATCGCGGATGTCGTCGGCCACCTGATAGGCCTCGCCCAGGCACTCGCCCAGGGTGCGCCATTCGGCAGGGTCCGCGCCCGCGGCCTGGGCGCCGGCGCAGGTGGAGGCCACGAACAGGGCGCCGGTCTTGGCGCGCTGGTACTGGCTGAGCGACACGCGCGACTCACATTCCCAGGCCTGGCCAGCCACGATCCCATCGGGCGCGCCGGTGCCGGTGCACACCGTGTCGATCAGGCCGGCGAGCCGCAGCGGGTGGTGGGCGCCAGCGCGTGCCAGGGCCTGGTAGGCCATCACGATCAGGGCGTCGCCGGTGAGCAGGGCGAGCGGTTCGCCGTACTGTTTGTGCACCGTGGGCTGGCCGCGCCGGGTGTCGGCGTCGTCGAAGCAGGGCATGTCGTCGTGCACCAGGGAGGCGCAATGGAGCAGTTCGATGGCCACGGCTGCGGCATCGGTCAGGTTGGGGGCGTCCTCGCCGCAGGCCTGGGCCACGGCCAGACAGAGCTGCGGGCGGATGCGGGCGCCGCCCGGAAACACCGCATGCCGCATGGCGGCGAGCAGCAGTGGCGGGGCGCTGGCGGTTTCGGCCCGGGCAAGTTGCTGGTCAAGCGCACTCTGGATGCGTGTCGTCATGTCCATGGTGGCACCTCGCCGAACAGTTGACGTCATCAAAATGTGACATCAAGCACTGTCAAGATAACATGACACTTCAAAATGTCCAAGCGACTTTTCTGGTGCGACGCAATATCCCCACGGTTCCTGCCCGCGGCGGGGAACGGCCCGAAAAAGGCGGTTGGCGCGGGTAAACCGGTTTGTGCTGCAGCGCTTGTGGTGCTATAAGTGTCACATCTAATTGACACATTGCGCGTACCAAAGAGTTTTCACCCGTGACCGCATCGCTTTTCCCCCGACCCCTGCTGCCACCCTGTGTGGGTGCAAAGGGCATTCCATGAGCGCCGCGCTCACGCTGAACGCGGTCGGCTGTGTTCGCGGCGATCGCACCCTGTTCAGCGGGCTGACGCTGCAGCTGCCCAGGGGTCAGTTGCTGCGGGTGGTAGGCGCCAACGGATCGGGAAAAACCAGCCTGCTGCGCATGGTGTGCGGCCTGCTGGAGCCCAGCAGCGGCGAGGTGCACTGGCGCGGCGAACCGCTGGCTGCCCAGCGCGAACGCTGGGGCCGCGAGCTGGTGTACATCGGCCATGCTGCCGCGCTCAAGGACGATCTTTCCCCTACCGACAACCTGCTCGGCGCCTGCGCGCTGGGCGGTCAGAGCACAGCGCGGCCGGCCGCGCTGCAGGCACTCGCCGATGCCGGCCTGCGCGGCTTTGAGCGCACGCCGGTGCGCCGGCTTTCCCAAGGCCAGCGCCGCCGCTGCGGCCTGGCCCGTCTGGTGCTGGCCCGCAGCGCGCCGCTGTGGGTGCTGGACGAACCGTTCAATACCCTGGACACCGCCGCCACCGCATGGCTCGAAGGCCTGATCCGTGCACAGTTGCAACGCGGCGGCTCGGTGGTGCTGACCAGCCACCAGGGTGTGGCGCTGGACGACGCGCCCCAACAGGTGCTGCAGCTGTGAACACCGCCGTGGCTTCCAACGTCCTGCCCGAAGCCGCACCCCCCGGCTGGTTCGAGGGGTTTCGCTGCGTGTTCCAGCGCGACCTGCGCATTGCCCTGCGCCGCCGCACCGATTCGCTGGCCGCGCTGGTGTTCTTCGTCATGGTGGTGAGCCTGTTCCCGCTCGGCGTGGGACCGGAACCCGCGCTGCTGCGCACCATGGCACCGGGCGTGGTCTGGGTGGCGGCGTTGCTGGCCTGCACACTGCCGCTGGCGCGTCTGTTTGCCGACGACCATGCCGACGGCACGCTGGAACAACTGCTGCTGTCCACCCACCCGCTGCCGGTGCTGGTGCTGGGCAAGATTGCTGCGCACTGGTGCAGCTCGGTGCTGCTGCTGGTGCTGATTTCGCCGCTGCTGGCCCTGCAGTTCGACCTCTCCGCCGCAGCCACGGGCGTGCTGTTTCTCAGTCTGCTGGTGGGTTCGCCGGTGCTGAGCCTGGTGGGGGCCATCGGTGCCGCGCTCACGCTGGGCCTGCGTGGCGGCGGCGTGCTGATGTCGCTGCTCACGTTGCCGCTGGTGATTCCGGTGCTGATCTTCGGCGCGGGGGCGGTGCAGGCCCACAGCGCCGGGCTGGACGTGGTGGGCCATTTCTCGCTGCTGGGCGCCTTGCTGCTGATCAGCCTGTTCGCCGCGCCGCTGCTCACCAGCGCCGCACTGCGCATCTCCATTGAATGACCCGAGGTTCTTCCATGCCGCACATCAACTGGTTTCACTACGCGGCGCCGCAGCGCTTCTACCCGCTGGCCGGTCGCCTCGTTCCCTGGTTCGGCGCGCTGGCCGTGGTGCTCACCGCCTGGGGCCTGTATCTGGGTCTGTGGGTGGCGCCCACCGATGCGCAGCAGGGCGAGGCCTACCGCATCATCTTCGTGCACGTGCCCACGGCGTGGATGTCGATGGTGGTGTACCTGGCCATGGCGCTCTGGGCGGCGGCTGGCCTCATCTTCAATTCGCGCCTGTCGAGCATGATGGCCTGCGCGCTGGCGCCCACCGGCGCCCTCATGACGTTTCTGGCGCTGTGGACCGGCGCCCTGTGGGGCAAGCCCACCTGGGGCACCTGGTGGGTGTGGGACGCGCGGCTCACCTCCGAGCTGGTGCTGCTGTTCCTCTACATCGGCTTCATGGCGCTGCATGCATCCATTGACGATCCGCGCCGCGCCGACCGCGCCGCCGGCCTGCTCGCCATTGTGGGCGTGGTCAACCTGCCCATCATCTATTTCTCGGTGCAGTGGTGGAACACGCTGCACCAGGGTGCATCGGTCAGCTTCACCAAGGCACCCAGCATGGCCACGCCCATGCTCATGGGCATGCTGGTGATGGCGCTGGCCTGCTGGATGTACTGCATTGCCATCGCGCTCGCCCGGGTGCGGGTGATCATGTTGGAACGCGAACGCCACGCCCCCTGGGCGAAGCAGGCACTGGAGGCCGTATGAACTGGATCGACCTGAAAGACTTCCTCGACATGGGCGGCTACGGCCTGTACGTGTGGGGCTCGCTGGGCATGACCGCCGTGGTGGTGGGCGCTGAATGCCTGCTGCTGCGCCTGCGCCGGCACCTGCTGGTGCAGGAAGCCAGCGATCAACAGGCGATGGACGCCCAGGGTGCCGGGGAGCACGCCACATGAAAGCCCGCAACCGCCGTGCCGTGGCCCTGCTGGTGGGCCTGCTGACCGTGGGTGGCGCCAGCGCCCTGGTGCTCAACGCCTTTCGCAGCAATCTGGTGTTCTTCTTCAGCCCCACCCAGGTCATGGCCAACGAAGCACCGCGCGAACGCAGCTTCCGTGTGGGCGGGCTGGTGGAGGAGGGCAGCGTGCAGCGCGACCCGCAAAGCCTGACGGTGCACTTCCGCGTGACCGACACCGCCAAGACCATTCCCGTGACCTACACCGGCCTGCTGCCCGACCTGTTCCAGGAAGGCAAGGGCGTGGTGGCCCAGGGCAAGCTGGGCGCGGACGGCCTGTTCCGCGCCGACCAGGTGCTGGCCAAGCACGACGAAAACTACATGGCGCCCGAAGCCGCCGAAGCGCTGGAGCGCGCCCGCGCCAGCCAGGCGCTCGCCCCTGCGGATGCGTCCTCTTCCCAGGTGGCCCGCCCATGATCCCCGAACTCGGCCATTTCGCGACCGTCCTGGCCCTGGTCATGGCCCTGGTGCAGGGCATTCTGCCGTTGGCTGGTGCACAGACCGGCCGCACGCCGTGGATGGCACTGGCCAAGCCGGCGGCAACCGCCCAATTCGGGCTGCTGCTGTTTGCGTATGCCTGCCTCACGCACGCCTTCGTCACTAGCGATTTTTCCGTGGCGCTGGCGGCCAACCACTCGCACACGGCGCTGCCGCTGATGTACCGCGTCAGCGCGGTTTGGGGCAACCACGAAGGCTCCATCCTGCTGTGGTCCATGATCCTGGCCGGCTGGACCTTTGCCGTGGCCCACGCTTCGCGCCAGCTCGATGC
>JALORL010000104.1 GCA_025458915.1 Hydrogenophaga sp.
CCTTTTGCAAGCACGATGAACCCCACCACCCGCCCCTCCGATTTCTTCAACGACGAAGACTCCAACACCAGCCACAACCCCAGCATGGACAGCGTGCTGGCCGCACGCCTGAGCCGCCGCGGCCTGCTGCGCGGCGGCCTGGGTGGCGCCCTGGTGGGCGGCGCGGCGCTGAGCGGCTGTGCCACCTCCGGCACCCCGTCTGCAAGCGGCCCCATGCCGGTCACGCAACTGGGCTTCAAGCCGGTGATGCGCAGCGTTGCCGACACCGTGACCGTGCCCCCGGGCTACACCGCGCAGGTGCTGTACGCCGGTGGTGACCCGCTGGCCGCTGGCGTGTCCGCCTTCAAGAACGACGGCACCGACCAACAGTGGGAGCTGCGCGCAGGCGACCACCACGACGGTCTGGAGTGGTACGGCCTGGACGCCCAGGGCAAGCCGTCGAACACCTTCACCTCGCGCGGGCTGCTGGCGGTGAACCACGAAGCCACCACCGACGAAAAGCTGTCGTCCTTCTTCATCCACGCCAACGGCGGCACCGCCACCCTGCCCCGCCCCGGCGCAGAGATCGACAAGGAACTCATGATTCACGGCCTGTCGGTGGTGGAGGTGCAGCGCAACGGCAAGCGCTGGACCACCCGGGCCGACTCGGCCTACAACCGCCGCATCACCACCATGAGCGAAGCGGTGTTCACCGGCCCTGCTGCCGGCAGCGCCCACCTGGCCACCAGGTTCAGCCCCACCGGCACCAAGGGCCGCGGCACGGTGAACAACTGCGGCACCGGAAAAACACCCTGGGGCACCTTCGTGTCGGGCGAAGAAAACTGGTTCGGCTACTTCTTCCGCGACGCACAGGACGACCAGCGCCGCAACAACCCCAAGGATGTGGCCGCGTTCAACCGCTACGGCCGCCGCGCCGGCGCACCCAGCCGCCACGGCTGGGAAAGCGGCGGCAATGCTGACCGCTACCAGCGCTGGAACACCAGCGTGGTGGCGGCCAGCCCGCGCGACGACTACCGCAACGAATTCCACACCTTCGGCTATGTGGTGGAGCTGGACCCCTACAGCCCCAACACCCTGCTCACCAAGCGCACCGCGCTGGGCCGCTTCGCGCACGAGAACGTGACCTTCGCCACCCCGGTGGCGGGCGAACCCATCGTGGCCTACATGGGCTGCGACGCGCGCGGCGAATACATCTACAAGTTCGTGTCCAGCGAGAAGTGGGACCCGGTCGACGCCCAGCCGCGCAACCGCCTGGCCGCCGGCGACAAGTACCTCGACCAAGGCACGCTGTATGTGGCCAAGTTCAATGCCGACGGCAGCGGCCAGTGGCTGGAGCTGTCCATGAAGAACCCCGCCGTGGCCAACTACAGCGGCTTCGACTTCAAGACCCAGGCCGACATCTGCGTGTTCACCCGCCTGGCCGCCGACGCGGCCGGCGCCACCAAGATGGACCGCCCCGAGTGGGCCGGCGTGAACCCCAGGAACGGCGACGTGTACATCACGCTCACCAACAACAGCCAGCGCACCGAAGCCACCGTTGATGCCGCCAACCCGCGCGCCTACAGCGACATGAAGGGCAGCAAGGAACAGAAGGGCAACGTGCACGGCCACATCGTGCGTCTGAATGAAGGCGGCAAGGCGGCCAATGCCAGCTTCAAGTGGGACATCTACCTGTTTGCCTCCGAAGCCGATGCCGACAAGGCCAACGTGAACCTGTCCAACCTCACAGACGAGAACGACCTGTCGTCACCCGATGGCCTGGTGTTCAGCCCCGCCACCGGCATCTGCTGGATCCAGACCGACGACGGCGCCTACACCGACAAGACCAACTGCATGCTGCTGGCCGCCATGCCCGGCCAGGTGGGCGACGGCAAGGGCGCCGAGATCACCGGCATCACCGAAACGCCGGATGGCCGCGCCATCTTCGTGAACATCCAGCACGCGGGTGAAAACACCGCCATGGCCGATGTGAACAACCCGGCCAGGTTTGAAAGCCAGTGGCCGAGCAATGCGGGCTATGGCGCGGGCAAGCGGCCACGTTCGGCCACCATCGTGATCACCAAGGACGATGGGGGCGTGATCGGTACCTGATGGGGCCACCCCCGGCCGGGGCGGGCCAGATGATGGGTTCCTGGAGCATCACTCCCCTTGCATCAGCCCGCTGCCGGCCCGGGATCTTCCAGCCGGTAGCCCAGGCCGCGAACGGTGTGGATGAGCGGTGTCGCATGACCTTCATCGACCTTGCTGCGCAGGCGCCGGATGTACACGTCCACCACGTTGGTCAACGGGTCTTCGCTGGTTCCCCACACATTGGCGAGGATGCGTTCCCGGCTGAACAACCTCCCGGGTGAGGTCATCAGCAATTCGAGCAACGCGAGTTCGCGTGCGGTGAGCGCCAGCGCACGGCCTGCGCGCGTCGCGCGCATGGCCTCGCGGTCGAGCTCAAGGTCGGCCACCCGCACATGGGTGCTGACCGGGACCGTCTGGCTGCGGCCCCGCCTGGCCAGCGCCTCGATGCGCGCCAGCAATTCCTCGAACTCGAACGGCTTGCAGAGATAGTCGTCTGCCCCCAGACGCAATCCGGCGACCCGGTCGTCCAGGGTGGTCATGGCGGTCAGCATCAGGATGGGTAGACCCACCCCTGCCGCCCTGAGCGTCTGGCACACCTCCAGGCCGTTCATGCCGGGCAGCATCACGTCCAGCAGCACAACGGTGCCGATGCCGCTGTCCCGGGCCTCGCGCCCGGCATCCTGGGCCATGCGCAGACCCTCCGGACCGGTACGGGCCACCTGCACCCGGTACCCTTCTGCGCGCAAGCCGCGCTGGAGAAAATCGGCAATGCGCTGGTCGTCCTCAATCACCAGAATGTTCATGCGACCTCCAGGCGGGCAGCCTCCCGCAGCGGCAACCGCAGGGTGACCGTGGTGCCTTCCTCTGCATGGCTGCTCAAGCTGATCTCGCCCCCATGCGCGCGGGCCAGAGCCTGCCCGATGGCCAGCCCCAGACCGCTCCCATCGGCGCGGTGATGGCGTGCCTGCTCACCCCTGAAGTTGCGCTCGAACACGCGCGGCAGCTCGTCCGGCGCAATGGCAACACCCGCGTTGTGCACCCGGAACACGCAGTGCGGCTCGGCACCGTTCGCAACCAGCACCTGCACACGAACCACCCCATCCGGAACCGAATAGCGGATCGCATTGTCCAGCAACAAGGCAAGCAGTTGGCGCAACCGCTGCGGATCGGCAAGCACCCGCAAGGGCGTTTCAGGCAAGGGGGCGGCGTCGATCCGCACCCGACGTTCCCGGGCCAGCGCGTGCGCCTGCGCCATTGCCAGCGCGAGCGGTTCGGCGAATTCGAGCGTCTGCCGCTGGAGTGCCAGCGTATCGATGTCGCTGCGAGCCATGGTGAGCAGGTCGTCGATCACCAGGGCGAGCTGCCCCGACGTTTCCACGATGCGGCGCAGCGCTGCCTGGTATTCGGCGGCGGGCCGGTTCTGGCCACGCAAGGTGATCTCGGCCTCGCCGCGAATGGCGGTGGTCGGCGTGCGCAGCTCGTGGCTGATGTCGGCAAACAACTGCCGCCGGCGTGCATCCAGATCGCGCAGCGTCTGTAGCGCCACCTGCAGCTCAGCGGTGCGCGCCTGTACCTGCTCTTCCAGGCGCTCGCGGGTGACCCGTTCGGCGGCGCGGTGCTGGGCCAGTTCAGCGGCCATGGCATTGACGCTGCGGGCCACGGCTGAAAACTCGTCGCGCCCCTGCTCCGGGATGCGGTGATCCAGCTCGCCTCGTTGCAAGGCCTGCGCACCGGTGCTCAGGCGCTCCAGCGGCTGGCGCAACGCCCGGGTGATGTACGCGGCCAGCAACAGAGCCCCCAGTGCCAGGGTGGCCGCAGCCGCCGTCCACAGCGTGCGCACCCACCCCAGCGTGCGGTCGGCCGCCGCACGCTCACGCAGGACCGCAGCCGCCTCGCGGGCCGCCCCCTGCACCAGAAGGTCGCGCAGATCGCGCCCGTCACTGACGTCAAACCGTTCGTTGAGGGCTTGCCAGGTGATCCGTGCGTCGGCTCCCGGAGGCAGGGGTTGCACCTGGTCTACTCCCTGCTCCAGCGTGCGCATGCTGCGGGTCAGCACCGCCAGCGCGTCCAGGCGTTGAACGTGTTCGTTGCGCGTGTCGGCATCGGTATCGAGTGCTGCCGCGCGTTCGGCCAACACCTCCAGCCTGGACAGGGTGTCGCGCATGGACTGCAGCAGGCGCTCACGCTCCGATGGCTCCGCTCCCGCATCAAGCTGCCGCTGCGACACCCAGGTGCGCAGGCGCTGCTTGGTCACCGAGAGTTCGACAAAGCCCAGCTGGATGTCATTCACCACACGGCCTCGCTCCATGTGCTGCGCTGCAATGTTCAGGGCCCACAGGGCCATCAGCCCTTCCAGCACGGCGGCCAGGGCAAGCAAGGCGAGAGCGAGGGTCAGGCGTTTGCGCAGCATGCCCCGGATTGTGGTGCAGGCTGGTCGCGCGCAAGGCCTGTCATCTGGCGTTCATGTCGGGTTCAGCGCAGGTTCATCGGTGCTTCAACGGAAGTTCAAGCTGGCAGCATTCAATGGAGGTGTGGAGCGCAACCTGCCTTCCATGACCGGGATACCTCGGTGCCACGCCTGCCAAGGAATGAACATGAAAAACCGCTCTCGCATTGCCACTTCCCTGTTTGTCTTTGCCCTGAGCCCGCTGGCCATTGCCAGTGCACCGGTGGTCAACCAGGGCATCACCGAAGCCGAAGTGCTGGCTGGCCAGAAGGCCTGGTGCCAGGCCCTGGTCGACATCAGCACCACCCACCAGCGCAACGGTCAGGCTGCCGCCAAAGCCCTCGCAGAAAAGGTGATAGATGCTGCCTACGGCTACCAGATGGGGCCGGTACTGTTCAAGCCCACGCTGACCGTGGCCCCACAAACGTTCCGTACCACGCGCGACGGCGCGCTGGCGTACTTCGTGGGCGGCAACGCCGCGTTTCCGAACGACACCGGTTTTGCCCTCAAGGGCTGGTCGGGCTGTGAGATCGCCAACGCGGCCGTGTTCATTGCCGGCGACAAGGCCACCACCATGGGCAACGTGAACCTCACCGGCCCCGACGGAAAGATCACCAGCGTCGACAAAACCTGGGGCTTCGTGAAAGACGACAAAGGGGCCTTACGCATCGTGGTCCACCACTCATCGCTGCCCTTCAGCGGCTCTTGATGGGAATGCTCTGCCGGGACACGGACCCGGCAGAGCGACTACAGGACCGCAAAGCGCGAAGGTTGTCACCGGTGTTTCAAGTCTCTCTTCAATTGTCTGGCGAGACCAAGCCGAGCTGAACCACCCCAGGGCGGTTCACATTCAAAAACTAAACTCTCGCAGGAGCACGATCAACATCGGTTTCAACCAATTTCCAATCAAACTGCGTGGTTTTCCTTTGATTTTTACGGTCCCGGTGGTGGGCGCTCGTAGCCCATTGCCATTGACGCGAATCTTCACTCGGTAGAGTGCGTCCCGCGGGCTCAACTCTTGGTCTTGGCTGGAGTTTTGAATGGGGATCGGTCCGCCGTGCGCGGCGGCCAACATGGCGTTGGGCAGCTGGCTGGTACGGGTACGCGCAATTTCGATCACGGTGCCCTTGATCGCGCTTTGCGGCTGGTGGACAGGGTAGAAGGTGGCTTCGCTATTGCCTGACAAACGCTCCACATCTGCCTGTTGAACGAATGCCTCCACGATCCAGCCGCTCTCACCGACCAGTGAGGCCAGCGGTTGTTTTGGGCTGACCCAGGTCCCTGGCATGAGTTCTGGATCCAAATCCACCAGAGTGCCTGCAAACGGCGCATTCAAGACCAGCCGATCGCGCTCGGTGAGCTCGGCTTGCAGTTCCTGCAACCGCAGAGCGACCTCGCTTCTGGCCAGGGGTACGCGTTCGAGGTCTGCTTGCTGGGCTTGCAAACCGCGCAAGGCATCCTGGCTTGCACCGACCACCGCCGCTGCCCTTGCCCCCCTGTAGCCCAGTTCAGGTTGGTCCAAATGCAGCACGGTTTCGCCCGCTGCGAAACGTTTGCCTGACTCCGGCAGCGTCAGCACTTGCGCTGGCAGAGGGCTGTGAAACACATGAAACTGTTCGGGAAGCGCCCAGCCGTCTGCCTTGACCTGCTCTTGCCAGGGCGCAACACCAAGAACAACGATCGCCATGGCTGAGCCGCCAAGGACCCAGCGGCGCGTGCCCGTGACAGCCTTGCGTTCGGCAAACCAGTGCTGTGTTTCACGAATGACAGGGCGCATGATGAACCACCAGATTTCAACCAAAAACAGCAGGATGCCCAGCACCTTGAAGAAAAACAGGTAAACGGCCACGGCAATGCCCACGAAAACCACCAGCCGGTAGATCCAGGTGATCCACGCAAAAATCACCAAGAAGCGCCGCATTGGCGCGGCAAAGGGCTCAGGATCAGGCTCTTTGAGGCCCAGCAGGCCTCTGCGAATTGAAGCCCGGGCCACGGCAGAGGCCCGTTCGTGGAGGTTGGGCAGATCCACTGCGTCGGACAGAACGAAATAGCCATCAAACCGCATGAACGGGCTGAGGTTGATCGTGAGCGACACGATCCATGCGGTGGTGGCGAGGAAAAAGAGTGCATCGCGCAACGGGCCATCTGCCACGAGGTTCCATGCCAAGGTGGCAGCGCCCGCAAGGGCCAGCTCACCAATGACTCCTGCCGATGCAATTGCAAGCCGCTGGCGCCGCCTGGACAACCGCCAGGACTCGGTGGTATCCGTGTAAAGCATGGGCCACATCACCAGAAAGGCCACGCCCATGTGCGCCACCCTTACACCATAACGCGTGGCAGTCAACGCATGCCCGAGTTCGTGCACGCTCTTGGCAACCGCCATCGCCAGGAGGTAGTACAGCGCCCCCTCCCACGACAGCGACTGCGCAAAAGCCGAGGTGAAGCTGTCCCATTGCCGGCTGGTCAGCAGCAATCCCACTGCGCCGGTCGCCAGCACCAACCAACCAGTGGCTGGCCGATACACCCATGAGAGCCAGGGCAACAAAACGCGCAGAAAAGCGGCGGGTTCAAACAGCGGCAAGCGAAAAAAAAGATAGTGGTGCAGCGCCCATTTGAAGCGACTCATGCGACTGCGCTGGTGCTGGTTGTGCAACACCTTGAAATGCCCCGGCGTGCGCTGTTCCAGCAGGTGGTGCTGCTGCAGAAACTGGCACAGGGCTTCCAGTTCCTCCTTTGTGGGGGCCAGCAAGGTCTCGGCTGCGGTGTGCTGCAGGACCCGTTCAGGTTGGCGCCAGTGCCAGCGGGAGAGTAATTCAAACTCAAGCCAGCCAATGCGGTAGAACTGGTTGGTCACAGGATCCTGAATGACCCAGGCGGGTGACCCGTCCGCCTGGGCGGCAGCGGGTCTGAGCTGGAGGTCGCCGCGCAGAGGCGGAAGGGCATCAGGGGTGAGCCGCAGGGCCGCTGTCACAGGCCTATCCATTGCCGCACGGCGCCCAGGGGTCGACGGAACAACCAGTAGGCTATGGGCTTCCATTCACCATAGACCTTGGCCACTCCGCGCAGTCCGATGTGCGCCCTGCCCTCGTCATTCAGTCGGCCCCTAACCCGGTATGCCATGACCCCGTCCGGCGACATGGCGGCCTGATAGCTCGTCTGCTCCAGCTTGGCCACCAGTGCGTTGAGCGGCTGCACTTGAAGGTACACCTTCATGTCCGTTCCAGGTGCCAGATTTATGGCATCCGGAACGGGCAGCCATACGAGCACCCCCAGCTCCCCTGGCGCTGCAAGCTGGCCGATCCGCTCACCGGTGTTCACCGGTCGGCCCAGCCAGTCGTTCGGATCCGTGTAGACAAAAATGCCATCCTGAGAGGCGACCACATCCAGCCGTTTTCGAGCGTCGATCAACAACGCCAATTCGGCCTCCCGCTCGCGCACACGCCCCTGCAGCACGGCAATATCGGCTCTGCCCTCAGCTTGGTCGATGGCACGTTGCTGAGCGCTGAGCGCATCGGTTCTGGCGACAGCCAGTGCCCGCTCGGCCACCTGGACCCGGTTGCTCAAGGTGCTTTCATCCAGCGAAAACAGCAAGTCGCCGGCTTTCACATCGCGGTTGGGAGGCGCATGAAACGTCTTCACAATGCCATCGGCGGGCGCAGCAACTGCCGTGGCCTGCAGGGCAATGATTTCCGCTGGTGCCAGTACCGAGGTTCGTACCGGGATTGCGGCAATGAGCAACATCGCCAGCGCCACCCACCATCGGCGCGATGGCCGTGTCAGTGCCAGGATCCGCTCTCGCCAGGCGGGGCGCGACGGACGCAGCGCCTGCAGGCAATAGGCGTACTGGGTGTGCATCAGGGAAAGCAGCCGAATGTCCTGAGGCGTCCAAGCTTCTTCGCGTGTGTAGATCACCGAACCCACTTCCGTGCCCTGCGGGGTGCGCAGTGGCAAGCGCAAGGCATGGGCTGGCCACCATTCCATCCAGGGTGTGGCGAGGACAGTGGGTAGGTCGCCTGCGGTGAATGCGCTAGCTCCAGAAGGTGCTTCCTCTCCTGGTTTTAAGTTCATGGGAGCCGGCTGAACGCCTGCCAGATGCTTTTCAATTGAAGTCAGCCACTGGGTGAATGGAGTGCTTTCCACCACGCTCACCAGACCCGACACGGCAGTCAGCCGGGAGCCAGAGAACCGGTTTTGCAGAAAGAGAACCGCCTGCCTGTAGGGCACAAGATGCCAGGTCTCATTGGCAATCAGAAAGCCCAGTTCGGCTACTTCGGCGCATTCCAGGCTTCTCCGCTGCAGGCTTACATAGCGTGGCCAGGCGCTCCCGCCAGGCGCGTCTGCCTTCAGAGGCGCATTCATTGCTTGGGTGCATCGAAGTAGGCGTTGCCACTCATTCCGGCGAGCAGTTCTGCTGGCTTTGTGGTGAGCTGTCCTTCGATTTCCACGGTCTGACTGACAGGATCCACGCGCCCGTTGATGGCCTGGACCCGCGCCTTGTAGCGTTGACCGGTTTCTTCAATGGCCACGTCAAACGTTGATCCGCGCTTGAGCCACTGCAACCAGATACTGGGCACATTCAGGCGAATCTTCAAAGTGCCGTTGCTCACCAAGTCCATCAAGGGCTGTCCGGCCACTACACCCTGGAAAGGCCGAACGTGCATCTTGACCACCCGGCCGGAGAACGGCGCGGAAACGCTGCAGTGCGCCAGTTGGGCCTTGTACACCTCGGACTGAGCACGCGCGCGGTCCACTGCACTTGCGGCCAGTGCGACTTCGGTGTCGGTCGCCTGCTGCAGGCCCTGCAGGCGCAGCTTTGCCTCGAGACTCTGTTCCGCGCCAGAGAGCTCTGCTTCGCCCATCTTGAGGCGGGCGTTCTGCTCATTGCAATCAAAGCGCACCACCTCCCTGCCGCGCACCACCTTGCTGCCCAGGCTGGCGTTCCGTGGTTTCCACGGCAGGCGCAAGCACCACCCTCACGGGCGGGAGCGCTGCAGGGGCTGACTGTCCTGAGGTGGGTTGCTGTGCAATGGCGGACATTGAAAGGACGATGCCCGCGCACAGCCCAGCCACCCGTTGCAACTTGAGACTCATGCGTGTATCCGCAAATGGTTGGCTGGACAAATTCATTGAGCGACCTTGTGCAGCCAGCCAGTTAGAGAAGCAAGGTTGGCCACCACGGCCGCTTCGGCAAACGCGTTGATTGCGCGGGCATTGGGCTGGCTGGGCAGGCTGCTGGTGTAGGTGCTGGTACCAACCTCTACCCCTTTCGCATCCAGCATGCTTATGACGGCGGTCACCCGTCTCGGGCCGTTGGCAGATGGCGCTACATCCACACGCATATTCAGTGCGGCGCCAGCCGGCTTGCCCTCTTCCTGGATCGCCACCTGATTGCGCATGAGCGCCTGTCGAACCGATGCGCGGGCAGCGGCCGGGTCGGAAGCTCCAGCGGGCAATTCGACATTCACGCTGAGGCGGGGCAATTGCTTCACGGGCTGTTCGGCAATGCGAGGGAAGGTGTCGCTCAGCGCAGTGGTGAGGAATCCATCGAGCCGCTGCGACAGGGCTGGGATTGATAGGTCTTGCAGGTTGTCGGGTACCACGTTGACGCCGAGCGTGTTGAACATTCGGCCGAATGCGGTCTGGGCGCTGGCATACGCGAGGTACCGTTGGTAGTCGGAGTTCAGCGCTCGAACCTCGGCTCGCACCAGGTCGAGCTCCGATTCGGTACGGGCCACCTGGTTGGCCTGCGAGAAGTTCAGCAGACGCTGGTCCACCGCACTCGATTCGCGGGCCACCTCAAGCTCTTGGATCGCAAGGCTGTACCGCTCAACGGCAACCCTGACCTGCGTCTTGACAGCCATGGCCAGCGCACGCCGACGCGCATCGTTCAGCTCCAGTTGCGCCGCCTGTGTCTTGTTGATCGAGGGAATTGCCAACAGCCGGAGCAGGTTCACACTGATCTGGATGTTTGAATCCACCCACTGCCTGTTGAACAGGTACCGATTCGAGTCGTACTGCGGCCCGGTGGTGAAGTTCAGGTTGGGCAACAAGGCCAGCAGTTGCCTGCGCCGTTCGTTCTCAGTGATGCGTTTTTCATAGTCCTGCTCGCGCAATTCGCTGCGTTGCATCAGGGCCATCAGTTCGAGATCATTCAGATTGGTGGGCACGGCCGCGAGCGCTGGCTCTTGATCGGCCACCAATTCAAAGGTGATGCCGGGTGGCACATTCATCAACGCGGCCAGCTCCCGCTTGGCGTAGTTCAGTTCCTGTCGCCGGTTGGCCAGGACGTCGAGCGCATCGAGCAGTTGGCGCTGATAGTTGAGTGCTGTGGCCGGCGGCATCAGGCCCGCACGTTCTGCTTGCCTTGAACGCTCAAGACCGGCCCTGGTGCGCTCGATCAGCTGCTCGGTCTGCTTTTGAAGGCGCTGTGCGCCGACTGCCCGCCAGTAGGCCGAGCGCACATCCTGCGCAATCATCTGGGTAACGCGTCGGCGCCGTTCTTCGGCGATCAGGACCTGATCGGCCTGCTGGTTGGCACGGTAGTAGCTCAGTCCAAAGTCCAGTACGTTCCAGGAAAACTCGATACCT
>JALORL010000105.1 GCA_025458915.1 Hydrogenophaga sp.
ACCGAGCGCGTCGGCCCTGACACGGTGTTCCTGCCGTTCCACTTCTCCGGCCGCTGGCAGGGTGAGGACATGAAGCCCTACTACCCGGACGGCGCCTTCCCGGTCGTGCGCGGTGAAGCGGTCAACACGGCCACCACCTACGGTTACGACATCGTGACCATGATGCAAGAGACAAAAACCACGGTCTGCAACGTTGCCAAGGCCTAAGGAGAGACACGATGGCAAGAATGAAATTCATCTGTGATGCAGAGCGCTGCATCGAATGCAACGGTTGCGTCACCGCCTGCAAGAACGAACACGAGGTGCCCTGGGGCGTGAACCGCCGCCGTGTGGTCACGCTCAACGACGGCGTGCCCGGTGAGAAGTCCATCTCGGTGGCCTGCATGCACTGCAGCGATGCACCTTGCATGGCCGTGTGCCCGGTCAACTGCTTCTACCGCACCGACGAAGGTGTGGTGCTGCACGACAAGGACGTGTGCATTGGCTGCGGCTACTGCTCGTATGCCTGCCCGTTCGGCGCGCCGCAGTTCCCTTCTCAGGGCACCTTCGGTGTGCGCGGCAAGATGGACAAGTGCACCTTCTGCGCCGGCGGCCCCGAAGCCCACGGCAGCCAGACCGAGTTTGAAAAATACGGTCGCAACCGCCTGGCCGAAGGAAAGTTGCCGGCCTGCGCCGAGCAGTGCTCGACCAAAGCCCTGCTGGCCGGCGACGGCGACGTGGTGGCCGACATCTTCCGCACCCGCGTGCTGCAGCGTGGCAAGGGTGCCGAAGTGTGGGGCTGGGGCACGGCTTACGGTTCGGCACAAGGGAGCAAGTCATGATGCGTTCACGTGTTTTCATGTCGGCAGCGCTGGTGGCTTCGGTGGTCGGGCTGGCGGCTTGCGGTGAGCAGCCGCAGGAGATGACCGGTCAGGGTATCAAGGGCGACAACCCGCCATACCAGGGCGTGGGCAGCAGCCAGTACGCCAACAGCAACTGGAAGCCGGGGGACCGCAGCAGCTGGGAGCAGCAACTCAAGACCCGTGCCCAGTACGGCCAGAACGACTACAACCGCATCAGCAATTGACAAGGAACGCTTCATGACCAAGCTCCTCGCACACGGGCTGCGCCGGTTGGCGTCGCCCGGGTTCTGGACCGCGGCGTTCATGGGGCTGGCCATGGGCATTGCCCAGGCCCAGTCCCCTGCCACGATTCCAGACGACCCTGCGCCACCCACAGCGGGTGCACCGGCGGCGGTTCAGCAAGGCGGTATCCGCAGCGCGAACATCTTCGAGATCGCGCCCGACGCCGACACCGCCCCGAACTACGCCGACCAGACCAACGCCCAGCGGGGTCAGGTGCAGCCCGGCAACAATGCGCCCATGTGGCGCGATGTGGGCAAGGGCGTGACGGGCACCACCAGCCTGCCATACCTGGAAGCCGGCAACATGATTCAGGGTTTCGTGCAGTACCCCGGTTCGCGCTACACCACAGCCGGTGAAGCATGGCGCCAGGTCCGCAACAACTGGATCCTGCCCTACGGCGGTGCGCTGATGTTGATTGCATTGGTGGCCCTGGCCCTGTTTTATTTCACCAAGGGAACCATCGAGCTGCACGGCAAGGAAACGGGCCGCAAGATCGAACGCTTCACCTACTTCGAGCGTGCGGCGCACTGGGTGAATGCCATTGCCTTCGTTACCCTGGCTGTCTCCGGAATCGTCATGGCCTTCGGCAAGTTCTTCCTGCTGCCGGTGATCGGCAGCACGCTGTTCGGCTGGCTGACCTACGCCTTGAAGAACGTGCACAACTTCGTCGGCCCGGTGTTCGTGGTGTCGCTGCTGGTGGTGTTCCTGGTGTTCGTGCGGGACAACATGCCCAGCAAGGAAGACATCACCTGGCTGCTCAAGGGCGGCGGCCTGTTCGGCGGTCAGGAAGTGCCTTCGCACCGGTTCAACGCGGGCGAGAAGGTGCTGTTCTGGGGCGGCGTTTTCCTGCTGGGCATTCTGGTCTCCGGCTCGGGCGTGTTCCTCGACATGATCGTGCCGGCAGTGGAATACACCCGCGCCAACATGCAGGTGGCCCACATGATCCATGCCAGCGCAGCGGTGCTCATGATGGCCATGTTCATGGGGCACATCTACATGGGCACGCTGGGCATGCGTGGTGCCTACAGCGCGATGAAAACGGGCTATGTGGACGAAACCTGGGCCAAGGAACACCACGAGCTCTGGTACGACGACATCAAGGCCGGCAAGATTCCCGCGCAGCGCAGCGCTTCTGGTGCAGCCACCGCAGGCACGCCTGCGAAGGCCTGAGCGGCAGCCCAATCACACGATCGGAGGTTCCCATATGAAAAGCCTGTTGATGTTGGCTGCGCTCATGGTTGCGGCCAGCGCCCACGCCAAGCTACCCGCCCCTGCGCCCATGGACGACGCGGCCAAGGCCAAGGCGGCAGAGGCTGCCGCGAAAACCGCTCACGGCAACAAGGTCGCCGCGTACCAGCTCTGCCTGTCCATGGACAAGGCCGCTCAGAACCATTTCAAGACGGTGGCGGCCATGGGGAAGGCAGCACCCAGCCCGGCGGCCACGGCACCCACCTGCACCGACCCGGGGCCGTTCGTCTACACCCCGGCGCCACAGTAAGGCGCAAGCGCTGCGGCGCAGGCCGCGCGCCTTCAGCCCTCGCTACCGCTGGCGGCCCCCGGGCCGCCAGTCGTTTTTTCGCCAACAGGCCAAACATCGCCGCCCGTTGACCCTTCTTCCCCCGGTCTCTTGTCGTGCGCCCCTGCCGACCGATGCCCCGTTGCGGTAGCCTCCGCCCATGCCAACGCCCAGCCTGACCCACGCCCGTGCACCACTGACCCGAGAAGTCGAGGTCATGGACCAGCATGGCCAGCGCGACACGCTGCACATTCCTGCCGAGCGCGACCTCACCGTGTACGTGGACAAGCGCGAGCTGGTCACGCTCATGACCCTGGGCGCCCACCCCGAGTGGCTGGTGCTGGGCTATCTGCTCAACCAGCGTCTGGTGAAGTCGGTGGACGAAATCGAGTCGATCACCGTGGACTGGGATGTGGGTGCGGCGTCGGTCAAGACGCGCCAAGGCATTGACCGCATCGAGGAGCGCACCGCCAAGCGCGTGGTGACCACCGGTTGCGGGCAAGGCAGCGTGTTCGGCAACCTGATGGACGAGATCGACCAGATCCGCCTGCCCGAGGAAGCGGAGCTGCGGCAGTCGGTCCTCTACGACATCGTCAACGCCATCCGGCTGAAGGAAAGCACCTACAAGTCGGCGGGTTCGGTGCACGCCTGCGCGCTGTTCCGGGGCAGCGAACTGCTGCTGTTCGTGGAAGACGTGGGTCGCCACAACGCGGTGGACACCATTGCCGGCTGGATGGCATTGCAGCAGGCCCTAGGGGCCGGTGCCGCCGCCGGTGGTGCTGCGGGCCGGGTGTTCTACACCACCGGCAGGCTGACCAGCGAAATGGTCATCAAGTCGGCGCAGATGGGTGTACCGGTGGTGGTCTCGCGCAGCGGCATCACCGAAATGGGCCTGGAAGTGGCGCGCAAGGTGGGTCTGTGCGCGGTGGGCCGCGCGACCAACAAACGATTCCTCTGCTACAGCCACCCCCAGCGCCTGGTGCTGGACGCCATGCCGGTCGAGGCTCCCACCGGAGCCGGCGAACCACGCGCACTCACCGCCTGAACTGCCCGAAGCCGGTGGTGCGCCGGGTTCGGCCATAAACTCGGGACATCCCTGCCCAGGCCACCCGCATCGCATCTATGCGATGGAAGTCTGCGCGCCGTTCCTGAACTCCGCGAAAGATGCCCGATGAGCCGAGACGTCCACGTCATTGATCACCCCCTGGTGCAGCACAAGCTCACCCTGATGCGCCGCAAGGACACCAGCACCAAGAGCTTCCGCGAACTGGCCCACGAGATCAGCATCCTGCTGGCGTACGAGATCACGCGCGACATGCCCATGCAGGAGATCGAGATCGAGACCCCGCTGGAGACCATGACGTCCCGCATCATCGATGGCAAGAAGATCGTTCTGGCCTCCATCCTGCGGGCCGGCAACGGCTTCCTGGACGGCATGCTGCAGGTGTTGCCCGCAGCGCGGGTGGGCCACATTGGCCTGTACCGCGATCCGGCCACGCTGAAGGCTGTGGAGTATTACTTCAAGATGCCACAGGGCATGTCGGAACGCGACGTGATCGTGCTCGACCCCATGCTGGCCACCGGCAACTCGGCGGTGGCCGCGGTGGACCGCCTGAAGCAGACCAACCCCCGTTCCATCCGGTTTGTGTGCCTGGTGGCATGCCCCGAGGGCATTCGCAACTTCCACGATCACCACCCTGAAGTGCCCATCTTCACACCGGCTGTGGACCGTGGTCTGAACGAACACGGCTACATCGTGCCCGGTCTGGGCGATGCGGGGGACCGGATCTTCGGCACGAAGTAGGCCCACCCCCGCAGGATCAGGCCCACCCCCGCGCCGCGCCTTTGGCGCGTCACCCCCTCAAGGGGGCGATGCCCTCGGAACGGCCGAGCCGGATCCTTGGCATCTCTGGATGGAGGCCCTTCATTCCGGCAATGCGGCAGGCCCATGGCATTCAGACTGTCGCACCACCTTGCCTGAACCCCTTCCCGGTTTTCGCCTCACATGGCTTTTCCTGTTGCGATAAGGTAGCCCGATGTCTTCAACCGCCCCTTCCCCTGCTGCCAAGGCCCTTCCCATCCGTTTCTGGACCCTGGGCTGGTCGTCGCTGGTGCGCGACTGGCGGGCCGGCGAGCTGCGGTTGCTGGTGCTGGCGGTGACGCTGGCCGTGGCGGCACTCACGGCGGTGGGGTTCTTTGCGGACCGGCTGCAGAACGGCCTGTCGCGCGACGCGCGGGCGCTGATCGGCGGCGACGTGGTGCTCAGCAGCGACAACCCGCCCGCACCCGCTTTCCAGCAGAAGGCGCAGGAACTGGGCCTGGAGACCGCACAGACCCTGAGCTTTCCCACCATGGGGCGCGCGCCCGACGAACAGGGTGGCAATGCCCGCCTGGTGGCGCTGAAGGCTGTGGGGCAGGGCTATCCACTGCGCGGTACGGTGCGCACCGCCACGTCGCCCGGCGCCTCCGACGCTGCCACCACCGACATCCCTGACCCCGGTACCGCCTGGGTGGATGCAGCCCTGCTGGTCCAGCTCAACCTGCAGATGGGCCAATCCCTGCTGCTGGGGGACGCCAGTTTCCGGCTGGACCGTGTGATCGTGGTCGAGCCCGACCGGGGTGCCGGCTTCATGAGCTTTGCCCCGCGCGTCATGATCAACGACGCCGACCTGCCGGCCACCGGGCTGGTGCAGCCGGCCAGCCGCCTCAACTACCGCCTGGCTGTGGCGGGTGCCGACGCGCCGGTGGCCGAATTCGCCCGCTGGGCCGACGCCGAAGTGAACAGGCCCGATGTGCGCGGCATCCGCCTGGAATCCCTGCAGGGCGGGCGCCCGGAAATGCAGCAAACGCTGGAGCGGGCGGAGAAGTTCCTGAATCTGGTGGCGCTGCTGGCCGCGCTGCTGTGCGCGGTGGCTGTGGCGATTGCAGCGCGTGGTTTTGCCCAGCGCCACCTGGACGACTGCGCCATGCTGCGCGTGCTGGGCCTGTCCCAGGGCACCATGGCGCGTGCCTACACGCTGGAATTTGCCCTGGTGGGGCTGGGCGCCAGCGCTGCCGGCGTGGCCGTGGGATATGCCGTGCACCATGTGTTCGTGCTGTTGCTGGCGGGGCTGGTGGAATCGTCGTTGCCGGCGCCAGGCCTGGGCCCGGTGCTGCTGGGCCTGGGCATGGGCCTCACGCTCATGATGGCTTTTGGCCTGCCTCCGGTGTTGCAGCTCGCCCAGGTGCCACCGCTGCGCGTGATCCGGCGCGATGTCGGGCAGCTCAAGCCCGCCACCCTGGGCGTCCTGGGTCTGGGCATCGCGGGCTTTGCGGCTTTGCTGCTGGCCGCCAGCCGCGACCTGCTGCTGGGCGCCATTGCGGTCGGGGGCTTTGCGGCTGCCGTGTTGTTGTTTGCCGTGGTCAGCTACCTGGCGGTGCGCCTGCTGCGCGCCAGCGTGAACGAGTCCACCGCGCCACGCGCACTGGTCATGGCCACCCGCCAGCTGTCGGCAAGGCCGGCCTATGCGGTGGTGCAGATCAGCGCACTGTCGGTGGGGCTGCTGTCGCTGGTGCTGCTGGTGCTGCTGCGCACCGACCTCATTGCGAGCTGGCGCAACGCCACGCCGCCCGATGCACCCAACCGGTTCGTCATCAACGTGCAGCCCGAACAAAGCCAGGCCTTCCAGCAGACCCTGCAGCAGGCCGGCGTGGACCGCTACGACTGGTACCCCATGATCCGCGGCCGGCTGGTGACCATCAACGGCCAGTCGGTGCAACCCGAGAGCTTCACCAGCGACCGCGCGCAGCGCCTGGTGGACCGGGAATTCAACCTGTCCAACACCGCCACGCTGCCGCCGAACAACCCGGTGGTGCAGGGGCAGTGGATCGAGAACGAGGCCGACGCGCTCAGCGTCGAACTCGGTCTGGCCGAAGAGTTGGGCCTCAAACTCGGTGACCGGCTGGGCTTTGACATCGCGGGCCAGGTGACCGAAGGCCGCATCACCAGCCTGCGCGAGGTGGACTGGGGCTCCATGCGGGTGAACTTCTTCGTGGTGTTCCCTCGGGCCGAAATGACCGACGTACCCGTGACCTACATCAGCGCCTTCCAGGCCCCGAAAGACAACGCCCAGTTCGACAACACCCTGGTGCGCGACTACCCCAACATCACCAACGTCGACATGAGCCAGACGATTGCCCAGGTGCAGCGCGTGCTGGGCCAGGTGATCAGCGCCATCGAGTTCCTGTTCGCCTTCACGCTCGCGGCCGGGCTGGTGGTGCTGCTCTCGGCCATCACCGCCACGCGCGGCGAGCGCGAGCGCGAATTCGCCATCCTGCGCGCCGTGGGCGCCAGTTCCGCGCTGCTGCGTTCGGTGCAGCGCATCGAACTGCTGGGTGTGGGCCTGCTGGCCGGCTTCCTGGCGTCGGTGGTCGCGGTCATCGTGGGCTGGGCGCTGGCCCGCTATGCGTTTGAATTCGCCTGGACGGCTTCACCCTGGGTTCCATTGGCCGGCAGCCTGGCCGGTGCCGTGCTGGCCCTGCTGGCGGGCTGGTGGGGCCTGCGCAGTGTGCTGCGCACGCCGGTGGTGGCCACGCTGCGAAAAGCGGTGGTCTGATGCCGCCCGCCGCCGTTCATCCTTCCCTGCTTGTCATCTGAAGAACCCATGACCGCCGCCGACCAGACCGACAACCCCGTTCCGCCCGGCATCTCCACGCCCTTCGAGTGGATCGGCGGCGAAGAGCGGGTGCGTGCATTGGTGGACCGCTTCTACGACCTGATGGACATCGAGCCTGGCTACCGCGAGCTGCGCGTGGCGCACGGCAGCACGCTGGACGACGCCCGGCAGAAGCTGTTCTGGTTCCTCTGCGGCTGGCTGGGCGGACCGGAGCACTACACCTCACGATTCGGCCACCCGCGCCTGCGCATGCGGCACATGCCGTTTGCCATCGGCATCGTCGAACGCGACCAGTGGCTGGCCTGCATGGACCAGGCCATGGGCGAAACCGACGTGGACCCGGTGTTGCGCGAGCGACTGAAACAGAGCTTTTTCCAGACCGCCGACTGGATGCGCAACACCCCCTGACCCGATCCGCGATTCCGATGAACCCGACCCGTCGCCAGTGGCTGCAGGCCGCCGCCGCCGTGC
>JALORL010000106.1 GCA_025458915.1 Hydrogenophaga sp.
GAAATGAACCGCCTGGGCAGCAACGATGCCCTGCCCCTGCACCGCCAGCTTTACGAGGCACTGCGCCGCGCCATGCTGGACGGCACGCTGGGTGCGGGGGAACGGTTGCCGTCCAGCCGCGATCTGGCGCAGGACCTGCAGCTCTCGCGCAACACGGTGGTGGCGGCCATCAACCAGCTCAGCGTGGAGGGGTATCTCGCCAGCCGGGTGGGCAGTGGCACCTATGTGAACGACAGCGTGCCGCGCGCCGCACCGGGCCGCAACGGCCGCCGCCCCGCTCCCCGGGCCAGCGTACCGGCGCCGGCGCGGCTCTCCATGCGCGGGCAGGCGCTCACCGGGCAGTTCTGCGCCACCGAGCTGGAGGTGCAGCCGTTCACGCCCGGCATCGCCGACTTCAGCGCCTTTCCGCTGGCGCTGTGGCAGCGGCTGCAGAACAAGCACTGGCGCATGACCTATCCGGACATGCTGGACTACAACACCAGCGGCGGGTATGCGCCGCTGCGGCGCGCCATTGCCGACTACCTGCGCGTGTCGCGCAGCGTGCACCTCGACGCCGATCAGGTCATTGTCACCACCGGCACGCAACAGTCGCTGGAGCTGTGCGCGCGCCTGCTGGCCGACCACGGCGACACCGTGTGGGTGGAGGACCCGGCCTACTGGGGCGCGGCCAAGGCCTTCATGGCCACCGGCCTGCAGATCCACCCGGTGCCGGTGGACGACGAGGGCATCAGCCCCGGGCCGGGCGACGAGGCGCATCCGCCCCGGCTGATCTACGTGACCCCGTCGCACCAGTACCCCACGGGAGCCGTGATGTCGCTGGCCCGCCGCCACCAGCTGCTGGCCACCGCGCGCCAGCATGGCGCCTGGGTGCTGGAAGACGACTACGACAGCGAATACCGCTTCAGCGGCCCGCCCATTTCCAGCCTGGAAGGCCTGGACACCGAAGGCCGCGTGCTCTACCTGGGCACCTTCTCCAAGGTGATGTACCCCGGTCTCAAGCTCGGCTACCTGGTGGTGCCCAAGGCCCTGGTGGACCCGTTCAAGCAGGCGCATTACGACCTCAACCGCCCGGGCCAGATGCCGGTGCAGGCCGCACTGGCCGAATTCATCGAAATGGGCCACTTCGCCAGCGCCCTGCGCCGCGCCCGGCAGAACTATGCCGAACGCCGGCAATGCCTGCTCGAAGCCCTGCGCCCGGTGCTCTCCGACGCGCCAGGCAGCCCGAGCATCAGCGGCGCCGAACAGGGCCTGCACCTGTGCCTGCGTCTGCCAGCCGGCACCGACGACCGCGCGCTGGCGCTGCGGCTGGCCCACCAGGGCCTTACGGTACGGCCGCTGTCGGCCTACAGCCTGAAGCGCAAGGACCTGCGCGGGCTGGTGATCGGCTATGGATACGCGCCGCTGTCGGAGATCCGGCGCTGTGGGCCGGTGGTGGCAGATATTGTGGGTCGCTGCCTCTAACGCGGTTCAACGCCGTCCCGCGTTGTCGTCGTCGCGGTCGTCATCGTCGTCGCGGTCGTCGTCGTCATCGTCCCTTCCGGAACTGTTGGGCGAATCGTCGCACGTGGGGTCGACGTCATCGTCGCAACCACGGTTGTCGGAATCGTCGGGCTGGTCATCCACGTCGCCGTCCGGATCATCCCGCTTCACGAAGGTGGCGCGCATCACTCCGTTCACCACGAGTCCGTAGACCTCGACATAAGCCCCGACGCCCAGACCCGACGGCACGGAAGAAGCCCCCCTGGCATCGACGGGAATACCCGCCACCGCAAACGTGACGTTGTTCGTGTATGACGAAATCCGGCCTTCGATTTCATCGATCACCCCGGAAGACGACGAAGACGAACTGCTGCCGGGGTTGTCATCGAGCTTGACCGAGCTGGCTCGCACGGTGCCGTCGTCCAGCACCCCCTCCACCTCCACCCGAGAGCCGACCTGCATCCCGGCAGGCAACTGGGAGGCGGCCACCGGGATGTTGTCCACCCGGATGTTGCCCTGCCCCTCGATGGCAGTCACGGTGCCGGAAAAGGAATAGGCCTGCTGGCTATCTTCAGTGGCGTCTCCGCCGCCCCCGCCGCAAGCCGTGAGGGCGAGCGCCAGAACGGCCGCCGACCACCACCGTGCAGACCGCAGACCGCGTTGTGTTGCTTGAGAAGCTTTCATGAAATACCCCGATACATGCTGGACGGTTTGCGGATGCTGCCGCCTTCGGTCAAGCAGTCAGCAGTTGCCGTGCCACAAACTCCAATGCGCGCAAGTACTTGTCGGGAAATGATTTTTTGTTGCCGGTCATGGCCACGCCGCTGGAGGATTGCGTCAAAAGCCCCAGGGACTGGGTGAAATGCCCCACCTGCACCGCGTCAACTGCGCAGGCCGAACTTTTCAATCCTGTAGCGCAGGGTGTCTCGCGAAATGCCGAGCGCCCTGGCCGCCTGCGTGATGTTCCACCCATTGCGGTCAAGGGCCTGCTGCAGCAGCCTTCGCTCCATGTCCGGCAGCTGAATGCCAGACTCCAGATCGAGCGCATTCGCCAGATGGCGGTCCGGCATGACCGGCAGCAGGAGATCAGATGCCTCGATGCGCGTGCCGGCAGAAAGGATCACCGCCTGTTCAATCACATGGGCCAGCTCGCGCACGTTGCCCGGCCAGCGATATCCCTGAAGGCTGTTCCGGGCTTCATCGGACAGGGACAGTTCTGACCGTCCATAGCGCTTCAGGGCCAACGCCAGAAAATGCGCAGCGAGCTGCAGGACGTCGCCCCCGCGATCCCGCAGGGGGGGCAGCTCCACCTGCAGGCCCCTGAGCCGGTAGTAGAGGTCGGCACGGAAGCGTCCTTCGCGCACCGCCTCGTCGACCCGGCGATTGGTGGCGGCCAGGATGCGCACATCCACCGCAATCTCGCGCGTGCTGCCCAGACGACGCAATCGCCTGTCTTCAATGAGCTTGAGCAGTTTTGCCTGCGTCGCCAGCTCCAGCTCGGTCACCTCGTCCAGAAACAGCGTTCCTCCATGGGCACTTTCCACCAGGCCCACGTGCCGCTCCCTGGCATCGGTGAACGCGCCCCGCTCGTGCCCGAAGAGTTCCGACTCCACAAGGTGGGACGGCAGTGCCGCGCAGTTGACTTCGACGAAAGGGCCTGCGGCCCTCTGCCCGCCAAAGTGAAGGGCCCGTGCCACCAGCTCCTTGCCGGTGCCGGTCTCTCCGACAATCAGCACGGACATGGGCGCGCCATCTTGCTGCCGCAACTCCGCCTCGCCGATCTGTTCCAGCCGCTGCCGCAGGCGCTGCATGGCCGAGGAATCGCCAAGCAGGCGCTGCAGCCCCTGATCGGGCCAGGCGGGATGTCCGCCCTTGGCACGAAGGTGCCGTAGCTCGCTGGCCTGCCGCAGCTGCTGGACCGCACGATCCATCACCTGCCGCAGCTGATGCAGGGAGATCGGCTTGATGAGGTAATCGAACGCACCGGCCTTCATGGCTTCCACCGCGATCGTCTCGCTTCCATGGCCCGTGGCCAGGATGACGGGAAGACCGGGTTCTCTCTTGCGAAGCTCCTGCAGCAGGGACAAGCCGGTTCGGCCCGGCAGGTTGTGATCGAGAACCACCACGTCGGGGCGTTCGCGCTCGAACACCCCCAGTCCGGATTCCGCGCTTTCCGCCAGATGGCAGTCCACGCCGAACCGTGTCAGGTAGGTCTGGATGTTCCGCGCAAGAATGGGCTCGTCCTCAATCACCAAGACGCTGTAGTTCATCCTTCTGCTCCACCGACGGGGCCACTGCCTGTCACCCCCAGCAGGATGCTGAAGGTGGTCCCTTGTCCCTGGACGCTGCTCAGCCGGATCTGACCGCCAAGCCGTTCGATGGTGCGCCGAACCAGGGGCAGACCGACACCCAGGCCTGTCCGCTTGGTGGAGTAGAACGGCTGAAAGACCCGCTCAAGATCGTCGGGCGCGATGCCGGCGCCGGTGTCTGAAATGCGCAGCTCGATCCCGCCATCCCGCCGCGTGGCCGCGACGGTGAGTGTGCCGCCCGAGGGCATGGCATCCAGGGCATTGACCACGAGATTGTCCAGGGCCTGTTCGAGGGCCTGCGCATCGGCCAGCACCGGGGGCAGGTCCTGCTCGGGTTCCGTGTGGAGCGAAATCCCTTGCCGCGCGCAGCGCGCCAGATGCGAATCGACGACCGCGTTCACCAGCGGCCGGATCTGCACCATCGAGGGCTCGCGACCGCCTTGCTGGGCGTAGGCCAGCAGCCGGCGGATCCACGATTGCAGGCGATCGACCTCGGCCATGATGTCGATGGCCTGTTGCTGGTCGGACCCCATCGCCATCAGTTCCGCACTGGACCGGATCGAGGCCAGCGGGTTGCGAAGGCCGTGGGCCACCGCAGAGGCCATGTCCCCAACCGCTGCCAAGGCCTCGTTGGACACGATGGTGCGCTGCTGACGCGCGATCTGGCGATCGGCCTGCATGACCAGTCCGACCAGCGCCAGATAGGTCAGAAGCCCTCCCAGCCCGAACGCCAGCCAGACAAAGCGCGTCATTTCATGCACCGAGTGGATCAGCCGCTGGGGCAGGAGGTACAGCTCGGCAACCCCCACCACTTCCCCTTTTTCGTTCCTGACCGGGATGTAGATTTCGATGGCATCGCGTGCCGCATCGGGTGAGAAAGCGTGTTCGGGCTTGATGAAGCTGGAGGTTTCCAGCAGCTCGGTTTCCAGGGACAAGCGCCCCGCGAGCGCCTCGTCCAACGCGGGGTTGAGACCCGCGTCGCGGCCGATGGCCTGGGGGTTGGTGGACCAGACCAGGCGGCGTGTGGTGTCAAACACGTGCGCATGCACCAGGCCGGGCATGCGGGAGAGCTCACCGAAGATTCGCTCCACCCCGGTGGACTGTTTCGGGTCGCTCAGAAACAGGTCTGTCTTGTGCAGGCGCACCAGGCTGTCCATGAACTCCTGGGCGAGCTCGGCATTTCGCATCACCAGCCGCTCCGCCACGCTGCGGGCCAGGAGGGTGGCACTCACCGACGCTGTCAGCACCACACACAGCAGGCTCAGGACCGCAAACCGGCGCGTCCAGAACACAGGCGGCACCTGCAGCAGCGTTCGGAGTGGGGCAGGCGACATGGCAGCAGGATGAAACGGCGATGCGACATTCTAGGTTTCGGGCCTTCATGCGCTCACCCCTCCCGCGCCCGAGGACCGCACACCGGCGCCATGGCGCGCTGCGGGCCGCATCGGTGCGAACGCGCACAGACCGGACCGGCTGAACCGGTCAGGCTGCGGGTCTCAACAGGAGATCCGACATGACCGCCCGCCCCGCCCCCTCCCCGCTTCTTTCCCCCAGCCTGGCCTTGCGTGCTGCGCTGCTTGCCGCGCTGGCGCTGCTGGCGCCCCTGGCCCTGGCGCAAGCCACCTTCTTCCAGGGGGAAACCTTTGGCGGACGCAACGTATTCGTCAACGACGAGATCCGCAACCTGCAGCGCCAGGGCTTCAGGGACCGCGCCTCGTCGGCCGTGATCGCCGGGCAGCGCTGGGAGGTCTGTGAGGATATGCGGTTCCAGGGGCACTGCACCGTGCTGCGCCCCGGGCGCTACCCCACGCTGGCCTCCATGGGGCTGGACGAGCGCATCGGGTCGGTGCGCCGGCTGGACGCGAGCGAGCGCATCAGCGAAGCGCGTTATGCGCCCGAACCCGCGCCGGCCCAGCTGATCCTCTACGGCCAGGAAAACTTCCGGGGCCGCAGCATCACGGCCAACGACACCCTGCACAACCTGCAGCGTGCCGGTTTCAACGACCGCGCCGAATCGGCCGTGGTGCTGGGCGAGCGCTGGGAGGTTTGCAACGACACACGCTTCGAGGGCCGTTGTGTGGTGCTGCGCCCGGGCCGCTACCCGTCACTGGCAGCCATGGGGCTCGACAACCGCATCTCGTCCGTGCGCGAGGTGGCCTGGGACGCGCGCGTGGCCAGCAACCGCTACGCGCCAGAACCGGTACCGGTGTACGACAGCCGTCCCCGCCGAGGAGAACGCTTCTTCGAAGCCGAAGTGACGTCTGCCCGCGCCGTGCTGGCCACCTCCGGCCAGCGCTGCTGGGTGGAACGGGAACAGTTGCCCCAGGTGCGCAGTGAGGCCAATGTGCCCGGCGCCATCGCCGGCGCCCTGATCGGCGGCATCCTGGGCCACCAGGTGGGTGGTGGCAGCGGCAAGGACATCGCCACGGTGGGTGGCGTGGTGGCCGGTGCGGCGCTGGGTTCGCAATATGGCCGCAATGGCCCGCAGCCGGCCACCCAGGATGTGCAGCGCTGCGAGAACCTGCCCGGCGGTGCCCAGCCGGCCTACTGGGACGTGTCCTACGAATTCCGCGGCCGCCAGCACCGCGTCCAGATGGCCGAGGCCCCGGGCAACACCATCAAGGTGAACGACCAGGGCGAACCCCGGCAGTGAGCGGGCCTTCAGAGCACGTCGCGCAGGCGGTGCCACGCCATGCCCAGCGCCAGGGACGGCGTGCGCAGCAGCGGCCCGCCGGGAAAGCGCCGGTGTTGGAGCCGCGCAAACACATCGAAGCGCCCGGCCTGGCCGGCCACGGCGTCGGCCACCAGCTGACCGGCCAGGCCGGTGAGGGCCACGCCGTGGCCGCTGAAGCCTTGCAGGTAGTACAGGTTGCTGCCCAGGCGGCCGAAGTCGGGTGCGCGGTTCATGCTGATGTCCACGAACCCGCCCCACACGAACTCGGTGCCCACGCTCTTCAGCGCGGGAAACACCTGGCCCATGCGCTGTTCCATGGTGGCCTGCAGCTTGGCCGGGGTGCGGGTGGTGTAACTCACGCGGCCGCCGAACAGCATGCGGTGATCGGCGCTGAAGCGGAAGTAATCCAGCACGAAGTTGTTGTCGCACACCGCCGCATTGGACGGGATGAGCCGCCGGCACAGCGCCGCATCCAGCGGCGGCGTGGCGACGATGTAGGTGCCCACCGGCATGATGCGCGGCGCAATCTCCGGCGCCACTTTCGGACCGAACTCGGGCAGCATGCAGTTGCCGGCCAGCACGCCGAAGCGCGCCGTGACCTGGCCTTGTGCGGTGCGCGCCACCAGCTGGGCGCCGCGCTGCAGGCTGGTCACCGGCGAGCCTTCGAAGATGCGAACGCCCGCCGCCTGCGCCGCGCGGGCCAGGCCCAGCGCGTACTTCAGCGGGTGCAGGTGGCCGGAGCGGTTCTCAAAGGCAGCGGCCACATAGCGCGGGCTGTCGATGTGGCGGCGCACGTCTGCACCCTCGGCCCAGTCGCAGACGATGCCGCGCGCCTGCAGGCCGTCGATCTCTTCGCGCAGGGCACGCGCCTTCTTCGGCGAGTCGGCCACGTACAGATAGCCCTTCACCCAGTCGCAGTCGATGCCGTGCCTGGCCAGGCGCTGCTCGATGAGGTCGATGGCTTCGACCGACATGTCCCAGGCCCGCTGCGCATCGGCCTGGCCGAGCTGCTGCACAAACGGCCCCTGCCCGCTGGCATAACCGACGATGGCCTGGCCGCCGTTGCGGCCGCTGGCCCCGCTGCCGATGCGGTCGGCCTCCAGCAGCACGACCGACAGGCCGCGCTGCGCCATTTCCAGCGCGCACGACAGGCCGGCAAAGCCACCGCCCACCACCACCACGTCGGTCTGCAGCACCTCCTGCAGCGGTGGGCAAGCGACCGGGCGCTGCACGCTGGCTTCGTAGTAGCTTTTCTGGTTGAGTTGGGTATCCCTGCCGCGCTGCGCGCGTTCCCCCCAGAGGGGGGACGGAACCAGAGGCCCGGCAGAGCCGGTTCCTCGGTTCCCCTGGAACAAAACCCCTCCCTCCCCGGGTGCGGTGACTGCGGCTCATCGCTTCGCCACCTGCCCGGCCAGGTAGGTCCACACGAAGGTGGCGGCGGCATTGGTGGTGAGCTCGGCGTGGTCGTAGGCCGGGGCCACCTCCACCCAGTTCAGGCCGGCCAGTTCTTCCACGAAGGTCAGCACCTGCGAGCTGGTGAGGCCGCCGGGCTCGGGCGTGCCGGTGCCGGGCGCGAACGCCGGGTCCAGCACATCGATGTCCAGCGTGAGGTAACACGGCCGCTGGCCAATGCGGTGGCGGATGGCCTCGATGGCCGGCTGCAGCCCGGCGCCGTCCAGCCCGCGCAGGCTGCGGGCGGTGAAGATCTGCCCGCCCTGGTCGGCCACATACTCGCGCGCGGCGCGCTCGCCGCTGGAGCGAATGCCGATCTGCACCGTGTGCGGCGCGCTGATCAGCCCCTCCTGAATGGCCTCGTACGTCCAGGTGCCGTGGCCGGAGGGTTCTCCGAAGTGGTCGCTCCAGGTGTCGCAGTGGGCGTCGAAGTGCACGCAGGCCAGCGGTTCGCCGTTGCCGTACTGCGCCTTGGCCGCCCGCAGCAGCGACAGCGTGATGGAATGGTCGCCCCC
>JALORL010000107.1 GCA_025458915.1 Hydrogenophaga sp.
GATGTAGGCAATGCTGGGCGCCACGTCCGAAAACTCGCCGACGCCCCGCGTGTTCGCCGGGCTGTGGGGCGCGGCCACCTGGGGGCTGAGCTGGTTGGCATCGAAGGTGTGTACGTCGCACGGCGCGGCTTCGTCGCTGCACCACTGCTCCGCGCCTTCCAGCGCTTCGGCCGGCACGCCCAGGCCACGCAGATGGTGCACCGTGGTGGCGTCGGCGGCAATCAGCCCCACCTGCGCGCCCAGCTCGGCGCTCATGTTGGAGAGCGTCATGCGCTCGGCCATGGACAGCGCCTGCACCGCGCTGCCGGCGTATTCCACCGCCTGGTACTGGCCGGGGTGCGCGGCACTTGCACCCAGATCTGGCCGGTCACGCACACGCCCAGCATTTCGGTGGCGCCGATGCCGAACATGTAGCAGCCGAACGCCCCGCCGGTGGGCGAATGCGAGTCGCCCCCCACGCAGAACATGCCGGGCCGCAGGTGGCCGCGCTCGGGCAGCACCACGTGGCAGATGCCTTCGCTGTCGATCACATGGGGCAGCTTCCACTGGCGCGCCGTGTCGCGCGCGAACTGCACGATCTGTTGCGCGGCGGGGTCCTGCGCAGGCACGTAATGGTCCAGCACCAGCACCACCTTGCCCGGGTCCCAGATCGACGCACCCACCTGCGTGCGGCCGGCGGCGCGGGCGATCAGCTTCTGGGCCAGGGTCTGCGGGGGAACGGCTAGCGTGCTCATGGCAGCGGACTCACAGGCCCAGATAGGCCTTGCGCAGCGTGTCACTGGCCAGCAGCTCGGCCGGCGTACCGCTGAAGCGGATGTGGCCGTTCTCCAGCACGTAGGCGCGGTCGGCAATGTCCAGTGTCTGGCCCACGTTCTGCTCCACCAGCAGCACGGCCAGTCCGCTGCGGCGCAGTTGCGCGATGAGGCCGAACATCTCTTCCACCAGCAGCGGCGACAGCCCCAGCGACGGTTCGTCCAGGATCAGCAGGCGCGGCTCGGCCATGAGGCCGCGGCCGATGGCCAGCATCTGCTGCTCACCGCCGCTGAGCGTGCCCGCCAGCTGGGCGATGCGCTCCTTCAGGCGCGGAAATGTGGTGTACACCTTCTCCAGGTTCTGCGCGCGGCGCTCACCGCCGCGGGTGAAGGCGCCGAGCTCCAGGTTCTCGGCCACGCTGAGGTTGGGGAACACCTTGCGACCTTCGGGCACATGGATCAGGCCGCTGGCCACGACCTTGCGGTAATGCTGGCCGGTGATGTCCTGACCGTCGAACTGCACGCGGCCACCGCGCGTGGCCACCAGGCCGCTGAGCGTGAGGTTGAGCGTGGTCTTGCCGGCGCCGTTGCTGCCGAGCAGCGCCACGGTTTCCCCGGGCATCACCTGCAGGTCCACGCCGCGCAGCACCTCCACCGCGCCGTAGCCGGAGCGCAGGCCCTGGACGTTCAGCAGCGCGCTCATGCTGGGGCTCCTGCACCCGCCACCGCCTTCTGCAAGCGCTCGGCAGCGCCGTGGCCCAGGTAGGCCTCCACCACAGCCGGGTTGTGGGTCACGTCGGCCGGGGTGCCATGGGCAATCAGCTGGCCCTGCGCCAGCACCCACACCTCTTCGGCCAAGCTCATGACCGCCTGCATCACGTGTTCGATCATGAGCACCGTCACGCCGCTGGCGGCAATGCCGCGCACCACGGGAATCATGTCGTCGATCTCCTGCGGGTTCAGACCGGCCAGCACCTCGTCGAGCAGCAGCAGACGCGGCCGGGTGGCCAGTGCGCGCGCCAGCTCCAGGCGCTTGCGCCCGGCCACGGTCAGGTCGCTGGCCAGCTTGTCGAGCTGCCCGGCCAGGCCCACACGCTGCGCCACGCTGTCCGCTTCGGCCAGCGCCTCGGCGCGCCCGGGCAGGTGCAGGTGCGCGCCCACGGCGATGTTCTCGCGCACGGTCTGCGCGGCAAAGGGCTGCACGATCTGGAAGGTGCGCGTCATGCCCAGCCGGGCGTTGCGGTGCGGCGGCTGGCCGGTGATGTCCTGGCCGGCAAACACCACCCGCCCGGTGTCGGGCAACAGGAAGCCCGACATCAGCGCGAACAGCGTGGTCTTGCCGGCGCCGTTGGGGCCGATCAGGGCACTGAGCCGTCCTTCGGTCACCGACAGGCTGACGTTCTGCACCGCCTTCAGACCACCGAAGGATTTGCCCACACCGTCGATGTGCAGCAGCGCGCTCATGGCCGGTCCCCCTCGCCGGACTTGCGACCGCGCAACCAGTCGCGCACGCTGAACGTGCCCAGGCCGGCAATGCCACGCGGCAGGAACATGACGATCACGATCAGCACCGTGCCATAGATGATCATGTTGATGCCGGGCAACTCGCCAAACAGGTTGCGCGTGAGGTCGGCCAGGATGTGCAGCCCCACGGCACCCAACAAGGGCCCCCACAGCGTGCCCAGTCCGCCCACGATGGCGCCCACCAGCGCTTCCACCGAGGTGTGTGCCCCGTAGGCGATGGACGGGTCGATGTACTGGAACACCTGCACATAGAACGCCCCGGCTGCACCCATGAGGCCGCCGGAAATCACCGTGGCCGCCAGCTTCACGCGGAACGGGTCCACGCCCACGGCGCGCGCAGCATCTTCGTTGTCGCGCACGGCCTGCAGATAGGCGCCGAAGCGCGAATGGCGCAGCCAGGCGGTGGTGCACAGTGCCAGCGTGACCAGACCCAGCATCAGCCAGATGAAACCGGCACGACTCTCGAACTGCATGTTGGCCGCCGAGGTATCCAGCGGCAGCATCAGGCCCACGCCCGCACCGGTGAACGGCACCGAAGTGGCGAGGATGCGGAACACCTCGGCGAAGGCCAGCGTCACCAGCGCGAAGTAGGAGCCCTTCAGGCCATACCGGAACGAGGCCGCCCCCACAAAAGCACCCACCGCCGCAGCCAGCACCATGGCCAGCGGCAGCGCCACCCAGGGGCTCAGACCCCACTGCATCTGTGCGATGGCCTGGGCATAGGCCCCGGTGCCGAAGAACAGCGCATGACCGAAGGAGAACTGGCCGCCAAATCCGCCCAGCACGTTCCAGGCCTGCGACAGCAGGCAGGCGTACAGCGTGGTCATGACGAAGTTGAGCAGCACGCCCGATTCGGTGAAGAAGGGCACCGCCCCAACGACCAGCACGAACACGGCAATGTTGCGAAGGTCTTTCATGCCTTGGCTCCGAAGAATCCCTGGGGCCGCAGCATCAGCACCGCAATGAAGATGACAAAGATACCCACCTGCCCGAGCGACTCGCCCAGCAGCAGGCCGCCCACCGACTCCACCACACCGATCAGCAGGCCACCGAGCAGGGCCCCGGTGAAGCTGCCCATGCCACCCAGCACGACGATGGTGAAGGCCACCAGCACGAAGCCGCTGCCCACCTGCGGATTCACGTAGTAGGCCGGCATGAGGAAGCAGGCCGCCGCGCCCAGGCTGGCCAGGCCCAGGCCGAAGCACATAGCGTACACATGGTCCACATCGATGCCCATGAGGCGCGCGCCCTGCTTCTCCTTGGACACCGCGCGGATGGCGCGGCCCAGGCTGGTCTTCTGCACGATCAGCAGCAGCACCGCCGACACCACCAGCGCCCCGCCGAACGCCACCAGCTTGGGCAGCGCAATGAAGGCCGGTCCGATCTCCACCGTGGTCAGCGTGTAGGCGGTGTCGATGGTGCGCGTGTCGGAGCGGAAGATCAGCAGCGCCAGGTTCTCCAGCACGATGGACACGCCCAGCGTGACCAGAAGGATGTTTTCATCGCGCCCGTGGCTGGCCCGGTTGATCACCAGCCGCTGCAGCGCGTAGCCCAGCACGAACATGGCCGGCACCATGATCGGCAGGGCCAGGTAGGGGTCGATGCCGAACCGTTCCTTGAGCAGGTACACGCCGTACAGGGCCACCATCAACGACGCCCCGTGGGCGAAGTTGATGATGTGCAGCACGCCGTAGATCAGCGTGAGGCCCAGCGCGATCAGCGCATACACGGCACCGGTGGTGATGCCGTTGAGCACCGACGGGAACAGGATGTTCAGGTCCAGCATCGAGGATTCCGGAGGATCTGCAGATCAGGCCTTGAGCGGGAAGATCGGCTCCACCTCGCGGAATTCGCGCGGCACGATCACCTTGATGTCGCCCTGCTGCACCTGCGTCATCAGCGGGCGCGCACCGGTGTTCTGACCGTTCTCGAACTTCGTGGGGCCATACGGCATGATGTGGTCGCTGAACTGGCTGTTGGTCAGCGCGTCGATGATGGCGGCGCGGTCGGCGGACTTCGCGGTCTCGATGGCGTTGGCCAGCAGCTTCATGGCCGTGTAGGTCATGAACACTTCGTAGCTGAAGAACTGGCCCTGCGCTTCCACGCGCTTGCGCAGATCGGCGGCGCGCGGGTCCTTCGGGTTGAACCAGTGGTTGCAGTCGATGATGCCGTTGGCCGCGTCCGGAAATTCCTTCACGAACTTGTAGCTGGAGGCCGCGCCGCCCAGCACCGAGTAGATGGCCTTGGGCGTGATGCGCTGCTGCTGCAGGGTGCGCACCAGCAGCGCGTATTCGTTGTAGTAGTTGGCCGGAATGAGGATGTCCGGATTCACCTGGCGCACGCGCAGCGCGATGTTGTTGAAGTCGCGCGTGGGGTTGGCGTGCTTGATGATCTCCTTCACCTCGTAGCCATAGCCCGGCAGTTCCTTGGCCAGCAGGTTGGCCGTACCGGTGCCGAACAGAGACTCCTCGTGCACGATCATCACGGTGCGCGCCGGCTTGCCGGCGGCGGTGTTGAGCGCGTGCAGGCTGGCCACCGAGGTCTGGGCGCAGGTGCGGTAGCCGGGGCCGAAGCGGAAGGTGTTCTTCAGGCCGCGCTCCACGATCTGGTCGGCCACACCCACGTCCACCACGTGGGGCAGGTTGTACTTGGCCGCAGCCTGTGTGGTGGCCAGGCAGATGGCGGAAGCAAACGCGCCCACCACCGCGCTCACGCCGGCCTCGTTCATCTTCTCGATCTCGGCGGTGCCGGCCTGCGGGTTGGACTGCGCGTCGCCCAGCAGGGCTTCGATCTTGGCGCCGCCCAGGGCCTTGATGCCACCGGCGTTGTTGATGTCCTCGATGGCCAGCATGGCGCCGAGCCGGCACTGCTGGCCCGAATACGCCAGTGCGCCGGTGACCGGGTGCAGCACACCCACCTTCACGGTGCGGGCCTGCGCGCCGGCCACCAGGGGAAACGCAAGGGCCGACGCCGCAGCGGCGGACTGGGTCATGAAATGGCGACGTGTGGTCATCGGGGCATCCTTTTCGAAGGTCAATGGAAGTTGGCGGAGAGTTCCTGACTCACCCACACCTTGGCGTCAATGCCGCCAACGCGGGACAACTGCATCTGGTATTCGTACCGGTCAGGGCGGTACAGGCCATGCAGCCATTGGACGGGACGGTCGTCCTCGTCGTAGATCAAGCGCCGCACCGCCAGCAAGGCGGACCCGACGGCAACATCGAGGTGCCGGGCCATGGCCACGTCGGCCAGCCGGGCGGAAATGGTCTGTTCGGCGCGCCCCACCTTCACGCCGGACTCTTCCAGCAGCACCAGCAGCGGCTTCTGCGTGAGCTCGCGCTTGCCGAAGCCGGAAGAAATGGCGTCGGGCACCCAGGTCGTGATGTGGGACAGCGGACCATCCGCCGTGCTGCGCACCCGCTCGGCTTTCTGCACCCAGTCGCTGCGCGACAGGCGCAAAACCTCGGCCACATCGGCCGGGGCACGCAGGCGCTCCACCGCGAGCACCTTGACCTTGGTGCGCATGCCCATGGCCACCAGGTTCTCCAGCAGGCCGGTGAGCCGCGGCTGCCGGGCCGATGCCACGGTGGAAGCCTGCATGGGCGCGTCCAGGTCCTGGGGCCGCACCACCCGCGTGCCGCGGCCGGGCTCGCGTCGGATCAGGCCTTCTTCGGCGAGCTGCATCAGCGCACGCCGCACCGTCACGCGGGCCACGCCGAACTGCTCCATCAGCGCCAGCTCGCCGGGCAGGCCGGCGTCGAACTGGCCGTCGCGCAGCCGCTGGCGCAGCACCAGATAGATCTGGTGGTACTTCGGCAGGGGCAGTTGCGCGTCCATGACCGAATGCTCAGTCAGTCGCAATGTCCCGTCAATAGAACATTCAGGTCTTATTCATAGGACATTTGATCAGGGATTTCCCGAAGGGGTTCTCCGGCCTGCACGGGGCTGCACCGCAGCGGTGCGCTGCGGGCGGTGGCATGCACAAGCCCAGCGCGCCGGGCGCAGGCTTGGTGCCAGAATGCGCCGCATGGGATCTGTGTGGCGCAAGGAACGGTGGTGGACGCTGGGTGGCGTGGTGGTGGCGTGCGCAGGTGCAGCCCTGATCGCGCGCAACACCATCGAAGCGCGGCGGGCCGCGTTCGAAACCGACGCCCGCATCGTGCACCGGCTCCTGAGCCAGCAGGCGGTGCAGCACGACGCCATCCTGGACACGCTCGCCCTGCTGCAACCCATGGCCGGCACTGCCGACCCGCGCCCCCCCGAGCTGCGCCTGCCAGCCCTCTACCCCCACATCCTCGACGTACAGCGGCGCCAGCGCGATCAGGCATGGCCCGACCCCGCATTGACCGCAGCCGAAACCAGGTCCCGCGCCAGCGGTCGACCTGCCATGGCACCCGCTGCCGATGGCAGCGCGGAACGCTACCGGCTGGTCATGGCCGCCGAGCCTGGCAGCTACGCGCTCACCCTGGCCGTGCGCGGCATGGTGCCCTGGGCCGAATGGCCGATGGACCCCGCCACCAGCGCGGTGCGTGTGTCGCTGGGCTGGTCCGGAAACCGCATCGACCTGCAAGCCGGTGCTGCCGACATGGGCGCACCGAACACCGGCTGGCGCTTCGTGTTCTCCAAACCACTGGACATTGCCAGCCAGCCCTTCGAAGTGATCGCCGAACAGCGCCTGGGCTGGACGCAACTGCCCTGGGGTCCAATGGCGGCCTGGGTGGCTGCCGTGGCGGCGCTGCTAATGCTGCTGGCCCAGTTGCAGCGCCAGCGCACCGCGCGCCAGCGGGCCGAAGAGCTCCTGCGCCTGGGCCAGGTGGCGCGGCTGAACACGCTGGGCGAACTGGCGGCCGGCATGGCGCACGAACTCAATCAGCCGTTGACCGCCGTGCTCGCCAACACGCAGGCCGCGCAGCGCCTGCTCAACGACGACCCCGCCGACCTCGACACCGCACGCAATGCCATGGCGCAGGCCGCTGCCCAGGCCCGCCGCGCTGCCGACGTGGTGGGCCGGCTGCGCGCCGTGGTGGAGCAGCCCCGCCAGCCCGACGCAGCGTTGGCACAGGGCGCGGTGGACCTGGCCGACGCCCTCCGGCGCGCCTTGCACCTGCTGGAACCCGAGTGCCAGCGGCGCAACCTGCTGCCGCGCATCGAAGCCGCCGAAACGGTGCGGGTTCAGGCCGACCCGGTGGCGGTCGACCAGATCGTGCACAACCTGCTGCTCAATGCGCTGCAGGCCATGGACACGGTGCCCGCCCCGCAGCGCGCGCTCTCGCTGAAGGTGCATGCCCGTGGAGCCTTCGGCGCATTGCAGGTGGCCGACCGAGGCCCCGGCCTGCCGCCCGAGGTGCTGCGCCGCGTGTTCGAACCCTTCTACTCCACCCGCGAAGGCGGTCTGGGCCTGGGCCTGCCCCTGTGCGAAACGCTGGCGCAGGGCATGGGCGGATCATTGCTGGCGGCCAACCGGTCCGATGGCGGCGCGGTGTTCACGCTGTCGCTGCCCCTGAGCCCTGCCCCATGAACACCCTCTCCCCCACCATCCACCTCATCGACGACGACGACGCCGTGCGCGAAAGCCTGGCGCTGCTGATCGGCACCGTGGGCCTGCGCGTCATGCCCTGGGCCGAGCCGCAGGCCTTCCTCGACGGATTCGACCGCGAAGGCATCGGCGCCATCGTGCTGGATGTGCGCATGCCCGGCATCAGCGGCCTGAGCGTGCTCGACACGCTGGTGGCCCAGGGCGTGGACCAGCCGGTGATCATGCTCACCGGCCACGGCACGGTGGAGCTGTGCCGCGAACTGCTGATCGACACCCTGCAGCAGGCGGTGCGCCAGCACGTGCGCTCGCGCGAGCGCCACCAGGCCGACCGCCATGCGCGCGACCGCTACGCACAACTCTCGGCCCGCGAACGCGAGGTGCTGGGGCTCATCGTCGAAGGCCTGACCAACAAGGACATCGGGCGTGCGCTGACCCTGTCCCCGCGCACGGTCGAAACCCACCGCGCCAACCTGTTCGCCAAGCTGCAGGTGGAATCGCTGGCGCACCTGATCCGGCACTACGCGGCGCTGGTGGAAGCGGACGACAGCCCCACGCCGTGAGGGCGGCTCCGTAGTTCTACGGAGGCCCGCGCGTAACCGTCCGAATGGCCGCGCGGCGGGGCTTTTCCTACAGTGGCGGCACGGTTGATCGAACCGCACCACCCCCAACGAAAGCCCCAGGAGAACCGCATGAAATTCAACACCACCGCCGCCGCCATCGCCCTGCTTCTGATGGCCAGCGGCGCCAGCGCACAAGCCGTACGCACCGAAAAGAACATGTCGCTGGAACTGGCCAACCGCATCGCCAGCGCCACCGTGGCGGCCTGCGCCGCCAACAACCACAACGTGACCGCCGCCGTCGTGGACCGTGCCGGCCAGCTGCGCGCGCTGCAACGGGCCGATGCCGCCGGCCCGCACACCGTGGCAGCCGCACAAGGCAAGGCCTACACCTCGGCATCCGCCCGCAACGCCACCGGCGCCATGCTGGAGGCGGTGCAGAAGAACCCCGGCGCGGCCACGCTGGTCGATATTCCCGGCTTTCTGGTGCTGGGTGGCGGCGTTCCGATCCGCGCTGGCAACGAGGTGATCGGCGCCGTGGGCGTGGGGGGTGCACCCGGTGGCCATCTGGACGAGCAGTGCGCCAACGCCGCGCTGGCCCAGGTGGCGGAGCTGCTGAAATGAAAATGGCACATGCCCTGGTGATGGCCACGGCGCTGGCCTGCGGCGCCGGCATGGCGCAGGCGCAAGTCGCTCCCAGTGCCGCCGAAGCGGCCGCCTACAGCGGTCTGCACGCTGCGGCCCACCGGGGCGACGCAGCCAAGATCCGCACACTGGCCAAGGCCGGCGCGGCCCTGGAGACCACCGACGGCAACGGCCGCACCCCGCTGCACGTGGCCACCTTTGCGCGCCAGCGCGAGGCCATCCGCGCGCTGGTGGCCGCCGGCGCCGACCTCAACCGGCTGGACCGCGACCGGTACGACGCCGTCACCATCGCCGCCGTGGCCGACGACGAGGCCACGCTGGCCGTGCTGCTCGAGCTCGGCGCCAGCGCCCGCCAGGTCACCAGCCGCTACGACGGCACCGCGCTGATTGCGGCGGCCCACCTCGGGCACGACGGCGTGGTGCGGCAGCTCATTGCGGCCGGCGCGCCGCTGGACCATGTGAACAACCTGCACTGGACCGCGCTGATCGAGTCCATCGTGCTCGGCGACGGCGGCCCGCGCCACCAGGCGACCCTGACGGCCCTGCTCGACGCCGGCGCCAGCACGGCCCTCACCGACCGCGCCGGCCAGACGCCGTTGACCCTGGCCCGGGCACGCGGTTTCGCGGCCATGGTGGCATTGCTGGAGAAGGCCGGCGCCCGCTGAACGCAGGGCTGCGGGTGAAGCGCTGCCAAACCGGCCGGTCGCGCGGTGCGGGCGGTGCGGGCGGACCGTGCCCCATGCACCGAAGGTCTATTGAGCCGCATGGAACCCTCCGGTCCAATGGGTGGCCTTGGTGCTGGCGCGTTCGCCGGTCGCAACATCCGAGATCAACGCGCCCGCTTCTTCCCATGCTTTTTCACAAGAGACCCTGCATGACCCCTGTCCCGGTTCCGGTTGGCATGCCAACACGCCGCAACGCCATCCAGTCCGCCTTGCTGCTGGCCATCACCGCCGGGTTGGCGGGGTGCGGTGGTGGTGGCGGGTCCGATGATTCTTCCGAAGGCGGCGCCGGTGGCCTGTTCATGCAGGCGCGCATCAACGGTCAGGTGGTCTCGTTCAGCAACTTTGCCGTGGCTGCCCTGTATGTCCAACAGGGCGGACCCGACCGCCTGCTGGTGGCGGGCGCCATCCAGGGCAATACCGGATTTCCGTCGATGTCGATCCAGATCGTGGACGACCGCCCCATAGCGCCCGGCACCTACGGCGAACCTGGCGACACCCTCTTCTTCCGGTACAGCCCATCGGTGGACGAAAACTACGTGTCGACGCTGGGACCCGAGCAGGACTTCCGGGTCAACATCGCGAGCGTGTCCGAAGGCATCCTGCGCGGCAGCTTCGCTGGCACCATCCGCGACGAGGCCACCGAAGGCAGAACGACCGCCTGGGCAGTCACCGATGGCAGTTTCGCCCTGGAGATCCGCCGCCCCTGAACGGCGTCCTGACGGGCCAGGCGTGCACCGGCCTGGCACCACGGCGCCCCCTTGCAGTGTCTGCCCTGCGGGCCATCCAGCCGCCTACATCTCTTTCATGATGCGTGCGACGAACTCGTCGTACTGCTGCTGGGTGATGAGGTTCTTGTCGAGCAGATCCTTGGCCTGCTTCAACCGCTGCTCCGCTCCCTGGGGCTGCTGGGCCGGTGCCGCGGCAGCTGGCGCAGGCACCGGTGCCGGAGACGCCACAGCCCCGGCAGCGGGAACGGAGGGCTGCGCGGCCGCTGGAGCCGCAGAGGTTGCAGCTGGCGCGACCGGGGATGCTGGCTGGGCCGCAGCCGGCTCCGCGGGATCGATGCGCACGAGACGCGTGCGCGAGCCATCGGGTGCGACAACGAAATAGCTGATACCGACTTTGGACACCTTGAAGCAGCGCTCGACACCGGCCCTGATCTTGGTCCACGTGGCACAGTAACCGTCTTCCGAGAAGCGCCACGTGCCGGTGTCGCCGCCGGCTGCAGACGTTGTTGCGGTTTTGTCTGCGTTCATCTGGAAGTCGAACATGCCGCCCCCCACCTGCCCGATCACCTTCTTGCCAACCAGCAGGCTCTGGATCTGTTCGGGCTTGAGGTATTCATCGGCCATGGCATTTCCAGCCATGACCATGCCAACCAGCAGTGGAAAAACGCATTTCATGGTGCACCCCGTTTCGTGTTTCAACAAGTAACGAGAAAAATCTAGCGGGGCTGCACCACCATCGCCACCACCGGTTTTCGTTCGCTGCGGCGCCAAGGCCAGCGCCCGCGCAAGCAAAGGCTGCCCCGGCCGATGAACGCAACGACTGCAAAGGGTTTTGGCTTGATCGAAACGGTCTTTGCGACTAGCGTGGGAGGCTGTCAAAGGAGCACCGCCATGCGCACCACCGCACACCCCCCCATTCCCTCGCAAGCGCTCAACACCCTCATGCTTGCAGGCACCCTGCTGTGGTTTGTTGCGCAACACAACCTGCTGGCGCCGTCCGCCCTGCGGTACGGCCCCACCGACGTGGCCAAAGCCCTGCATTACCAGCCCCGCACACCGCCCCCGATGTTCGAACCCGAGCAAGTGGACATCAACGCGGAAGATGCCGAGGCGCACCAGGCCCACTGACCGCCGCAAACCGGCTGGCAGGGCCAGACCACAGTCCGGAACCCGGCCTACCGACCAGACCGGCATCGCGGTAGCGTTGCCCCAGCAGCTGGATCAATGCTCCCTGGCGCTGATGAGCAAGTCTCCTTGCGGCAACAGTCACTGGACGACACACCTCTGTTGAGGGTCGCGTACTGAACCGCTGCTCTCTCCGACAAGACTTTGTGACAGTCCGGGAGTTCTTCAGCGCACTTTGTCTCAGACTCTGTTGCCTTGTCTCAGACTATGTTGCGCCGTCTCAGACTCTATTGCCCGTGAACATCGGTGTTCCTCGCAAACAAAGTCGTAAACGATGCAGCAGCATTCATGCGGCCTCAAGAGCTGCCCAATGAATGAGCGCTCCCGTCAAAGTCGCAGACGGGAACCCCAGAACGATTGCGGTTTGCAAAGCGACTACAAACAAAGTGGCAAGCTGTCTCCGGTGGCGCCAGATACCCCTCGTCAGTATGTCCTAGCTCAGGCCAGCCTAATGGACATTTGACGGACCTTCAAAGTTCAGACTGGTAAGGCTGGTGGGGGGCAGGTCAGGCGGGGCCAGGGTTCGACAGTGAATGGCTCCAGGGACTAGAAGATGGACGACGGATGCCTGGCCAGCGGCGTGACCGTGATCTTCATGAACGGAAACAGCGGCAGGTTGCTCAGGATGTTGTGCAGTTCGTCATTGCTCTCCACGTCGAACACGCTGTAGTTGGCGTATTCACCCACCACGCGCCAGAGGTGAGGCCATTTTCCGCAACTCTGCAATTGCTGCGAGTAGGACTTCTCCTCTGCCTTGATGCGTGCGGCCTCTTCCGGTGCGAGCGTGGATGGAATGTCGACGACCATGTGAACCAGATAAAGCATGGGATGTCCTTTTGATCAGGCAGAGGGCTGTGGGGTTGAAAGAAAACGAAGCACAGCCTGGTCGAACGCCTGGGGCGCCTCCAGGTTGGACAGATGCGAAGCTGGAATCACGGCCAGCTGCGCACCAGCGATACCCTGCTGCATGGCCTGGGCATCGGCAACGGTGGTGACCGGGTCGGCTGCGCCCGCCAGGAGCAGCGTGGGCGTTTTGATGCGGTGCAGGTCCTCGCGCAGGTCGGATGCAGCGAGCGCTTCGCAGCACGCGGCGTAGCCTTGCGGCGCAATGGCAGCGATCCAGTGCTTCGCGCGTTCGACGATGGCCGGTTGCGCGGACACAAAGTCGGCGCTGAACCAGCGGGCTGGCGACGACGCAGCCAGGCTCTGCATGGCAGCCTGACCGCCCTCACGCACCATCGCCGCCCGATCGTTCCAGCCTTGCGCCGTGCCGATCAGTGCGGCGCTGTTGCAGACGGCGATGGCGTTGAAGCGGCTGCCGGCATGGATGCCCAGCCAAAGGCCGGTGTGCCCCCCCATCGAAATGCCGCAGAACGCGGCCCGTGCGACCCCCAAGGCGTCCAGCACGGCCAGCACGTCCTGGCCCAGATCGGCGAAGCTGTAGGGGCCTGGCGTCACCGGGCTGCCGCCGTGGCCGCGGGTGTCGTACCGGATCAGCCGGTGGTGTTCGGAGAATGCGGCGACCTGCGGATCCCACATCTCCAGCGTGGTGCCCAGCGAGTTGGACAGGATCAGCGCCGGTGCGCCGGCATCGCCGTCGATCGTGACGCGGAACACGCCGCGCGCGGTAGCCAGTGAGACTGGGGAAGATTGGCTCGGTTGCAGCATGGCAGGTCGGCGTCACACACGTTCGACGATGAGCGCGATGCCCTGACCCACACCGATGCACATGGTGCACAGCGCGTAGCGCCCGCCGGTGCGGTGCAATTGGGCCACGGCGGTCGTCACCAGCCGCGCGCCGCTGGCACCCAGCGGGTGGCCCAGTGCGATGGCGCCGCCTTGCGGATTCACGCGTGCGTCGTCGTCGGCCAGGCCCAGCTGGCGCAGCACGGCCAGGCCCTGCGAGGCAAAGGCTTCGTTCAGTTCGATCACGTCCATCTGAGCCAGCGTGAGCCCGGTCTGCGCCAGCACCTTCAGCGTGGCCGGCGCGGGGCCGATGCCCATGATGCGCGGTGCCACACCAGCCGTGGCCATGCCCACCACACGGGCGCGGGGCGTGAGCCCATGGCGATCGGCAGACGCGGCGCTGGCCAGCAGCACGGCGCAGGCACCGTCGTTCACGCCGCTGGCGTTGCCGGCCGTCACGCTGCCGTCCGGGCGCACCACGGGCTTGAGCTTGGCCAGCGCTTCCAGCGTGGT
>JALORL010000108.1 GCA_025458915.1 Hydrogenophaga sp.
CATCGTTCCCGAACTGCAGCGCTACATCGAAGTGCCGGCCAAGTCGCCCGCCTTCGACCCCGACTGGGCCCGCCACGGCCTGCTGGAGCGCGTGCTGCAGTCCGCCGCCGAGTGGGTGGCCGCGCAAAAGGTGGAAGGCCTCACGCTGGAGGTCATCCGCCTCAACGACGCCCACGGCCAGCCGCGCACCCCGGTGCTGTTCTTCGAGGTGCCGGCCAGCGCCGGGAAAGACGGCACGCCCGCCCCGGCTTCCGGCCAGACCGTTCTGATGTACGGCCACCTGGACAAACAACCCGAATTCACCGGGTGGCGCAGCGACCTCGGCCCGTGGACCCCGAAGATCGATGATGGCAAGCTTTACGGCAGGGGCAGCGCCGACGACGGCTATGCCCTCTACGCCAGCATCGCGGCGGTGCAGGCGCTCAAGGCCCAGGGCGTGGCGCACCCGCGCATCGTCGGCCTCATAGAAACTTGCGAAGAGAGCGGCTCTGGCGACCTGCTCCCTTACGTGGACGCGCTGCGCACCCGGCTGGGCGACGTGGGCCTGGTGATCTGCCTGGACAGCGGCGCCGGCAACTACGACCAGCTCTGGCTCACCACCAGCCTGCGCGGCATGGCCAGCGGCGTGCTCAAGGTCGAGGTGCTCACCGAAGGCATCCACTCCGGCGATGCCTCCGGCCTGGTGCCATCGAGCTTTCGCATCATGCGCCAGGTGCTGGACCGGCTGGAAGACAGCGCCACCGGCCGCCTGCTGCCGGCGAGCTTCCACTGCGAGGTGCCGGCCGAGCGCGTCGCGCAGGCCCGCGCCACCGCCGCCATCCTGGGCGATGAAATCCACAAGCGCTTCCCTTGGGCGCACCACGACTGCGGCGGCAGCACCTTGTTTGCCCTGCCCACCACCACCGACCCGGTGGACGCCCTGCTCAACCGCACCTGGCGGCCCACGCTGAGCGTCACCGGCGCCGAAGGTTTTCCCAGCTTGCAGAACGCCGGCAATGTGCTGCGCCCCTACACCGCCTTCAAGCTCAGCCTGCGTCTGCCCCCCCTGGTGGATGCGCCGGCCGCGGTGCAGGAACTCAAGGCGCTGCTGGAAGACAACGCGCCCTATCAGGCCAAGGTGACCTTCGAGGGCGAGGGCGCGGCCAGCGGCTGGAACGCGCCGGCCACCACCCCCTGGTTCGAGCGCGCACTGCAGGACGCCTCCCAGGCCCACTTCGGTGCCGGCTGCGGCACCATTGGCCAGGGCGGCACCATTCCGCTGATGAACATGCTCAGCAAAGGCTTCCCCACCGCGCAGATGATGGTGTGTGGCGTGCTCGGTCCCAAGAGCAATGCGCATGGCCCGAACGAATTCCTGCATCTGGACTACGCCCGCCGGCTTACCGCGTCGGTGGCCCAGGTGATCGCGTGCATGCCCTGAGCCCGTCCGGCTGTTTCGTCATGACCCCCACCAAAACCCCCAGCGCTTCTGTGGATGTGCGCGGCTGAAGGATCGGCGAACCGCGCCATGTCCGACCCCACCCAGGGCCCCTTCACCCTGCGCGATGGCTTGAACCTGGCCATCTACGACTGGGCGCTGCCGTACCGGCGGCGCCCGCGCGGCGTGGTGTTGATCGTGCACGGACTGGGCGAACACGCCTGGCGCTACGACGCCGTGGCGAACCGCCTGAACGAGTGGGGCTTCTGTGCGCGCGCCTACGACCAGCGCGGCCACGGGGACTCCGGCGGCAACCCTGGGGCCCTGCCCTACGACGACGCCCTGCTCGACGACCTGGCCGAGGTGCTGGACGACACGCGGCGCCACGTTGCCGAGCCCTGGTCGTGCCCGCTGATCCTCATGGGCCACAGCATGGGTGGCCTGGTGGCGTCCGCTTTTGTGCAGCGCGCCATGGCGCCGGTGGACGGGCTGGTGCTGTCATCGCCCGCGCTGGCCACCGGCATTGGGCCCCTGAGGCGCAAGGGCATCGACCTGCTGTACCGCTTCGTGCCCGATCTGGCCCTGTCCAACCGGCTCGATGTCACCAAGATTTCGCACAGTACCGAGGTGATCGAAGCGTACCTGCGCGACCGCCGGGTGCACGACCGCATCACCGCGCGGCTGGCGCGCTTCATCATCGACAACGGTGCCGAGGTGCTGGAAGATGCGCCGCGCTGGCGCGTGCCTACCTTGCTGATGTACGCTGGCAAGGACAAACTGGTGAGTCCGCAGGGCAGCGGAGACTTTGCCGAATCCGCGCCCACGAGCCGGGTGACTGCCCGCTGCTTCCAGGATCTCTACCACGAGATCTTCAACGAAACCGATCCGACCGAGGTCTTCAAGACCCTGCAGGACTGGCTGGACCGGCAGGCACCCGCCACCGCCTGAGCGGCCGGCGCCCCGCCGACGCCCGATGCCGGTCAGCGTCTGAGCAAGCCCCCCAGCATGCCCATGAGGTCGCCGGCGTTGGGCGGCCGACCACCGGCGCCGCCGCCCAGCAGGGCACCCAGATCGCCGAGCCCGCCCGACCCGCTGTCGGCCGGCAGCTGTCCCTGCGGTGTGAGCCGGTCGATCAGATCGGGCAGCAACTCGGCCAGCGTGCCCGAGGCCTGCTGTGCATTGCCGCCCATCTGCCGCGCCACCAGGTCCATCAGGTCCGGACCGAGCGCACCGCCGAGCTGCTCGGCCGATACCGGACGGTTGGCACCGGTACCCACCCACGACTGCGCCGCTTCCCCCAGCCCGCCCGCCTGCAGCCTGGCCAACAGGCCCTGCAGGCCACCCGCCTGGTTCACCAGGGCCATCACCACCCCAATCAGCATCTGTGCGTCCATGCCGCCGGCAGCGCCTGGTCCCGCCGGTTGGCCCTGCCCCTGCGCGGTCTGGCCCGCTGCGCCGATCAATGCATCCAAGAGTCCCATGTCGTTGTTCACTTTCGGTCAATAACGCGTTGGTGCCCACGCACCGCCCGGCGGTGGATCACGTCGGATTGTGGGCGGTGCGCCGGCCCCACGCAAGCCACACCAGAGCCATGCCGGTCAACGCCACCGGCGCCAACGAGCCCATGTTGAGCCACTGCCAGCCCTGCGTGGTGACCAGTGCCCCGGATGCAAACGAGGTCAGTGCCATGGTGGCGAACACAAAGAAGTTGATCGCCGCCTGCGCGCGGTCTTTTTCCTCCGGGCGGTAGGCCTGCAGCGCCAGCGTGGTGCTGCCGGTGAACAGGAAGTTCCATCCCACCCCCAGCAGGAACAGTGCGATCAGGAACTGGTGCAGCTCCACTCCGGAGAGCGCAATGCCGATGCACGCCACGTTGAGCAGAACGCCCACACCCATGATGGTCAGCGTGCCGAAGCGCTTGATCAGATGACCGGTGAAGAATCCTGGCGCGAACATGCCGATCACATGCCATTCCAGCACCAGAGCGGCGTCGTCGAACGCGAAGCCGCACACCTGCATGGCCAGCGGCGTGGCCGCCATCAGCAGGTTCATCACCCCGTAGCCCAGCGCCGCCCCGGCGGTGGCGACGATGAAAACCGGCTGCTTCATGATCTCCCAGAGGGGCCGGCCGCCGTCGGCTCCGGGCGCACGCGGTGGCACGGGCGGGAACCGCACGAATGCCATGACGGCCATCGACACCAGCGCCACCACGGCCAGGGCCAGGTAGGCACCGGCAAACGGCACCTCGAACAGATTGCGGGTGCGGCTGGCCAGATTTGGCCCGAGCACGGCGCCCACCAGGCCGCCGGCCAGCACCAGCGACACCGCCTTTTCACGGAAAGCCGGCGCGCTCAACTCGGCCGCAGCAAAGCGGTACAGCTGTCCGTTGGCGCTGTAATAGCCCGCCACCACCGTGGCCGCCACCAGCATCCAGAAATTCGACGCCCAGGCGGCCCAGAAGCACAACAGGGCCGAAGCAAAGGCCACCCCCAGGCCGATCAGGAACGAGCCCTTGCGCCCGAACGCCGTCTGCGTGCGCGCCACCAGCGGCGTGGACAGCGCACCGCCCACCACATAGCCCATCACCGGCAGCGTGGCCATCCAGCCCAGCGGCGCCAGCGACAGCCCCACCAGCCCGTTGATGGCGATGAACACCACGTTGTTGGTGAGAAACAGGCCTTGCGCGGCGGCCAGCAGCCAGAGATTCTTGTTCATAAGCGGCTGTTTATACAGTGCCGCCGTCAGACCGCCATCAGACCGCGGGTTGAACGGCCAGGGCCAGCGCCGACAGGGCCGCCGTCTCGGCGCGCAGCACCCGCGCGCCGAGTGACACGGCAGAAAAGCCGACCTGCACAGTGCGTTCCTCTTCCTGGGGACTCAGCCCCCCCTCCGGCCCACTCAGGAAGAGCAGCGGTGCATCCGGGTCTGCATGGCCCAAAAGCGCGCCCAGCACTTGGGTACCCTCACGCAAGGACAGCAGACAGCGCAGGCCTGGCTGGTCCGGGCGCCCGGGCGCCAGGCCGTCGAGCCAAGTCGAAAGATCGCTGACGGCGTGCACCACCGGCACCCGGTTGGCACCGCACTGCTCGCAGGCGGCCACCGCCACCGACTGCCAGTGCAGGCGCTTCTTCTCGGCACGCTCCCCCGACAGGCGCAGCACGCTGTGGGCCGTGTGCAGCGGTTGCACGCTGCGCACCCCCAGTTCGGTCGCCTTCTCGATCAGCCAGTCCATGCGGTCGTTGGCTGGCATGCCCACCGCCAGGTGCACTGCGCGCTTGGGTTCGCGTTCGATCGCACGGTGCTCGCCCAGCAACACCTCCACGTCGCTGCGGCCCATGCGCGCCACCGTGGCCTCCCACTCACCGCCTTCGCCATTGAACAGGGTGATGGTTTGGCCGGGTTGCAGCCGCAGCACCTGCACATGGCGGGCAGCCGTTGGCGGCAGGTCCAGCGTCTGTCCGTTGGACAGGGGCACCGGGCAGTAGAAGCGCGGCATCGTGCGTTCAGACCCGGCCGAACGCGTAGCCCGATGCGGCCTGCAGTCCCTCGATCTCGTCCAGCATCTTCAGGAACGGCCCGAGCGCGCGGTAGCGGTGGGCGGTGCCGCGGATGTAGCCGATGAAGCGCGGCGCGTCGGCCAGGTACTTGGGCTTGCCGTCACGCAGCGTCAGGCGCGCGAAGATGCCCGCCACCTTCAGGTGCCGCTGCAGGCCCATCCATTCGACGCTGCGGTAGAAGGCGCCGAAATCGCTGTGCCAGTCCTCGAAGTCCATCAGGCCGGCCTTGCGCGCCTTTTCCCAGTAGCGCACCGTCACGTCGATCACGAAGTCTTCGTCCCAGCTCAGGAAGGCGTCGCGCATCAGGCTGGCAATGTCATAGGTGATCGGGCCGTAGACCGCGTCCTGGAAGTCGAGCACACCCAGCTGTTGGGCCGCAGAACGATTCGCCGCCGAGCCGCCCCAGGGCGAATCAGCCCCCTCTGCGGGCAGCGACCCGTGCAACGGCGCAGCGTGGGGGACCATCAGATTCCGCGGCATGAAGTCTCGGTGCACGTACACCAGGGGCGCGGCCAGGTTGTGCTTCACCACCGTGTCGAAGGTGTTCTTCAGCAGGTTGGCCTGGGCATCGCTCAGGGTCAGGCCCTTGTGTTGCTGCAGGTACCAGTCGGGAAACAGCTGCAGTTCGCGGCGCAGCAGCGCTTCGTCATACGCCGGCAACACGCCTGGCCGCGACGCCAGCTGCCAGGCCAGCAGAGCGTCCAGCGCCTGCTGGTAACGCTCCAGGTTGGCCTGGGCGTTGGTGGTGTCCATGGCGTCGAGCATCGTGTGGTGGCCCAGATCGCTCAGCAACATGAAGCCCTGTGCCTCGTCCCAGGCCAGCACCTCGGGCACCTGCAGGCCGGCTTCGCGCATCAGCCCGGCCACGTGCACGTATGGTTGGCAGTTTTCCCGCTCGGGCGGCGCATCCATGACGATGCAGCTGGCCCCGGACAGGGTGTCGATGCGCAGGTAGCGCCGGAAGCTCGCATCGGCCGACGCCGGCCGCAGCGTGTGGGCCAACAGACCCTGTGCGTCCTGCACCGACGCGAGCCAGGTGTCGAAGCGGGATTTGCGCAGGCTGTCCGGCCAGACAACGGACGCGGCGGGCTGGGGGGTGTCTTTCGCAGTGGACATCGGATTCAAGGTGCTGGCGGCATGGTGCAAACCATGGTGCGAAAGAGAGTTGGCATAGGATAATCGCTTGGATTTTACAAACCCGACGCCCGGGAGTTTCTGCCGTGCCCAGCCGCGCAGAAACTGCCGATGCTTCCCAACTGCGCCGTCACCGTTCTGTGTTCGCCGGCCGCTTTTCGATCACAACCGCCTTGAAACCCGCCAACACAGAGACGATCCGACCCCGCGCGATCAAGGCGTTGATCGGCGCATTCCGCAGCCCCTCTCCTGCCACCGCATTGCTCCGCTCATGCCCCGCAGGTGGGCGGTTCGAGCCCACGCCGCTGGTGCGCAGCCTGCAGGGCGTGCTCTCGGTCCTGGCGCTGGGCACTGCGTGCGTCCCCGCGGCCTGGGCCCAGTCGGGAGACGAACCGGCTGCTGCACCCGCCATCCGGCTGCAGACCACCCCGCTGATGCGGGAGAACCTGTCCAAGGAAGCCGAAGACCAGGCCCCGACGTTCCTGTCGGGCGACAAGCTCGAAGGCCAGACCGATGGCGTCACCGTCATCGAAGGGGCTGCCGAACTGCGCCGGCACGACACCGTGATCCGCGCCGACCGGCTTGAATTCGACCGCCGCACCAACGACGCCAAAGCCACCGGCAATGTGCTGATCAACCGCAACGGCGACCGCTTCGAAGGGCCCGAGCTGCAGATCAACACCCAGACCAAGGAAGGCCACTTCAAGCAGCCCACCTTCTCGTTGCCCCGCACCGAAGGGTTCGGTGAAGCCAGCCGCGTCGACTTCCTGCCCGACGACAAGCTGCTCGCCCACGAGGCCCGCTACTCCACCTGCCCGCGCACCCCGGGCCTGCCATGGGCACCGGACTGGCTGGTGCGGGCCAGCAAGGTCGAACTCGACAACGTCGAAGAAGTGGGGACGGCCACCGGTGGCGTACTCGAATTCAAGGGCGTGCCGTTCCTCGCTGCGCCGTATCTGAGTTTTCCCCTGTCCGACAAGCGCAAGACCGGCGCCCTGCCCCCGTCCCTCAGCATCGACAGCCAGAGCGGCGTGCAGGTCACGACCCCCTATTACCTGAACCTTGCACCCAACTTCGACGCCACGCTCTCGCCCACGGTCATGAGCAAGCGCGGTGTCGATCTGGCCGGCGAATTCCGCTACCTGCAACCCACCTACACGGGGCAGGTGCGCGCTGCCTACATGCCGTCCGACCGTCTGCGCGACGACGACCGCTGGGCTTATTCCATCCAGCACGGCCAGCAGTTTCCGCTCAGTTTCACCACCCCGGTGGGGCTGCGGCTCAACCTGAACCGGGTGAGCGACAACAACTACTGGCGCGATTTCCCCCGCACGGAAACGTCGCTGCTGACCCGGCTGCTGCCCAGCGATGCGGTGCTGGGCTGGTCCAGCGGCCCGTGGTCGGTCAGTGCCGGCGCCTACACCTGGCAGGCGTTGCAGGA
>JALORL010000350.1 GCA_025458915.1 Hydrogenophaga sp.
GTGATCTTCCACGTCGATGCTGCGCAGGCCACTGGCCGGGTCGATATCGACCTCCAGACATTGCCTGTCGATCTGATGAGCTTGACCAGCCACAAGACCTACGGCCCCAAGGGCATCGGAGCGTTGTTTGTGCGCCGCAAGCCGCGGGTGCGCATCGAAGCGCAGATGCACGGCGGTGGCCATGAGCGCGGCATGCGTTCGGGCACGCTGCCCACCCACCAGTGCGTGGGCATGGGTGAAGCCTACCGCATTGCCAAAGAGGAGATGCACGCGGAAAACAAGCGCATCCGTGCCTTGCACGACCGCATGCTGGCGGGCCTCAAGGACATTGAAGAGGTGTTCATCAACGGCCATGAAACCCGCCGTGTTCCGCACAACCTCAACATGAGCTTCAACTATGTGGAAGGCGAGTCCCTGATCATGGGCATCAAGGGACTGGCCGTGTCTTCGGGTTCTGCCTGCACCTCGGCCAGCCTGGAGCCCAGCTATGTGCTGCGTGCACTCGGTCGCAGCGACGAGCTCGCCCACAGCAGCCTGCGCATGACCATCGGGCGTTGGACCACCGAAGAGGAGGTCGACTACGCCGTGGCCACCATCCGTGAAAACGTGGCCAAGCTGCGCGAACTGTCGCCGCTGTGGGAAATGTTCAAGGATGGTGTGGACCTGTCCACCATCCAATGGACTGCGCATTGAGATAGGGAAACCCCCGTGCCGCTGTGCGCGACCCCGCAAGGGAGCCGATGGCAGCGGCCCGGCAAAGCCGGTTCTGAGAGGTCTCTGGACGCGGCATCGGTCAACGCAACGTGTCAGGAAAGGAAATCACATGGCTTATTCTGAAAAAGTGGTGGACCACTACGAAAACCCCCGCAACGTGGGTTCGTTCGACAAAGGCGACGACTCTGTCGGTACAGGCATGGTGGGTGCGCCGGCCTGCGGCGACGTGATGAAGCTGCAGATCAAGGTCAATCCGGCCACGGGTGTGATTGAGGACGCCCGCTTCAAGACCTACGGTTGCGGATCTGCCATTGCGTCGTCTTCGCTGGTGACCGAATGGGTCAAGGGCAAAACGCTCGACCAGGCTGCTTCCCTCAAGAACAGCGAAATTGCGGAAGAACTGGCGTTGCCGCCGGTGAAGATCCACTGCTCCATCCTGGCGGAAGACGCCATCAAGGCGGCCGTCGAGGACTACCGCAAAAAGCACTTGAACTGATCTTTTATTCGCGCACGCCACCCCGAGCCGCAGTCCATTGCGGTTTCTCGGGTATCGGCAGCGCAACGAACCGACCGCCATGGCCATCTCGATTTCTGAAGCTGCTGCCCGCCACGTCAACCGCTACATTGCCAAGCGCGGCAAGGGCGTGGGCGTTCGCCTGGGGGTGAAAACCACCGGGTGTTCCGGTCTGGCGTACAAGCTGGAATACGCCGACGAAGTTGCGCCCGAGGATGTGGTGTTCGAGGACAACGGCGTGAAGGTGCTGGTGGACCCCAAAAGTCTGGCCTACATCGACGGCACCCAACTCGATTTCGTGCGCGAAGGTCTCAACGAAGGCTTCCGGTTCAACAACCCCAATGAGCGCGACCGTTGCGGTTGTGGCGAGAGTTTCCGCATCTGAGTGTGGCCTGCGGGCTGCCGTCGCATGAACCTGCAATCCAACGACTTTGAAATCTTTGACCTGAGCCCGCGTTTCGAACTGGACCGCGCAACGCTCGACGAGCGCTGGAAAAGCCTGCAGCGCGAAGTGCACCCGGACCGGCACGCCGCGGCCGACGCGCAGACCCAGCGCCAAGCCATGCAGTGGTCGGTCCGCATCAATGAGGCTTACCAGCGCCTGAAAGATCCGCTCAAACGCGCGGCTTACCTGTGCGAGATGAACGGAGCGCCCGTGGAGTTTCTGATGCAGCAGATGCAATGGCGCGAAGAACTGGAAGACGCCAGCACACTCGACGCCTTGGAGCGCATGGCCGATGAAGTGGCCGCCACGCGGCGCAACCTGCTCAAGGATCTGGCCACCACCGCCGACACCGATAAAAACTGGCCTGCGGTGGCGCAGCAGGTCAGAGCCCTCATGTTCATTGAGCGCTTTGCCAGCGACGTCGAGAACCGCATGGAAGTGCTGGGACAATAACCGGCTTTCCGCAACCGACCCGACTTTCTGCCCATGGCGCTCCTGCAAATCTCCGAACCCGGCCAATCCCTTGATCCGCACCAGCGCCGCGTGGCGGTGGGCATCGATCTGGGCACCACGCATTCGCTGGTGGCAGCGGTGCGACACGGGGTGTCAGAGTGTCTGCCTGCTGCCGACGGTCGCGTGATCCTGCCCAGTGTGGTGCGGTATCTTGATCCGGCCGGCGGCGGGTCGGGTCGACAGATCGGTTTTGACGCCCTGGCAGCGCAGGTACAGGACCCGGACAACACCATCAGTTCCGTGAAGCGGTTGATGGGACGAACGCGCGCGCAGGTGGCTGATGTGGACCGGCTGTCCTACCGGGTGGCGGACCAGGACGGCATGGCCGTGGTGGAAACGATTGCAGGCCGCAAGACCCCGATGGAGGTCAGCGCCGAAATCCTGGCGACCCTGCGGTTCCGCGCGGAAGACAGTTTCGACGACGAGCTCTATGGCGCCGTCATCACGGTGCCGGCCTATTTCGACGACGCCCAGCGCCAGGCCACCAAGGATGCCGCCCAGTTGGCCGGCATCAACGTGCTGCGGCTCATCAACGAGCCCACGGCCGCAGCGATCGCCTACGGCCTCGACAACGGCAGCGAGGGGATCTACGCCATTTATGACCTGGGCGGTGGAACCTTTGATGTGTCCATCCTGCGGTTGACGCGCGGCGTGTTTGAAGTGATGGCCACCGGCGGCGATTCGGCGCTGGGTGGCGACGACTACGACCAGGCGCTGGCTGCCTGGGTGCTCGAACAGCACGGGGTTCCCGGAGCGCTGAGCGCTTCCGAACGTGCTGCGGCCCATGCCGAAGCCCGTCGGGTGAAGGAGGCAATCTCAACCGCCACACAGGCGTGCTTCATCCTCAAGCTCCAGGAGCAGGAGCTGGTGCAAACCGTCACGGTGGAGCAGTTTGAGCAATGCACTGCTGCACTCACCGCCCGGACCATGAACGCCGTGCGCAAGGTGCTTCGCGACGCCAGCGTGACCAAGGACGAGGTCAAAGGTGTGGTGATGGTGGGCGGCTCGACCCGCATGCCGGTGATCCGGCGCACCGTCGGTGCGTTCTTCGGCAGCGAGCCACTCATCAACCTGAACCCCGAC
>JALORL010000109.1 GCA_025458915.1 Hydrogenophaga sp.
CACAGCGACACGCCGTCGGGCGAGGGCGAGCGCTCGCGCCAGTGGTTGATCGCGGCCTCAATGTCGGTGATGTGGATGCCAGCCATGGTGCGGTAAAAAAGGGAGCGCCATGATAGCCACAGAGCGCCCACCGCCGCAGGCGCCGGGCATTGCCCGCTGAAGAGACGGAACGCTGGCGGTACAGCGGTCTATGATGGGGTCGACCGTCTTCACACCGATCCACCTACCCGCCGACTGGACCCGACATGCGACTGATCGTGAAATGGCTGCTGGCCGCCTGCGCCCTGCTGCTGGTGGCCTACATCTACCCGGGTGTTCAGCTGCAGGGCTTTGGCGCGGCGCTGATCGCCGCTGCCGTCATCGGTCTGTTCAACGTGCTGTTGCGACCGGTGCTGGTGGTGTTGACGCTGCCGGTCACCATCGTCACGCTGGGGCTGTTCCTGTTCGTGATCAACGCGCTGCTGTTCTGGGCGGCTTCCGGCGTGCTCCAGGGCTTCACGGTGGACGGTTTCTGGGCCGCGCTGCTGGGCTCGCTGATCTATTCGGTGCTGATGCTGGTGGTCGATGCGGCGGTCCGCGCCCTGCTGCCCGGCTGACCCTGGAACCCAGCAACGGGTCCCTCCCCGGTGCAGGGGCGGAGGACCGCGGCTCCCGGCCTGCCTGCGCAGGCCGGGACGGGACGAAGAGGCAGCGACTCTGGCGCTGCCGCGGCCTGCAAGGCGCGCCCCGCGACAGCGGCGGAGCGTGGGGGCCACCGGACCAGCCGCCGGGCCGCCCCCAGGCTGGGCCAGCCCCCTCGGGGGGCAGCGACCCGCGACAGCGGCCCTAGTTCAGCGGCTCTTCCTTCTCGAATTCCAGCAGCTGGCGTTCGATGTCGCGCCGCCGGCTGTCCACGATCGCCATGGTCATGGGGTCGGCATTGCGCACCGCCACCGGCTGCGCCTGCGCGCCGCGGTAGCGGTCCAGCGCGCCTTCCCAGTCCATGTGCGCCACCCGGGACTCGGCCTCGGCGCGGATCGCGCGCAACGTATGCCCCTGCGCCTGGTGGACGCGCGCCAGGGTTTCCCAGGCCAGCGCATCGCGCGGATGGTTAACCACCCAGGTCTGCAGCCGTGACACCGCCAGGTCGGGTTCCCGCAGGGCCATGGCGGCCTGGGCGCCCAGCAGCATCAGCGCGCGGTTGCCGCTGCCCAGGGCCTGGTCGCGCAGGGTCCGCAGGCGCTCACCCGCATCGCCCACCACCGGGCCGCGCCCCGGCGCCAGCAGCAGCTCGATCTGCAGCGCATCCACCGCCCAGCGCACCTCCGGTGCGGCCTGCTCGCGCAGGCGCTGGGCCAGCTCCAGGGCGAGCGCCGGCTGTCCGAGCCGCTGGGCCGAGAGCGCAGCGGCATACAGATCCCCTTGCGTCGCCTGTGGCGCACGGCCGACCTGCAACCATCCACCCAGACGGTCGGTGCCCTTTTCCGCCAGCACCCGGGCACGTGCGGCCATGAGCGGGTGCAGGCCAGGTGGCAGTTGCCCCGTCACGCCCTGGGTACGCGGCAGGTCCAGCACCAGACCGCCCCCCGAGGCACCCGGCGTCTTGTCGCGCAGCGGCCCCACAGCGCCGCCGGACGATGCCGGCGCGTTCGGGACCATCGGCAGGCGCGCGCGCATGTCGGCGATGCGCTCGCTGTTGAGCGGATGGCTGCGCAGGTAGGGAAAGCCGCCATCGTCGTTGAGCCGATTGGCCTGCTGCAGCTTGTCGAACATCGTCACGAAGGCCAGACCATCGAAGCCTGCGCTGGTCATGACCCCGAAACCCACGCGGTCGGCTTCGCGCTCCATGTCGCGGGAAAAATTCAGCTGGTTCTGAACAGCCATCGCCTGGCTGCCCACAATGGCGGCATTGGCCACATCGGTGTTCGCGCGTGCCGCCAGCGCGCCAAGAATCAACGCGCCCAGCATCCAAGGGGCCATCTTGTCCTGGCGCGTGAGCATCCGCGCGATGTGGCGCTGCGACACGTGGCTGAGTTCGTGCGCCATCACCGACGCCAGCTCGCCGGTGGTGTCGGTGACGGCGATCAGGCCCAGGTTCACGCCCAGGTAGCCGCCGGGCAGCGCGAACGCATTGACCCGCCGGTCGCGCGAGATCATCAGCTCCCACGCCATGCGCTCGGCAAGCTCGGGCGGCACGTCGCCGCGCGTGCGGGCAGCGCCCAGCAGGGGTTGCCAGATGAGTTGCAGGTACTCGCTCAGCACCGGATCGTCGAGATAGTCCGGGTCGCGGTAGATGTCGCGCGCAATGCGGTCGCCCAGGCGCCGCTCGGCTGCGATCGACATGCCCTGCACATCGCCCAGGCTGGGCAGACCCACCGGCTGGGCCGCCACCGGGACCCCCGGCACCACCAGCACGGAAAACGCCAGCAGGGCGCACAGGCGGCGGGCTGCGCGGGCGGAGGGTCGAAGGCTTGCGGGAAGGCTCATGCCCGTATGATGCCCCCAAGCCCCAGAGGTTTCCATCCTGTCTCTGCCTTTTCCGACCATGTCCCGTTCTCCCACCGTTCCCGACACCGCCCCGGGCGCCCTGACCCACTTCGACGCCGAAGGCCAGGCCCACATGGTCGACGTGGCCAGCAAGACCCACACCCACCGCGTGGCGGTGGCCGAAGGCCGCATTGCCATGGAGCCGGCCACCCTGGCCCTGATCCGCAACGGCAATGCCAAGAAGGGCGATGTACTCGGCATTGCGCGCATTGCCGGCATCCAGGGCGCGAAACGCACCTGCGACCTGATCCCGCTGTGCCATCCCATCGCCCTGACCCGGGTGGCGGTGGAATTCGACATGCAGGACGCACCGCCGGCCGTGCGCTGCCGCGCCACCGCCGAATGCACCGGCCAGACCGGGGTTGAAATGGAAGCCCTCACCGCCGCCAGCGTGGCCCTGCTCACCATCTACGACATGTGCAAGGCCGTGGACCGCGGCATGACCATCAGCGGCGTGCGTCTGCTGGAAAAACGCGGCGGCAAGAGCGGGCACTTTCAGGCGCCGCCAGCGGACTGAAGCGAAAAACGCAGCGCCGAATTGCGCGCTCACCCCGTGGATGCGCCCTTCCACAGGCTCCGGGCGCGAAGTGTCCGAAATCCAGGGCACCCGTGGAACAGCCCCCGCCGGGCCACAGGGTGAGTCCCCCTCGAAGCGGCGCAAGGGGGGAGCGCCCGATGCCTCCGGCGCGAAGTGTCCGAAATCCGGGGCACCCGTGGAACCGGCTCCGACGGGCCACAGGGTGCGTCCCCCCTCGAAGCGACGCAGCCGCGCCACAGAGGGGGGAAGCCGCGTCAGCGGCGCAGGGGGGTGTCCCTAGTAAGCATTCCGCCCCGTCAGCGCTCCGACGGTGCGCAGCAGGATGGTGAAGTCCAGCCACAGCGACCAGTTGTTGATGTATTCGATGTCGGCCTCGACCCGCTGCTGCATCTGCTCGACCGTGCTGGTCTCGCCCCGCAGACCACGCACCTGGGCCAGGCCGGTGATGCCAGGCTTGATGTTGTGGCGCGCGAAATAGCTGTCGATGCGCTTGGAGTATTCGGCATCGTGCTGGACGGCATGCGGGCGCGGACCGACCAGCGACATGCTGCCGCCGAGCACATTGAGCAGCTGCGGCAGTTCGTCCAGACTGGTGCGGCGCAGGAAGGCGCCCACCCGGGTCACGCGCGGATCATTGCGCGTGGCCTGCTTGACCTGGCCCGCCTCGGGCTGGTGCACGTACATGCTGCGGAATTTCCATATGCTGAAGGTCTTGCCGCTCCAGCCGTTGCGCGCCTGCTTGAAGAACACCGGTCCGGGGCTGTCGAGCTTCACGGCCAATGCAATGAGCAGCATCAGCGGTGACACCAGCAGCAGGATGAAGGCGGACAGGACAAAGTCTTCCGCTGCCTTGACGAGCAGACGCGTTCCGGTGAGCGGGGTCTCGGACAGGGTCAGTACCGGCAGACCCGCGATCTCGCGCACGCTGTGGTTCACCAGCAGCATGGAGAAGATGTCGGGGACCCAGTGCACGGCCACGTGCTTGTCCAGCAAGCGGAAGTACATGTCCTCGATCAGGCTGGACTGGCTCAACGGAATGGCGAAGTACACGGTTCGGACCTCGAACCGGTCGATCAGGGCCATCATGTCGTCGAACTCACCCACCACATGGGCGTCCTTGAGCTTGGCGAAGTCCGAGGTGTCGTACAGCCTGGAAGGCACGTTCTCGTGCGCCACGTCGTCGGCCGTGGGCAGGGTGATGCATCCCACCACCCGCTGCCCCAACCAGGGGTTGTTGGACACCTTGTCCTGCAGGTACTTGGCCAGCCGGCCGGTGCCCACAATGAGCACGTTCTCCGGCTGCACCGCCCGGCTCATGACCCGCAACTGGATCTGGCGGAAGCTGAAATGCAGCAGCAACTGCACCCCATACCCGGTGAGGTAGAGCTGGCCCAGCACCACGCGGGAGAAAAAATCCGTTTGCTTGACGGCAAAACCCACCGCCAGCAGAAATGCGAACACCAGTGTCCAGGCCTTGAAGAGGGTGAGCGCCTTGCGCGCAAACCCGCTGTTGCTGCGGTAGAGCCCGAAATGGTCGTACACGAGCACCATGCCTACCAGCAGCAACAGCAGCAGCACCAGGTATTCGGAGGTCACCTGCCCGGTGTAGCGGTCGATGAGCACATACCCCAGGACCATCACGGCAACGCCGTCGAGCACGGCCTGCAGCGCGGTGGAGATGCTGCCACGCCGCTTGAGGATGGATCTGGGAGGCCGTTGGGTAAGCGCCATAGCGGTCAGTATAGGGGGCGGTGATGGGCGTTTCGGCACACACATCCGCTGGTCTGGGGGCAGCGCGGCCGGCTGCATGGCAGCCGGCCGCCCACATTGCACCACGGCAGATCAGCGCTGCGCCACACCGGTCTTCGGATAGCGCTGCACCACCGCCCAGACGACCTCCTGCATCTTGCGCGCAGCCTCGTCGCTGGGGGCCTCTGCAGGGGAGCCGTCGGCGCGCTGCAGGCGGTGTGGCAGCCCGACCGGGCTGCGGTGGTAGAGCACCGCATAGTGGGTGAGCGCCACCAGATAGTGGCCAAGATCATTGAGGTGGATGCGGTCGCGCTTGCCGTCGGCTTCGAAGCGGAACAGTTCTTCGCGGGACTTCAGACCAGGCAGGCCACCGGCGGCATCCAGTTCGCGGACAAATTGCGCCATGACCTGGCCTGCGGGAATCACGTGGATGGGGCCACCGGTGTCGCCATGGGCCTGCGCCTGGGCCAGCAGAACGCCTTCCCAGTGGCGCGGAAGGTCGTCATCCAGCCGCTCCAGCCAGCCCTGGGGGTCGTCCAGCGGGTGCCAGGTTTCGTACAGGTACACGCGCAGGTCCGGCCGCGCCTCGCGGCCCAGGCGGGTCCATTTGCGCAGGTATTCGGGGCTGTCGTGGTACTTGATGGCGTCCTTGATCTCGACCATTTCGGTCAGCACCAGCGCATCGAACTGGCCGCTTTTGACGGCCTGCGTGGCGTCCTGGTATTTCGGGTGCGCGTTTTCCTGCTCGAAGCCGTTGACGGGCACGTCCGGCTCCCAGTGCGATTTGAGGGGTGCACCCCAGCCCAGTTGCGAACGGTGGTCGTGGCCCGCGCCAGCAAGCTGTTCCAGCATGGCCGGCATGTCTCGGCCCACCAGGCTGTGACCGATGTGGAACACCCGCAACGGTTGGGCGGGCGGCGGCAGCGGCTGGGTGTACAGGGCGTTGAGGGCCGCCGTGTCGAGCGACTTCTGCGGGGTGCAGGCGGCCAGCAGAAAGGCGATGGCGCAGGTGAGGGTGTGTTTGAGGGGCATGGCGGGAGCGGTTTTGGTGCAAGAGATCGGGGGCAAGGCAGGCATGGGATCAGCAAAAGGCCAGGTCTGGACGCTCGGCGCTGGCCCGTTGCGGGTGTTTCACCAACGTCTGGTGACCACGGACACACGGCCTCCAGCACGCGGCGCCGCCTGGTTCAGCCAGGTGATTGCGGTCAGCGCCGGCCATGAAAAGTTCCTTGCGGCGCGCAGGTTGTGCATGCCTGCAGCGCTGCGGAATCGGACCGGGGACAACGCGCACCCGGGAAAACACTGCACGCATGGGGTTGCGACCACGAGGCGCCAACATCGGAGCGCATTTTCGCCAATGGCCCGGGCCTACACTCCCGGGTGCCTGTCGCCACATCGGCGGGTCTGCGCACCCCACACCCGCCGCACCTTCCATGCAAAAAACCAAACTGCTGATCCTGCCCAGTCTTCTGTTCGGGCTGGCCCCGGACCGCCGCGTGCGCATGACCGAAAAATTCATCAGCGGTGTCACCATGACGGCCGCCCGATGGCCTGGTCCGGTGGCGGTGTTGGCACCCGAAGACCCATTCGATGCCTCGGGCAATCTGGACGATGTCTGGGTGGATCCGGCGGAACTGCCGTTCGAGGTCATGGTGGACAGCTTTGACGGCGAGCGTGCCAGGGCGGCGATCTCCGGCGCAGCCGTGGTGCTTGGCGGCGCCGATCACCGTCTCAAACACCTCCCACAGCTGTGCCGCAGCCTGGGCATCCCGTATGTGTTTCTGACCGAATACAGCCTGAAAACCCGATGGCAGATCATCGACGCGGAACGCCTCAATCCCCTGGTGGCGTGGCGCCGAAAGATCTGGGCCTGGCAACAGGAGCGGGCCAATATCGCAGCGGCCAAGACCTCGGCAGCCGTCCATTGCAATGGAACGCCCACCTACGACGCCTACCGCCCATTGAACCCCAATACCCTGCTGTATTTCGACAGTCGCGTGGAACCAGCCATGCTGCCGAGCAGCCCCCGTCTGGCCGCGCGGATCGCGTCCGGTGCCAGCGCCGAGCCGATCCGGCTGGCCTTCTCCGGCCGCCTGAATGCCATGAAAGGGGCGGACCATCTGCTGCTGGTGGCCGACGCGCTCAGGGCGCTGGGCGTTGATTTCACGCTGGACATCTATGGCGACGGGCCGCTGGTGGCGGCCATGAAGGACACCATGGCGCAAAAAGGTCTGGACGCGCAGGTGCGGTTGGGCGGCGTGCTGGATTTCGCCACCGAACTGATGCCCCGCATCCGCGACACGGTGGACCTGTTTGTCTGCTGCCATCGCCAGGGGGATCCCTCCTGCACCTACCTGGAAACCTGGGCCTGCGGCGTACCCATCGTGGGATACGCCAACGAGGCCTTCGAAGGCCTGGTGCGGCGTTGTCCGGCGGGGATCAGCGTGCCCATGAACGATCCAGGGGCGATGGCCGCTGCCGTGGCCGCGCTGGCCCGCGACCCGCACAGGTTGCTGGAGCTGGCCCGGCATGGACTCGAATTTGCGCGCCAGCACACCTTCGAGCGCGAGTTTGCCGCCCGCATTGACCACATGACCAGCCTGATTGGCCAAGGCTTGCCTCCCGAGCGCTCATCCACCTAGGCCAGAGCGGGAGATCACCCAGGACACCACCCACTGCCCGTCACTGAGCCAGCGGCCGGACGCACGGTGCAACGGGGTGCCCTTCAGACTGTCGCAGGCCACGGAAAAGTCATCTGCACCGGCTTCCCAGAAAATTTCTGCATCCTGGAACTCCAGCACGGTGGTCGTGGCGGGGTACTGCCATTTGTAGAAGGCTTCCTTGGCCGAGAAAACGCGCATGGCCTGCATGCCGCGCTCGTGGACGGGCAGAGCCTGAAGCGCCGCACGCTCGCGGACGGTGAGCAGCAGGGGCCAGAGTTCGGTGTCCAGGGCCTTGGCGTCTTCCATATCAATCCCCAGCGCCAGCACCTGCGCGCGGGGTGCAACGAGCGCCACGCAGCCCGTGCTGCAGTGGGAAATCGATCCCACCAGCCCGGCGGGCCAGACGGGTGCGCGGTCCTGGCCGCTGGGTACCGCCTGCACAGGCCAGCCCAGCTGCCGCATGGCCTCCCGAGCAGCCGTTCGACCCCAGGCAAACTCGTGCTGCCGCCGCGGAACGGCCCTTGCAACGGCTGACGCTTCAGCAGGAAACAAGGGTTCGGGCTGGCCCTGAAGGGCCTGAACGCACACCCCGATACCCACCCCGACCCGCTCGGCCAGCGCCTCGCCCAGCCTCTGCAGCGGTGCATCCCATGCAGGCATCACTCCTGCG
>JALORL010000110.1 GCA_025458915.1 Hydrogenophaga sp.
GCTCCGAAGAAGGCTGCGCCAGCCAAGTCAAAGCCCGCAGTGAAGGCGCCCAAGTCGGCCGCCCCGGCCGCAAAGAAGGTGGCTGCCGCCAAGCCCCAGCCGGCCAAGGGCGCTGCCGTTGCCAAGCCGCGGGTGGCGGCGAAGCCGGTGCCATCGAAAGCCGTGGCCAAAACCGTTGCAAAGCCTACGCCTGCCAAGACCACGGTCAAGCCGGCAGCCAAGACACCAGCCAAGCCGGTCGCCCAATCGTCCGTGGCTGCTGCGGCCAGAAAACCGGCTCCGGCCACCCCGCCAGTGTCGGCTCCGAAAGTGTCAGCCACCGCCAAGCCTCCGGCCAAACCTGCAGCCAAGGCGCCGGCATCCATCGCCACGAAGGCCGATTCATCCGCCCGGTCCGCGGTGCCTCCCGCCGCCATCGAGCCCACGCCGCGTCCGTTGGGCAAGCGGGCCGCCAAGAAGGTGATGATGGAACAGATGACGCAGGCAGCGGTCGTGCCGACCCATGCGCCCGATGCGGCCAAAGCCACTTTTTCCACCATGAACGAACGTGCAGTAATGACTCCTCCCGTGCCCTCATCCGTCCAGAAAGACCCCAAGCGGGCCAACAACTGGAAGACCCTGCCCGTTGAGAAGCTCACCGACCAGGACGTGCAGGCCATGCCCGACAGCGAGTACATGAACGATGTGCAGCTGGCGTTCTTCCGTTTGAAGCTCACCCAGCTCAAGGCCGACATGCTGGCCAACGCCGGCGAAACCACCGAACACCTTCGCGAAGATACGGTGGTGGTGCCCGATCCTGCCGACCGCGCCACGATCGAAGAGGAGCATGCACTGGAGTTGCGCACCCGCGACCGAGAGCGCAAGCTGCTCAAGAAAATCGAACAGGCCATCGCGCGCATCGATGCCGGCGATTACGGTTATTGCGAAGAAACCGGTGAGGCCATCGGGGTGGGGCGTCTGATGGCGCGGCCCACCGCGAGCCTCTCGCTGGAAGCCCAGCAGCGGCGCGAGCTCAAGCAGAAGATGTTCGGCGACTGAGTTTGGCGCTGCATTCTCCTTTTTCCACCGCCCACCACAAGACCTGACATGGCCAAGGACGACTCCAACGGTGGATTCCTGTCAAAGGTGGTGAAGTTCGTCCGGCATCCCACCACCAGCTGGTCGGATCTGGACACCCGATCCGCCGACCGGGAGAGCGAATACAGCAAAGCCGCGCTCAAGGAAATGATCGAGCGCAAACGCCGCAACGACTTCGTGCGCAAGCGGGAATTCGACATGTTGCGCAAGATCCGCATGCGCGAGGCGTCCGGCGCAGAAGGCCCCGGCGTCCGTCCGTCGTTCTTCCAGAGCAGCCTGCAGTCCAAACCGGACGATCGGGCCATGACGCTGAAGAAGATCGACGAGATCGAAGCCCAGATGTCCATGCAATGGTGGAAGACCAAGGGGCCCGATTCGGCCGCTACCGGCTCCGGCCTCAACAGCGGTGGAAACACCCTGGGCGGCTCTGTCGATGGCGCGTCCCGCGACCCCAGGACCACGCAGGACCCGGAAGAGGCACGCCGCCTGCGCCAGTACAAGGAAACAGAGCCGGCCAACCTGACACAGCCCGAACCGCCCATTTCGGTGCCCGACACCGAGGCCCCCACCCTGGAAGCGGCGGCTCCGTCCGAGCCGGACAAGCCATCCTGGTCGCAGCCCCCGGAGGCCGCGGTGGCATCGAACCCACCTCCGCAGGCCGAACCGGTGGCGTCGGTGGCCAGGACCGGCCTCATGGCCCCGCGGTCCGGCAAGGCGGCCAACGCCGGTTCCTCTTTTTCGGCTTCCCACTTCTATGCCCTGGATGTGCACGAAATTGCCCAGGACCCCGAAGTGGAAGAAGCAGCGATCCGGTTCGCCAATGGCGACGATGCCGGGGCAGAACAGGGCTTGCTCGAAGTGCTGGGTGAAGGGGGGACCCGAGTCGATCAGCAGGAGGACTGGCTTGCGTTGTTTGACCTGTATCGCGCTACCGGACAGCTTGCGCCGTTCGAAAGCCATGCGGTCGATTTCGTGAACCGCTTCAACCGCTCGGCGCCGCAGTGGTACGACATGCCCGACCTGGTAAGCAAACTCGCCGGCAAGAAGTACACGCCCTCGGTCAATCCAGCGCGTGCCGCCTGGGTGAGTGACGCCGAAATCGACGCGCACGCGGTGGGCACCCTTCAGAATGTCCTGCAGCGCGTGCCGCAGCCCTGGGTGCTAGACTGGTCCCTGATCGAATCGATCGATGCCAAAGCGGCCAAGGCGCTGCTGGGGCTGTTCACGCTCTGGGGTGACCAGGAAGTGGAACTGCGGTTCATTGGCGCTTCGGTGCTGCGCGACCTCCTGCAGTCCCTCACGCCGGCCGGTCGACGCGATGTCGAACAGCTCTGGTGGGAGTTGAGGCTGGCAGCCCTGCGAATGATGAACCGGGCCGACGAGTTCGAGCTTACCGCGCTCGATTTCTGTGTGACCTACGAGGTTTCGCCCCCCGGTTGGGAAGACCCGCGCTGTCGGGTGCGCTCGGTGGCCCAGCAGAACAACGCCGAAACGGGTCAATCGGTGCTTGGTGAAGCCGTGATGGAGCAGGTTTCGTCGGGGTATGGCGACTCGGTGCAGGACAGCCAGACGTCGGAGTTCAACCAGCTCGGGCTGGTGCAGCTCTCTGGTGAGATCCGCGGTGATCCGCAGACGACGCTGGAAACCCTGGAGCGCCGCCTCAAGGGAGCGGACGTCATGATCATTTCCTGCCGCAATCTGATCCGTGTCGACTTCTCAGCGGCGGGCACACTGCTGAACTGGGTGTCCGGACACCATGCCGAAGGGCGCATGGTGCAGTTCGTTGACGCCCACCGCTTGGTTTCGGCCTTCTTCCACGTTATTGGCATCACCGAGTACGCCAAGGTGGTACTGCGCAACGATTGATGGCAGCAGTGCCTCCCGTGGGCTGGCCCATCGGGGTCGCGAAGCCCGCTTTCGCGAATCGCTGAACAAAGACCCGGGTGATCCGCCCGCCGGGTCTTGAGATGCCCGCGTTCACCCAAACATGCATTTGCTATGGAATCTTTTCACGGAACCACCATTGTCTGCGTCCGCCGTCAGACGCCCGACGGCATCCAGGTCGCCATCGGTGGCGACGGCCAGGTGACGCTGGGCCACATCGTGGTCAAGGGAACCGCCCGCAAGGTGCGCAAGCTGTATCGCGATCAGGTGCTGGCCGGTTTTGCCGGCGCCACCGCCGATGCATTCACCCTGTTCGAGCGCTTCGAGGCCAAACTGGAAAAACACCAGGGCCACCTCGCCCGTGCGGCGATTGAACTGACCCGTGACTGGCGCACCGATCGGGTGCTGCGCCGGCTGGAGGCCATGCTCGCAGTGGCCGACAAGACGGCCTCGCTCATCATCACCGGCAACGGCGACGTGCTCGAGCCCGAGCATGGCATCGTGGCCATTGGCTCGGGAGGTGCTTATGCGCAGGCCGCCGCCAAGGCGCTGATCGATCACACCGATCTCAGTGCGGAAGACGTGGTGCGCCGCTCGCTGTCGATTGCGGGTGAGCTTTGCATCTACACCAACATGAACCACACCATCGAAGTGCTCTGAAGCCTGCGAACGGCCAGGGGCCAGGTGCCCTGACCGCAGGCGGGAACGAGCGTTCGATCAGGATACCGAATCACCATGTCTTCCATGACCCCTCAGGAAATCGTCTCCGAACTGGACCGCTTCATCATCGGCCAGCGGGCTGCCAAGCGCGCAGTGGCCATCGCGCTGCGCAACCGCTGGCGCCGCCAGCAGGTGGACGACAAGCTGCGCCCGGAGATCACGCCCAAGAACATTCTCATGATCGGCCCCACCGGCGTGGGCAAGACCGAAATCGCCCGCCGTCTGGCCCGGCTGGCCGACGCACCCTTCATCAAGGTTGAAGCGACCAAGTTCACCGAGGTCGGCTATGTGGGCAAGGATGTGGACGCGATCATTCGCGATCTGGCCGAGATGGCCGTGAAGCAGACGCGCGAGCAGGAAATGCGCAAGCAGCGCGCCCGCGCGGAAGATGCTGCTGAGGACCGCATCCTCGATGCGCTCATCCCGCCGCCGCGCGGCATGGCCGGCGAGACCAGCCTGGCTGCCGCCACACCGGAAAGTACCGCGCGCCAGACCTTCCGCAAGAAACTGCGCGAAGGGGCCCTGGACGACCGAGAGATCGAGATCGACGTGGCCGAGGCCCGCCCGGCCATGGAGATCATGGGACCCGCCGGCATGGAGGAAATGGCCGAGCAACTTCGCGGCATGTTCAGCCAGATCGGCGCGAACCGGCGCCAGACGCGCAAGCTCAAGATCGCGGAGGCCATGAAGCTGCTGATCGACGAAGAGGCGGGCAAGCTGGTGAACGAGGACGAAATCAAGACGCGTGCGTTGCAGAACGCCGAGCAAAACGGCATTGTGTTCATTGACGAAATCGACAAGGTCGCGTCGCGCAGCGATGCCGGCGGGGCCGATGTGTCGCGCCAGGGCGTGCAACGCGACCTGCTGCCGCTGGTGGAGGGCACGACCGTCACCACCAAGTACGGCATGGTCAAGACCGACCACATTCTGTTCATTGCCAGCGGTGCCTTCCACCTCTCCAAACCCAGCGATCTGATTCCGGAGCTACAGGGCCGCTTTCCGATTCGCGTGGAGTTGCAGTCGTTGTCGGTGGACGATTTCGAGGCCATCCTGACGCAGACGCATGCTTCTCTGGTGCGCCAGTACCAGGCGCTGCTGGCCACCGAGGGCGTGACGCTGGTGTTTGAGGCCGACGGTATCCGGCGGCTGGCGCAGATTGCCTGCGACGTGAACGAGCGCACCGAAAACATTGGTGCACGGCGCCTTTCCACCGTGATGGAGCACCTGCTGGACGAGGTGAGTTTTGATGCCACCCGCCTGCAGGGCCAGACCGTGACGGTGGATGCCGCTTATGTGGATGGTCGTCTCGGTGCGCTCAGCCGCAACGAGGACCTGTCGCGCTACATCCTCTGACCGCCGGTTGAACCAAGGGCGGACGAACCCCGCCTCCCTGCCCGCACGGACCGCGTCTACCGCTGTGGACGCGGTTTTTTTATGGCCCGATGGGCTCTCCCCCCTGCCGCAACGTGGTCGCCCGGGCCCAGGTTGCCGTTCAGCGGGCCGTGGAACGCCAGATTTTTCAACCATCACATGCAGAGCAGGTTGTAAGTACTTGCTTTTGCTGCATTTTTGCGTAAATGCGACCTGCAGTAGTCGCGCTAAGTGGTTGATTTCATTACAAAAATAAGCGTGCTTCCACTTGCGCAGGGGAGATTTCCTGATAAAGTGGAAAAAAGTGCAATTAAGTGGTGAAAAGTGGCTTTCAAGGATTGATCACGGTGTTTCAGGGTGCGTCTTCTCTCAGTCTCGATGCCAAGGGCCGGCTCGCCGTGCCCACGCGGCACCGCGACGTCCTGAACGCGCACGCCGGCCAGCTCACCATCACCAAACACCCCCACGGTTGCCTGATGCTGTTTCCCCGTCCCGCATGGGAGGAGTTCCGCGACCGCATCGTTTCACTGCCGATGTCGGCCCAATGGTGGAAGCGCATTTTTCTGGGCAACGCCATGGACGTTGAAATGGACGCGTCCGGACGTGTGCTCATTTCCCCGGAGCTGCGTGCCGCAGCGTCCATCCACAAGGAGTCGATCCTGCTGGGCATGGGTTCGTACTTCGAACTCTGGGATGCGCAGATGTACGCCGACCTGGAGGCTGACGCCAAGAAGGCGGAAATGCCGGATGTCTTCAAGGACTTCTCTTTCTGAAGGCCCGCGGTGCAAGCCCCATGGAATCATCAGACCGTCCTGTTGAACGAAGCCGTGCAAGCGCTGTCGATCAACCCCGACGGACATTATGTCGACGCCACCTTCGGGCGTGGGGGACATTCGCGCCTCATCCTGGAAAAGCTGTCCGCACAGGGCCGGCTCACGGCGTTCGACAAGGACCCGCAGGCAGTAGCGGCTGCCGAGGTGCTGGCGGCCGGCGATCCGCGCTTTTCTATTCGGCATCAGGGCTTCTGCCATCTCGCGGAACTGGGGGCGCGCAGCGCTCTGGGTGTGCTGATGGACTTGGGTGTCAGCTCGCCCCAGATCGACGACCCCGAGAGGGGTTTTTCTTTTCGCCACGACGGCCCGCTGGACATGCGCATGGACACCACGCGCGGCCAGAGCGTGGCGCAGTGGCTCGAAACCGCCGAAATTTCCACCCTGTCGGAGGTCATCCGTGACTATGGCGAAGAACGGTTTGCTCAACCGATTGCAAAGGCGATTGATCGTCGCCGACAGGAACGGGGCCCTTTTCGAACCACCCGCGAACTGGCCGAAGTCGTGGCTGGCGCGGTCAAAACCCGCGAGCCGGGCAAGGACCCTGCAACGCGCACATTTCAGGCTTTTCGGAATGGTCAAACAGTTCATGGCGCGCCATTCGCGCACCGTGGTGGACCGTCGCGCGCCCTTTGCAGAGCCTGCGCCCGTGATGTTGCGCCAGGTGCGCCGGGTGATGCCTGGCGCTGCCGAGGTGGAGGGCAACCCCCGCGCGCGCAGCGCCGTGATGCGGGTGGCCGAACGTACCGAGGTGGCAGCATGAGCGCAGCGCCGGGCCGCCCCAAGCAAGCTCGCGCCCCCTACGAGCGTGGGGGCTTTGTTGAGCGCAGCGCCGGGCCGCCCCAAGCAAGCTCGCGCCCCCTTGGGGGGCAGCGAAGATCACGAAGTGACGAGCGTGGGGGCTTTGTCATGATCCGGCTCAATCTGGTGCTGTTTGCCGTGGTTCTGGTCAGTGCCTTCTACCTGGTGCATACCCAGGCAGTCGCGCCAGCTGGACGTGGAGTACGAGCAGCTGGTGGTGCAGCGCCGCGCCCAGGCGAGTGCCGCCCGGGTGCAGCAACTGGCCACACGCCAGTTGCAGATGCGTCCGGTCACGCCCGGCATCACCCAGTACGTGGTGGTGCCGGAGGCAACGGCGCCTTCCAACCCGGAGCGGCGCCCATGAGCCGCAGCATCAACTACGGTGCCAGCCCCCTGCTGGCGAGCAAGACGCCGGTATGGCGCAGCAAGTTCATTGTTGGAGTGCTGGCCGCGGCGTTCGTCGGCCTCGGTGCCCGGGCGTCCTATGTGCAGGTGTTCGGCAACGACTTCTTCCAGCGCCAGGGGGAGGTACGGTATGCGCGCACGCTGGAGCTGCCGGCCAACCGTGGCCGGGTGCTGGACCGCAATGGCCTGATTCTCGCGTCCAGTGTGGTGGCGCAAAGCATCTGGGCGATCCCGGAAGACGTGGACAAGAGCGACCCGAAGATCCGCGATCTGGCCAGGTTGCTGGGCATGCCGCTGGCCGAGGTGCGCAAGCGGCTGGCCAACGAAGACAAAACCTTCGTCTGGATCAAGCGCCAGGTGGATGAGCCGATTGCCAAGCAGATCGCTGCGCTGGGCATCAAGGGCATCTACCAGCGGCGTGAATACAAACGCCAGTACCCCGAGGGCGAGGCTGCGGCGCATGTGGTGGGGTTCACCAATGTGGAAGACCGCGGACAGGAGGGCGTGGAACTGGCCTTCAACGAGCAGCTGTCCGGGCGGGCCGGATCGCGCCGGGTCATCAAGGACCGGCTCGGCCGGGTGGTCGAAGACGTGCGCGACGTGGTGCCGCCAGTGGATGGTGCCGACCTGCAACTGTCGATCGACAGCAAGATCCAGTACTTCGCCTACCAGAAGCTGCGCGATGCCGTGCAGGCACACAAGGCGCGCGCCGGCAGCGTGGTGGTCCTGGACACCCAGACCGGCGAGGTTCTGGCGCTGGCGAACTACCCGAGTTTCAATCCGAACCGGCGCGTCAATCTCAGCGGCGAACAGCTGCGCAACCGCGTGCTGACCGACAGCTTCGAGCCCGGCTCCACCATGAAGCCCTTCATTGCGGCGCTGGCGCTGGAAAAGGGACTGGTGCAACCGAACACACCCATCCAGACGGCGCCTGGCCACATGCGCATTGGTGGCGCCACGATCCGCGACAACAAGGACAACGGCGTGCTCACCGTCAACGAGGTGATCCAGAAGTCCAGCAACGTCGGCACGGTGAAGATGGCTATGCAGATGTCGCCGCGCGACATGTGGGAAGCTTATGCCCAGGCCGGCTTCGGGCAGAAGCCGCAGCTGCCGTTTCCGGGGGCTGTCACGGGACGCCTGCGGCCGTACAAGACCTGGCGTCCGATCGAGCACGCCACCATGAGCTACGGATACGGTGTGTCGGCGTCGCTGTTCCAGCTGGCGCAGGCCTACACCATCTTTGCCCGCGACGGCGAATTGATTCCCGTCACCATGGTCAAGACCGATGAGCCCACCGCCGGCATCCGCGTGTTCGATGCCCGCCACGCCAGCGCCGTGCGCCACATGCTGGCGCTTGCATCGCAGGATGGCGGTACCGCCACGCGGGCCCAGACCATGGGCTATTCCGTGGGTGGCAAGACCGGAACCGCGCGCAAGCAGGAAGGCAAGGGCTATGCGGACAAGAAGTACCGCAGCTTCTTTGTTGGCCTGGCGCCGGTGGAGTCGCCGCGCATCGTCGTGGCGGTGATGATCGATGAGCCGCGCAACGGCCACTACTACGGTGGTGTGGTGGCCGCGCCGGTGTTCAGCGAAACCGTGCAGCAGACCCTGCGCATTCTGGGCGTGCAGCCGGACATGGACGTGAAGCCGCAGATCGTCACCGAAGTGGTGGAGGAGTCGTTCTGATGCGGCTGTTCCATGACGCCCAATCCACCGCCCAGTGGCTGCGCCGGCAGGTCACTGGCGTGCTGCATTGCGACAGCCGGCAGGTTCGCCAGGGCGACGGATTCGTGGCCTGGCCCGGTGCCGCCCGGGATGGACGCCAATTCGTGCCGTCGGCCCTGGAGGCCGGTGCCGCTGCGGTGGTGGTGGAACACACCGGGGTGGACGCATTCGATCTGGACACACAGGCCCCGATTGCTGCCGTGCCTTCCCTGAAGGCGCTGGCCGGACCGATTGCGAGCGCGTTTTGCCAGAACCCGAGTGGCCAACTGGACATGGTGGCCATCACCGGGACCAATGGAAAGACTTCGTCGGCCTGGTGGGTGGCGCAGCTGCTCAGTGCCTGCGGCCGCGAATGCGGTCTCGTGGGAACCTTGGGCATGGGTCGTGTTCCCCGGGTCGGGCAGGGCACCGATACACCGGTGCTGGTGCCCACCGGGCTGACCACCCCCGACCCGGTCCGCCTGCAGCAGCGGCTGCGCCAGTTCGTGGACGAGGGCGTTCAGGCCTGCGCCATCGAAGCCTCGTCCATCGGGCTGGTGGAAGGGCGGCTGAACGGTACGCGCATCCGCGTGGCGGTGTTCACCAATTTCACCCAGGATCATCTGGATTTCCATGGCGACATGGAACGCTACTGGGCGGCCAAGGCCATGCTGTTCGACTGGCCAGGCTTGCAGGCTGCCGTGGTCAATCTGGACGACCCGAAAGGTATCGAGCTGGCAGCGCGGTTGACGGATCGTCCGGTGGACCTGTGGACCGTGGCGGTGGAGCCCACAGAGCAGTCCCTGCCGGCGCGTCTGGCTGCCACCCGTCTGGCCTTCACGACCGAGGGCATGGGTTGGACCCTCGTGGAGCGCGATGCCCAGGGACAGGCCGTGGCCGAGCTGGACATGGTGCTACCGATGGTGGGGCGCTACAACGTGTCCAACCTGCTGGGCGTGCTGGCGGCTGCGCGGGCACTGGGGATCCCGTTGGAGCAGGCCACAGGCGCTTGCGCGGCACTGACACCGGTGCCCGGACGCATGCAGACCGTCGGTGTGCCGACCGGGGTCGCTGGCCATGGACTGCCCTGCGTTCTGGTGGACTACGCGCACACCCCCGACGCGCTGGAGAAGGCGTTGCGTGCGTTGCAGCCCCTGGCCCGGCAGCGGGGTGGTGCCCTGTGGGTCGTGGTCGGCTGCGGTGGTGACCGGGACCGCAGCAAACGGCCGCAAATGGCCGGGGTCGCCGCGCGGGAGGCAGCCCATGTGGTTTTCACCAGCGACAACCCGCGCAGCGAAGATCCACGGCGCATCCTGCAGGACATGCTGGCCGGACTGCAGGACCCGGAGCGGGCCCGGGTGGTCACAGATCGCGCCGAAGCGATCGGGCAGGCCGTTGCACTGGCTGCGCCCGAGGACGTGGTCCTCGTGGCGGGCAAGGGACATGAGGACTACCAGGAAATCCAGGGTGTTCAGCGGCCGTTTTCCGACGCAGCCCAGGTCCGGGCAGCATTGATGGCCCGTTTGCAGCAGGCGGCGGGGGGGGCAGTATGAAAACGCTGGCCCAGTTGTTGCCTTTGCTGTCGGGCGCTCGCAAGGTGGGTGACCTCAATGTGTCGATCGCCCGCGTCCACTCCGACACCCGCAGTCTGCGGGCGGGCGACCTGTTTGTTGCGCTCAAGGGCGATCGATTCGATGCCCACGACTTTCTGCCGCAGGCCCGTGCCGCCGGTGCGGTGGCGGCGCTCGTGCAGAGTGGACTGGCCGGGGCAGGGCTGCCTGGCGTCGAAGTGCCTGACACCCGCAGGGCCCTCGGGGAGCTGGCTACCCGCTGGCGGGGACAGCACGTTTTGCCGCTGATTGCCGTGACTGGCAGCAACGGCAAGACCACGGTGACGCAGATGATTGCGGCCATCCTGCGCGCAGCGGTGGGCGAAGCGGCACATGCCACCGAAGGCAATTTCAACAACGACATCGGCGTGCCGCTGACATTGCTGCGCCTGCGTCCGGAGCACCGGCTGTCGGTGGTGGAACTGGGCATGAACCACCCGGGCGAAATCGCAGCCATTGCGGCCATGGCCCAGCCTACGGTGGCGCTGGTGAACAACGCGCAGCGCGAGCACCTGGAGTTCATGAGCAGCGTGGAAGCGGTGGCTCGGGAGAACGCCCAGGTGTTCCATGCGCTGCCCTCCGACGGCGTGGCCGTGTTTCCCTCCGACGACGCTTTCACGCCGCTCTGGCGTGAACTGGTCGGCCAACGCCGCGCGGTCACCTTCAGCGATACCGATGCAGGTGCCGAAGTGCAGGCCCGCGATGTGGCGTGGGCCGACGGTGCCTGGCGGTTCACCGTGGCGGCCGGTGGATTGTCGGCGTCTTGCCGCCTGCACATCGCCGGTCGCCACAATGTGCGCAATGCGCTGGCGGCCGTGGCCTGCGCGATCGCGGCCGGTGTCCGCCTGGCAGACGCCGTTCGCGGCCTCGACGCGTTTGTTCCGGTCGGTGGCCGGTCGCGCGCCCTGTCGCTGAACCTTCCGGGAGGGGCCGTCACGCTGATCGACGACACCTACAACGCCAATCCCGATTCCGTGCGCGCCGCCATCGACGTACTGGCAGAGCTTCCGGGACCTCGCCTGCTGGTTCTCGGTGACATGGGTGAGGTGGGTGAGCAGGGATTGGCCTTCCACCTCGAGGTGCTGCGGTACGCCGCATCAAAAGGGTTGACCGACGTGCACGTGACCGGGGACTGGATGCGGCGGGCCAGCGCCGAACTGCGCGCCAGCGGTGAGCCCGTGCCGGTGCACTGGATGGATGTGGCTGAGCTGGCTGCCCGTGTGGCCAGCAGCGCCGCCACCGGCTCCTTGCGCAGCGTACTGGTCAAGGGTTCGCGCTTCATGCGGATGGAGCGGGTGGTGCATGCGCTGGTGGTACTCGACCAGACCGTCACTGCGAAAAACAACAACAAGGACAACGCGCATGCTGCTTAGTCTGGCTATGTGGCTGCAAACCCTTTCGCCGGAATTCGGATTCCTGCGCGTGTTCCAGTACCTCACGTTCCGCGCGGTGATGGCCGCGATGACGGCGCTGCTGGTGGGGTTGGTGGCAGGGCCGTTCGTCATTCGCAGGCTGGCCGCGCTCAAGATCGGCCAGCCCATCCGCGAGTACGCGATGCAGACCCACCTGAGCAAGGGCGGCACACCCACCATGGGGGGTGTGCTGATCCTTTTCTCGATCGCGCTGTCCACGTTGCTGTGGTTCGACTTGTCGAACCGGTTCGTCTGGATCGTTCTGGTGGTGACGCTGGGATTTGGTGCCATCGGCTGGGTGGACGACTGGCGCAAGGTGGTGCGCAAGGACCCGGAGGGCATGCGCTCGCGGGAGAAATACTTCTGGCAGTCGCTGATCGGTCTGGTGGCCGCGTTCTATCTGGTGTTCAGCGTGTCGGAAACCAGCAATTTGCGGGTGCTTCAGCTGGCCTACGACTGGGTGGCCTCGGGCTTCACCATCGACCTGCCACCGCAAGCCGGCCTCCTGGTGCCATTCTTCAAGGAAATCAGCTACCCGCTCGGTGTGTTCGGCTTCGTGGTCATGACCTACCTGGTCATTGTGGGCTCCAGCAATGCGGTGAACCTCACCGACGGGCTGGATGGCCTGGCCATCATGCCGGTGGTGATGGTCGGCTCGGCGCTGGGCATTTTTGCCTACGTGACCGGCAACGCCGTGTTCTCGCGCTACCTGCTGGTGCCACACATTCCCGGGGCAGGCGAGCTGCTGATCTTCTGCGCGGCCATGGCCGGGGCCGGCCTGGCTTTCCTGTGGTTCAACACCCATCCGGCCCAGGTGTTCATGGGCGATGTGGGCGCGCTGGCGCTGGGCGGCGCGCTGGGCACCATCGCCGTCATCGTGCGGCAGGAAATCGTGCTGGCCATCATGGGTGGCATCTTCGTGGTGGAAGCGCTGTCGGTGATGCTGCAGGTGAGCTACTTCAAGTACACCAAGCGCCGCTTTGGCCAGGGCCGGCGCCTGTTCCAGATGGCGCCACTGCACCACCATTTCGAGAAAAAGGGCTGGAAGGAAACGCAGGTGGTGGTGCGCTTCTGGATCATCACCATGCTGCTGTGCCTGGTAGGCCTTTCCACGCTGAAGCTGCGCTGACCCCAACCATGCAACAGCTCCACGATCAGCGCGTTCTCATCCTTGGCCTTGGCTTGTCCGGGCTGGCCATGGCGCGCTGGTGCACGCGCCAGGGCGCGCACGTGACGGTGGCCGACACGCGCGAGAAGCCGCCCCAGATAGAAGCGCTGCAGCGCGATTGTCCGCAGGCACAGTGCATCTCGGGTGCATTCGATGCCGCCCTGATGGAAAGCGGCCCATGGACCCTGGTCGCCCGCAGCCCGGGGCTCGCTCCGGCCGAGCTCACGGTGGTGTGGGAATGGACCCGTGCGCAGGGGGTGCCGCTGGTGGGCGAGCTGGAACTGTTCTCCCGCGCGTTGCTGGAACTGGCGCAGCGCGAACGCCTGCCGTACCGACCGAAGGTGTTGGCCATCACCGGCACCAACGGCAAAACCACCGTGACTGCACTCACCAGTCTCTTGCTGCAGCGGGCCGGGATGCGCGTGGCCACCGCCGGCAACATCGGTCCCAGCCTTCTGGACGTGTTGTCGGCTGCATTGGACGCCGAGGCGGTGGCCCAGGCAGAAGACGACGCCCGGGCGGCGGAAGAAGCCAGCGTGCAGTCTGCCGTGCACCAGGGAACATCCAGCGCGCTGCAGCCGGTGGAAACGGTTGCCGCCCAGCCAGCCGAAGCGAGCGGCGGTTCCAGTGAGCCGGTGGAAGACCTTGAGCCTTCACAAGACCGCACGCAGCCAACAATGGATTCCGAGGATTCGTCCACCGACGAAGACTCCGTGTCCTTGCTCTTCCCTCCGGCCGCAGAGCCCGAGCGGCCTCGGCATCTGCCGGCGGTGTGGGTGCTGGAACTCTCCAGTTTTCAGCTCGATGGCGTGGCAGGCGGCGCGTGGGAGGCGTTGCCCACGGCAGCGACTGTTCTCAACCTGAGCGAAGACCATCTCGACTGGCATGGCTCGCAGGCCGCTTATGCGCAAGCCAAGGCCAACGTGTTCGGAGCTGGTGCCCTGATGCTGCTCAACCGCAACGATGCACAGGTGCTGGCGCTGCAACCTCCGATGGTCACGGTCAAGGTGGGGGGCCGCAACCGTCAGCAGCCGGTCCGGCCTTATGTCACTTTCGGCGTGGATGCGCCGACCCAGCCCAACGACTGGGGCATCGAGGCTGCCGGTGGCATGGAGTGGCTGGTCAGATCGCTGGCGCTCGACGAAACAACACGCAAACGCGGGCGCGCGGCCGACGAACCCCAGGAAATCTATCTGCAGCGCCTCATGCCCGTGGATGCCTTGCGCATTCGGGGTCGCCATAACGCCGCCAATGCGCTGGCCGCGCTCGCCTTGGCCAGTTCCACCGGCGCAGCGCTTGGCCCCATGCTGCACGGCCTGCGCGAGTACCGGGGGGAACCGCATCGGGTGGAGCCGGTAGCGATCGTGGACGGCATCGAGTTTTTCGACGACAGCAAGGGCACCAATGTCGGTGCCACGCTGGCTGCCGTGCCCTGACCGATGCCCTGGTGCGCCACACCCGCGGTGCGGTGCTCATCGGCCGCGACGCAGGGCTGATTCGCGCCCAGGTGGGAGCGGCCATGCAGGATGCCGCATTGCCGCTGGTCGACGCCGCCACCTTGCCGGAAGCGGTACGCACGGCACTGGCGATGGCGCGCGAAGGCGACGCCGTGCTCATGTCGCCCGCATGCGCCAGCCTGGACATGTTCGACAACTATGTGCACCGGGCCCGCGTGTTTGTGGAGGCGGTTGCCGAGATTGCCCATGAAAAGGGCGTGAGCCTGGAGGGCAGTTGCTGATGACCGCCACCCGCAAACGCACCAAGGCCACAACGGCAAAACCCGCTGCATCCGGCAACTGGCTGGCGCGCTGGTTCGGACGCTGGCACGGTCAGGAACTCGCAGGTGCCTCGGCCGACGGCATTCCGGTGCGCCTGTCCAGCCGCCATCTCACCGGTCCCCGGGACCTTGCCGTGCGCGACCTCGGGTTCGACCAGCCGCTGCTGTGGGTGGTGGTGTCCCTGCTGGCCTGGGGCCTGGTGATGGTGTATTCCGCTTCGATTGCGTTGCCGGACAACCCACGATTTGCCAACTACACCCACACCCACTTCGTGATCCGGCACGCCCTCGCCATCACGATCGGCCTGGTTGCGGGCATCATGGCCTTCCAGTTCCCGATGAAAAGCTGGGAGCGCATGGCCCCTTGGCTGTTTGCGGTGGCGCTGTTGCTGCTGGTGCTGGTCCTGTTCCCCTTCATCGGCAAGGGCGTGAATGGCGCACGCCGCTGGATCTCGCTGGGGGTCATGAACTTCCAGCCGTCTGAACTGGCCAAGCTGGCGGTGCTGCTGTACGCAGCCGACTACATGGTGCGCCGCATGGAAGTGAAGGAACGCTTCTTCCAGGCGGTGGCGCCGATGGCGGTGGCCGTCGCGGTGGTGGGCATGCTGCTGCTGGCCGAACCCGACATGGGGGCGTTCATGGTGATCGTGGTGATCGCCATGGGCATCCTGTTCCTGGGGGGCGTGAACGCCCGCATGTTCTTCCTGATCGCACTGGTTGTGGTGGCAGCCTTCGCCCTGATGGTCATGATGAGCGACTGGCGGCGCGAGCGCATTTTTGCCTACCTCGACCCCTGGAGCATGGAACACGCTCTGGGCAAGGGCTACCAGTTGTCGCACTCCCTGATTGCCTTCGGACGGGGCGAGATCTTCGGGGTTGGCCTGGGCGGCAGCGTGGAAAAGCTGCACTGGCTGCCCGAAGCCCACACCGACTTCCTGCTGGCCGTTTTGGGCGAGGAGTTCGGCTTGCTCGGCGTGCTGGTGGTGATTGCCCTGTTCATGTGGCTGACCCGCCGCATCATGCTGATCGGCCGCCAGGCCATCGCGCTCGATCAAGTGTTCGCCGGACTGGTGGCGCAGGGTGTGGGCCTGTGGGTCGGCTTTCAGGCCTTCATCAATATCGGCGTCAACCTCGGCGCCCTGCCCACCAAAGGCCTGACCTTGCCGTTCATGAGCTATGGCGGCTCGGCCATCCTGATGAACATGGTGGCAGTGGCCATCGTGTTGCGGGTGGACTATGAAAACCGCCAGATGATGCGCGGAGGACGCTCGTGAGCCACATGCGGTTTATTCAAAATCGCCAGGCAGGCGCGAAGCGGCTGCGGATGCGGTACGCATCCATGATGCGCGGAGGCCGCTCGTGAGCCGGCAACCCTGCGCCCTGATCATGGCCGGCGGTACCGGGGGTCACATCTTCCCGGGTCTGGCGGTGGCCGAGGCCCTGCGCGAACGTGGATGGCTTGTGCACTGGCTCGGCGCCCCGGGCAGCATGGAAAGCCGGATTGTTCCATCCCGCGGCATTCCGCTGGAAACCATCGACTTCGGTGGCGTGCGCGGCAAGGGGATTCTGACGCTGGCGCTGCTGCCGCTGAAACTGCTGCGCGCGTTCTGGCAGGCCTTTCAGGTGGTGCGCCGCGTGCGCCCCGACGTCCTGCTGGGCCTCGGGGGCTACATCAGCTTTCCTGGCGGCATGATGGGTGTGCTGGCGGGTAAGCCGCTCGTGCTGCACGAACAGAACTCGGTGGCGGGCATGGCGAACCGGGTGCTGGCTGGCGTGGCTGACCGGGTGTTCACCGCCTTTCCAAATGCGCTGGCGAAAAGTCAGTGGGTGGGCAATCCCTTGCGCACGGCCTTTCTCCACCAACCCCCGCCGGCCGAGCGCTTTGCCGGCCGCAGCGGTTCGCTGCGCTTGCTCGTGGTCGGGGGCAGTCTGGGAGCGAAGGCGCTGAACGACACCGTGCCGCAGGCGCTCGCGCTGATGCCGGAGGCCCAGCGCCCGGTCGTTGTGCACCAGAGCGGCGAAAAGCAGATCGATGCCCTGCGGGCCAACTACATCGCTGCCGGCGTGCATGCCGAGCTCACACCGTTCATCGAAGACACCGCGCAAGCATTTGCCGATGCCGATCTCGTGCTGTGCCGCAGCGGTGCCAGCACCGTGACCGAGCTGGCGGCCGTGGGCGCAGCGGCGCTGTTCGTGCCCTTTCCTTCCGCGGTGGACGACCACCAGACCACGAATGCCCGGTTTCTGGTCGATGCCGGGGCTGCGTGGCTGGTGCCGCAAAACGAACTCAGTCCGCAACAGCTCGCGCTGCGTCTGCAGGAGCTGCAGCGCGACACGCTCCTGCAGATGGCAGAGAAGGCCAAACAGATGCAAAAGACCGAAGCAGTGGCTGCCGTGGTGTCCGCCTGCGAGCAGCTCGCGAAAGTGCAGAACACATGAAACATGCCATTCGCCACATCGGCATGAAACATGCCATTCGCCACATTCATTTCGTCGGTATCGGTGGTGCCGGCATGAGCGGCATCGCCGAGGTGCTGCTGAACCAGGGTTACCGGATTTCCGGCAGCGACCTGGGTGAGAGCACGTCGACCCGTCGCCTGGTGTGCGCAGGTGTTCATCGGGCACGACGCGGCCTACATCGAGGGCGCCGACGCCATCGTCACTTCCACTGCTGTGAAGCCGGACAACCCGGAAGTGGTCGCGGCGCACGCAAAGCTGGTTCCAGTGGTGCCGCGCGCGGTGATGCTGGCAGAGCTCATGCGCATGAAAAAGGGCGTGGCCATTGCCGGCACGCACGGCAAGACCACCACGACCAGCCTGGTGGCCAGCGTGCTGGCTGCCGCCAACCTGGACCCCACCTTCGTCATTGGCGGGCGCCTGAACAGCGCAGGTGCCAACGCCAAGCTGGGTTCGGGCGAATACATCGTGGTGGAGGCCGACGAATCCGACGCCTCCTTCCTCAACCTGCTGCCCGTGCTGTCGGTGGTGACCAACATCGACGCCGACCACATGGACACCTACGGGCACGACTTCGGCCGCCTCAAGTCGGCGTTCGTGGAGTTCCTGCACCGCATGCCGTTCTACGGCGCCGCCGTGGTGTGTGTGGACGATCCGACCATCCGCGAACTGCTGCCCCGGATTGCCCGCCCCATCACCAGCTACGGTTTTTCCGACGATGCCCAGGTGCGTGCCACGCAGGTGCGGCCGGTGGGCGGCCAGATGCACTTCACCGTACAGCGCCGCAACGGTGTCGAGTTGCCCGACCTTGAGGTGGTGCTGAACCTGCCCGGTGAGCACAACGTGCTGAATGCCCTGGCGGCCATTGGCGTCGCCGTGGAACTCGGGGTGAACGACACGGCCGTGTTGCAGGCTCTGGCGGAGTTCAAGGGTGTGGGACGCCGTTTCCAGCGCCACGGGGACGCACCGTTGCCCGGTGGAGGGCACATCGCGGTGGTCGACGACTATGGTCACCACCCGGTGGAAATGGCTGCCACGCTGGCGGCGGCGCGCGGGGCCTTTCCCGGCCGGCGGCTGGTGCTGGCTTTCCAGCCACACCGCTTCACCCGCACCCGCGATTGTTTCGAGGACTTCGTGAAGGTCATCGGTCAGGCCGATGCCGTGCTGCTGGCCGAGGTGTATGCCGCGGGAGAAGCGCCGATCGTCGCTGCCGACGGAAGGTCCCTCGCACGGGCCATCCGGGTGGCCGGCAAGGTGGAGCCGGTGTTCGTCAGCGACATCGGAGACCTGCCCCAGGCGGTGCTGGACAACGCCCGCGATGGCGACGTGGTGCTCTGCATGGGCGCCGGCTCCATCGGTGCGGTAGCCGGGCAAGTGGTGGAACGCGCGCAAGCCGTGCACGCATGAATGCAATGGAGAACAACGTGATCGATGTGAAGGCCCTGGGCAAGGTGGCCGTGCTGATGGGGGGGCGCTCGGCCGAGCGCGAGGTGTCGCTGATGTCGGGCCAGGGCGTGCTGGCCGCGCTGCGTTCCAAAGGCGTGGACGCACATGCCTTCGACCCCGCCGAACGCGAACTGGGCGAGCTCAAAGGGGAGGGGTTCCAGCGCTGCTTCATTGCCCTGCATGGCCGCTTCGGTGAAGACGGTACGGTGCAGGGCGCGCTCGAACTGCTGGGTATTCCCTACACCGGCCCCGGCGTGATGGCATCGAGCGTGGCCATGGACAAGCTCATGACCAAACGCATCTGGCTCGCTGAAGGATTGCCCACGCCCGCATGGCGGCAGGTGCGCAGTGCGCAGGACACGCTGGATGCTTTCCAGGCCCTGGGAGCCCCCATGATCGTCAAGCCGGTGCGCGAAGGCTCCACCATCGGCCTGACCAAGGTGTTGGCCGCAGAGCAGTGCGCAGCCGCCTACGCGCTGGCAGCGGGTCAGGACCCGATGGTGATGTGCGAACAGTTCATCGCCGGCGACGAAGTCACCTGCCCGGTGCTGGGCGCCGGCGACCAGGCCCGAGCGTTGCCGGTGATCCGCATCGTTGCGCCCGATGGCAACTACGACTACCAGAACAAGTATTTCACCGACGACACCCAGTACCTCGTGCCATGCGGCCTGCCCGAAGGCGAGGAGGCCGCCATCCAGGCCCTGGTGCTCAAGGCCTACCGCGCGCTCGACTGCCGGGGCTGGGCCCGTGCCGACGTGATGATCGATGCCGCCACCCGCAAACCCTGGCTGCTGGAAATCAACACCTCCCCCGGCATGACGGGTCACTCGCTGGTGCCCATGTCGGCACGCGCCACGGGCTTGTCGTACGAAGACCTGTGCGTGGCCGTTCTGGCAGGCGCCTCGCTGGACAACGCTCCCCTTCCCCAGGACGCCTGATGCACAGCGACCTGCCACTCGACATCCGACTCATGCAGATGGCCACACGCGCCATGCTGGTGGTGTTTGCTGTCCTGTGCCTGGTCCTGGGCAGTCAGTGGGCGGTGCGCCATCCCGGTTGGACCCTGCAAGGCATTGCAGTGTTTGGCGACACCGAGCACCAGGACGAAGTTGCCCTGCGCGCGCAGCTTGCTAACGCGCTGCGCAGCCGCGTGTCGTCAAGCTTCCTGACCGTGGACCTGCAACAGGTCCGCGAACTGTTCGAATCCGTCCCCTGGGTGCGCAGCGCCATCGTCCAGCGCGAATTTCCCAACCGCCTGCGCGTCACGCTGGAGGAGCATCAGGCCGTGGCCTGGTGGGGCCAGGCCGGGTCTGGCCAGCTGGTCAGCGCGCTGGGAGAGGTCTTTGAGGCCAATCCGGATGACAGCGACCACCTGCCTGAACTGGCCGGCCCGCTGCCCCAGGCCGGGCTGGTGTGGTCGCTTTATCAGACCCTGAACGCTGAACTCCGGCGCATGGAACTCAACCTGGAACGCCTCGAACTCAACGAACGGGGCAACTGGAGCGCACTGCTCGACAACGGCGCCCGCATGGAGCTGGGCCGAGGTACTCCCGAGAACCTCATTGAACGCACCCGCCGCTTCACCGGCACGCTCAATCAGCTCACCCAGCGCTACCCCGGCGAATTGCAGTCGGTGGATCTGCGCTACCCCAATGGCTACGCGCTGCGTCTGCGCGGCGTCACCACGGTGGACGGCACTGTCCCGCCCACCACCCAGAACAGAAGGTAATCAGGTCGTCAACATGCCCAAGGAATACAAGGATCTGGTGGTTGGTCTCGACATCGGCACCGCCAAAATCATGGTGGTGGTGGCCGAGGTGCAGTCCAACGGCGAGCTCAAGCTGGCCGGTTTGGGCGTATCGGCCAGCCACGGTCTCAAGCGCGGCGTGGTGGTCAACATCGACGCCACCGTGCAGAGCATCCAGGCCGCGCTCAAGGAAGCCGAACTGATGGCCGACTGCCGCATCGCGCGGGTCTACACCGGCATCACCGGCAGCCACATCCGCGGCATCAACAGCAGCGGCATGGTGGCCATCAAGGACCGCGAGGTCACCGCCGCCGACGTGGCGCGCGTGATCGAAACCGCCAAAGCCATCAACATCTCGACCGATCAGCGTCTGCTGCTGGTGGAGCCACAGGAATTCGTGATCGACGGGCAGGAGGTGAAGGAGCCCATCGGCATGAGCGGCATCCGCCTCGAAGCCAAGGTGCATATCGTGACTGGTGCGCAGAGCGCGGCCGAGAACATCATCAAGTGCGTGCGCCGCTGCGGACTGGAGGTGGACCAGCTCATGCTCAACCCGCTGGCCAGCAGCCAGGCGGTGCTCACGGACGACGAGAAGGAGCTGGGCGTGGCGCTGGTGGACATCGGTGCCGGTACCACCGACGTAGCCATCTTCGCCGGCGGCGCCATCCGGCACACGGCCGTGATCCCGATTGCCGGCGACCTCATCACCAGCGACATCGCCATGGCGCTGCGCACCCCCACCAAGGATGCCGAAGACATCAAGGTGGAAAGCGGCTGTGCCAAGCAGCTGCTGGCCGATCCCGACACGCAGGTGGAAGTGCCCGGACTGGGCGACCGCGGGCCGCGCATGCTCAGCCGCCAGGCACTGGCCGGTGTGATCGAGCCGCGCGTGGAGGAAATTTTCTCCCTGGTGCAGCAGGTCATCCGCGACTCGGGCCACGAGGAGGTGCTGTCCTCCGGCATCGTGCTCACCGGTGGCAGCGCGGTCATGCCCGGGATGGTGGAACTTGGGGAGGATATTTTTCTCAAGCCGGTGCGCCGCGGTGTGCCCAACTACCACAGCGCCCTGTCCGACATGGTGGCGCAGACCCGGGCTTCGACGGTCATGGGTCTGCTCGAGGAGGCCCGCATGGCGCGTGTGCGCGGGCACAAGGTGTCGCAGAAGGCCGGCTCGGTGCAGAGCGCCTTCGAGCGGGTGAAAAACTGGTTTGTGGGAACGTTCTGATGAAACTGGCCCGACACGCTCCACGCGATCCGCCCATCCGGGGTGCGCCCTGGGTTCGACGATGGCGACGACCCCGCCAGCTCGAACCCACCGGCCCACCCGGTTGATCCGAATCCACTGTTTTCCACGGCATCCCAGATCCAACAATCAGACCGCCCCGGCGGTCACCCAGAAGCAACTGCAAGGAGTACACCATGAGCATCGAAATGATCGAAGTCGAAGAATTCAACCAGGGCACCCAGATCAAGGTGATCGGTGTCGGCGGTGGCGGCGGCAACGCCGTCGAGCACATGATTCAGCGCTCGGTCCAGGGCGTTGAATTCATCTGCGCCAACACCGATGCGCAGGCCCTCACGCGCAGCGCAGCGCACAAGACGATCCAGCTCGGAACCAGCGGTCTGGGTGCAGGCAGCAAGCCCGACAAAGGGCGTGACGCAGCCGAGCAGGCAGTGGACGACATCCGCAGCGCCATCGCCGGTGCGCACATGCTGTTCATCACGGCCGGCATGGGGGGCGGCACCGGCACCGGCGCTGCGCCGGTGATTGCCCGCGTGGCCAAGGAAATGGGCATTCTCACCGTGGGCGTGGTCACCAAGCCGTTCGACTGGGAAGGTGGCCGCCGCATGACCAATGCCGACAACGGCCTGGCCGAACTCGAAGCCAACGTGGACAGCCTGATCGTGGTGCTCAACGAGAAGCTGCAGGAAGTGCTGGGCGATGACATCACCCAGGACGAAGCCTTCGCCCATGCCAACGACGTGCTCAAGAACGCTGTGGGCGGCATCGCCGAAATCATCAACGAGTACGGCAATGTCAACGTCGACTTCGAAGACGTGCGCACCGTGATGGGCGAACCCGGCAAGGCCATGATGGGCACCGCCACCGCCGCCGGCCCCGACCGCGCCCGCATCGCCGCCGAACAGGCCGTGGCCTGCCCGCTGCTGGAAGGCATCGACCTGTCCGGTGCCAAGGGCGTTCTGGTGCTGGTGACCGC
>JALORL010000111.1 GCA_025458915.1 Hydrogenophaga sp.
CGACTATGAAAAGGCACGGTCCACCACCACCCGGAAAAAACTGGTGGCCGAGATCTGCACCGCGCTCAGCGTGCATGCCCAGATCGAGGAAGAAATCTTCTACCCCGCCGTGCAGGCCAGCCTGAAGGACAAGCTGCTGGTGCCCGAAGCCACGGTGGAACACGCCAGCCTGAAAGACCTGATCGCGCAGATTGAAGGCTTGGAGCCCGACGGCGACATGTTCGACGCCAAGGTCAAGGTGCTGTCCGAATACGTGAAGCACCACGTCAAGGAGGAACAGAACGAAATGTTTCCCCGCGCCAAGGCCTCCGCACTCGACATGGACGCGCTCGGCGCGCTCATGACCGCCCGCAAGGACGAGCTGATGGCCCAGGCCGCCTGAAGCCACCCGCCACCATTGCCTTCCGCAAGGAGCCCACCATGAACCCCTCGACCCTCAGCCCTCCCGCGCCATCGGCCCCTGCGGGCAGTCCGCGCCGCGTTCCCTGGCCCACCAGCGACGACCGGCCAGAGACCGTGCAGACCCCGGCGCCTCCCGGCCCGCCCGGAGACCTTCGCGCCGACCCCGACGCTGCCGTCCTCGTCATGAACGCCGGCCAGGACGGCGCTGCAACGCCCGGTCTGGTGGCGGGCGACACCCCTCGTCTCTGGGGTGAGCGCCTGCGCCACATGGTGCAGCGGCGGCCGTTCATGGCCGTGACCACTGCATTGGCCCTGGGCGCCGTGCTGGTGCGCTTCGTGCGCTGAGCCACCCACCGCACCCGGGCACCCTGAAGGAAACCCCATGGCCAATCCCTGGATGAAGAAGAACCCGTTCATGAGCCTGTGGCTCAGTGCCGCCAACCGGGTGGCCGGCAGCGTGCGCGGGCAGGTGGCCGCGCAGGCGCAGCGCAATCTGCGGGCAGCAGTGGCCAGTGCCACGCCGCCCCCGCTGGCCCGGCGCAAGCCCCGGCCCAAGCGCTGAAGCCTGCGGGCAGCACCGCCATGCCTCGCCCATCGCACAGCGCGCTCACCGCGGGGGCAGCCGTGCTGCTGTGCCTGCTGGCGGGCTTGCTGGTGGCCGATGCGCTGATCGAGACGCCGCCGGTCCAGCGCCGCATGGAGCGCCTGTACGCGCTGGACGACCCGCGCTTCGCGCACGAACTGGGTCTGCTGACCGGACCACCGTTCCTGCCGGGCACCCAGGTGCGCGCCCTGCTCAACGGCGACCAGATTTTTCCGCCCATGCTGGCGGCCATCCGCAGCGCCCGGGTGTCGATCACCCTGGAAACCCACCACCACGGCGCGGGCGACGTGGGTCGGGCGTTTGTCGATGCGCTGGCCGAGCGTGCCCGCCAGGGCGTGAAGGTCCATGTGCTGCTCGACGGCGTCGGCAGCGCGGCGATGGACCCGGGCCAGCTGGCCCGCCTGGCGCAGGCGGGTGCACAGGTGCGCCTGTTTCAGTCGCCGCGCTGGTGGCAGCCGGGTGGCTCCAACCACCGCACCCACCGCAACCTGTTGATCGTCGATGGCCACCTGGGCTTCACCGGCAGCGCCGGCGTGGCGCCCCGGTGGACCGGCCAGGCCCAGAACCCCGAACACTGGCGCGACACCCATGTGGAGGTGCAGGGCCCGGTGGTGGGCCAGATGCAATCGGTGTTCATGGACCACTGGGCCCAGGTCACTGGCCATGTGCTGCATGGACCGGACTACTTCCCGGCGCTGGCCCCGGCAGGGCCGGTGCTGGCGCAGATGCTGGGCAGCTCGCGCGGTGGAGGGGGAGGCAGCAACGGCGTGCAACTGGCGATGCTGATGGCCATGACAGCGGCGTCGCGCTCCATCGACCTGTCTGCGCCCCATTTTTCGCCCGATGGCCTGATTCAGCGCACCTTGCTGGACGCGCTGCACCGGGGCGTGCGCGTGCGGGTGGTGGTGGCAGGGCAGCATGCCGACCCCGAAACCGGTCTGAGCCCATCGCGCGCCAGCTGGGGCCCGCTGCTGCGCGCGGGCGCCACCATCGCCGAATACCGGCCCACCGTGTACCACTGCAAGGTGCTGATCGTGGACGGTCTGTTCACGGCGCTGGGATCGGCCACGGTGGACCACCGGGCATACCAGCGCAGCGATGAGGCCACGCTCAACACGCTGGACCGCGCCTTCGCCAGCGCCCAGACCGCTGCCTTCGAAGCCGACCTGCGGCTGGCCACAGCGGTCAGCCACGCGCAGTGGGCCGCACGGCCCTGGCGCGAGCAACTGCGCGAACGGATGGCGCTGCTGCTGGGCACGCCGCTGTGACGGTGTTCGCAGCCGCACAGACGCAGCCGCAACACCGCAGCACCATGGCTTTCCAGAGTCCAGCGCATGTTGCGGGACTCGTCCACCGTTTCAGGAGCAATTCACCATGAACTTTCTTATCTGGCTCGTCGTTGGCGGCGTCATTGGCTGGCTTGCCAGTTTGCTGATGAAGACCAACGACCAGCAGGGCATCCTGCTCAACGTGGTCGTCGGCGTGGTTGGCGCCATGGTCGCTCAACCAGGACAACTTCAGCCTGCCCGCGCTGATGGTCTCGTTCCTGGGCGCTGCCGTCCTGCTGGGCATCGTGAACCTGGTTCGCCGCGGCAGCCCGCGCTGATCGGCCCCGGAACCGGCGCCGGCACAGCGCCGTCGCCGGTCAGGTGCCCAACGTCCCGTTCGCTCTGTTCCACCGCCTTGTTGTCCCTCTGTTCCCGTCCCTCCCCGATTCCCCCACCGAAAGGACCTCACCATGAGCCCCCTTGATTCCTTGCGCGACGAAGACCGCAACCGCGATCCCCTCACCGGAACGCCCGGCTCCCACCCGGTGGGAACCGGCGTGGGGGCCCTGGCAGGCGGCATGGCTGCTGGCGCTGCGGCCGGTACCGTTGTTGGCCCCGTGGGCACGGCCGTGGGTGCCGCCGCTGGCGCGGTGGTGGGCGCCCTGGCCGGAAAAGGCCTGGCCGAAGCCATCGACCCCACCGTGGAAGACGCCTACTGGCGCGACCATTACGGCGACCGCCCGTATGTGGAGAGCGGTTTCACCTACGACGACTATGGTCCCGCCTACGGCCTGGGCGTGGACGGGCTCCGCCGCTACCCCGACCGCGCGTTCGACGACATGGAGCCGGAACTCTCGGAGCGCTGGGCCACCGACCACGGTGGCTCCAGCCTGAGCTGGGAGCGTGCAAGGGAGGCGGCACGCGATGCGTGGAACCGCATCCGACCGGGGCGCTGACCGTGGCGTCGATCCGATGGCTCGCGCATGGCGCCGGCGTGGGGGTGCTGTCGGCCGTGCTGGCGCTCGCCGCCTGCAGCAAGCCAGTGCCCGAAACACCTGCGCCCGTCGTGGACACACCGGTACCCGATGCCGCTGGCGCCACCGCACGCCCGGTGGAGAACCCGGGCGTGCCTCCGGCCGCCACGGTGTTCCCACCCGGTGGGCCGGTACCCGCCGAGACCGATGGCACCCGCAAGCCGGCGCAGGCCCCTGCGCCGGTGCTCAAGCCCATGCCGGGCCAGAACAACGACCACTCGGCGCCCCTCAGCAGCGACCCGTGACGCGCCTGCCGCCCGCGTTGCGTCCGACCTTTGCCTTCCCGCACCCAGGAGATCGCACCATGTCCCGTACCCGCACCCATGAACCACCGGACGATCCGTCCGAAGCTCCCGGCTCCGCTCCGCAGGCCTTCCCGTTCGGGGAAGGGCATTCCACCCGGCTGCCCCTGTCCGGAAACCGGTCAGGGGCGCAAGACCCGCAAGCGGCGTCGACCGCACAGACACTGCGGCCCCTGCGCATGCCTGCAGCACGGCGCCGGGCGCGGAGTGCGCGATGAGCCGCGACCCTGCAACCGAGGGCCGTGCGGCGCTCGATGAAGCGCCGCCGCGTTCGCCACAGGACCAGACCGCGCTGGACCGGCCGGGCTCGCCGCCGTCCCCGGACGCCGCCGCCGGCGTGCACACCGGCGCAGCGCCTGTTCGCGCCCAGGGGGTTGGTTCCGCCGACGCAGAGCGGCAGGCCATGGCCGAACTGGACGCGCGCATCCGCGCCTATCTGGCGCCGGGCGCCCACAGCAGGCCACCCCTGCAAGGCTGAGCCAGGCAACCGCTGGCGCGGCCCACCGTCAGCGGCACGGGTCGGTTGCGGGCAGCACGCCTTCGGTGCGTGCCTGGGCCAGCGAAGCGCGCGCCGGCGGCCACAGATGCACCTGTGGCAGCGCACCATCCTGCACGGCCAGATCGCGGGCACCCGTTTCCAGTGCGGCGTGCAGCACCGCATGCTCCACCCACACCCACTGGTTGCGCTCCACCTGCTGGCACGGGCGGGGCGCTGCAATGGTGCTGGCCGGCACGAAGGGCACCTGCAGCACAAACGTCTGGAAGCCGTTGCCCGCCGCCACCGATGGCCCGATCAGCCAGGCGGTGGCGTCGGGCGGCAGCGCAAAGGCGCAGTTGGACTCCTCAAGGAATTCGCGCAGCGCCGTCTGCGCTCCGGTTTCGCCGCGCTCGGCACGCCCGCCCAGGTGGCCCCAGGCCTGGCGGCCCGGTGCGGGGTCGTAGGCCAGCAGGTAGGCGGCACGGCCCTGCACGCAGGCGTATGCGGCCACGCCTGCCGGTGCCGCCAGGGCAGACGCCACGGCGGCCGCGGCAAGCAGCGGAAGGCAGAGGGTCCGCAGCGTGCGCAGCGGCCGGCGGAGCGAGCGGCGGTGCGGGGGTTGGTCGGTGGCGGGAGGTGCTTGCATGGCTTGCATGGCAGGTTCCGGTCGGTGGTGGTGTGACGAATGGCACGCTTCGCAGGGCGCCGTGGCGCTGGTCCAGGGTTTCTGGCCTGCACACCCGCTGCAGCATGCGGTTGCGGGGTAGGCTCTGTCCAGAGAAGGTCACCATGCGGTCCGCACACGGCCGCATGCAGCCCCCCCTTTGCACGCCCCAGCAGAAGCACCCGCCACCATGTTGATCCGTCTCATCTACGCCAGCCGCGCCCGCAACCTCGGTCCCATGGACGTCAAGGACATTCTGGAAAGCTCGCGCCGCAACAACGCGGCGGCGGGGGTCACGGGAGCGCTGTGCATTTCGAATGGCATCTTCCTGCAGTGTCTGGAGGGCGACCGCATGGTGGTCAACACCTTGTACCACCGCATTCTGAAAGATTCGCGGCACCAGGACCCCGCCATCCTGGACTTCCAGGACATTGCCTGCCGCGACTTCGGCACCTGGAACATGGGGCTGGTGAGCGCGGTGGAAGACAACCGCGCGCTGTTTCTCAAGTACGCCAGCGGCCCGCAGTTCGACCCCTACCAGATGCGCCCGGAAACGCTGCGCGCCTTCTTCGCCGAGCTGATCGGCAACACCCGCTGGCTGTCCTGAACCTGCCCCGCGGCCTGCCGTGCCGCGAACCCGCAGGCGGGTCAACCGCTTCAGCGGCCTGTTGCGCGGGCGTTGCAGCGCCGTCCGGCTGCCCCTGACCACCGCTGTTTTCCGGCCCTTGCGCGTGCGCCGCGCACCATAATCGGGGTGCGTGCGCCACCAAGACCAGGCCTGTCGTTGGGCCGAAAAAGAACGTCCCGCCCAGCGGGCCAAAGCAAGAGACATGAGGCAACTGCGGAATTCGGAGCCTTTCTCCAGGGGCTTTTACGGGCCGGTGCTGGTGCTGGTGATTGGCCTGCTGCTCAGTGCCTATCTGACCCACCGCCAGCAAACCTCGAACCGCGAATTCGCAGAGCGCCGTTTTTCTGCCCAGGTGACGCGCTTTGCGGGCGATGTGGAACGCCGCCTGCAGGCCTACGAGTACGGATTGCGTGGGGCCCGTGGCGCGGTGGTCTCGGCGGGTGAGGGCGGTCTCAGCCGCGATGCCTTTGCCCGCTACAGCCGCACGCGGCAGGTGGACCGCGAGTTTCCCGGCGCCCGGGGGTTTGGCTTCATCCGCCGCGTGGCGCCCCAGAACGTGGAGGCTTTCCAGGCCGCTGCCCGGCGCGACGGTTGGCCCGACTTTCGCATCCAGAAGGTCACGCCCAATGGCGGCGAGCGTTTCGTCATCCAGTACATCGAGCCGGCGCAGCCCAACGCTGCGGCGGTCGGTCTGGATGTCGCCTCCGAACCCAACCGCCGCCATGCCGCGCTGGAATCCGTGCGCCTGGACGCGCCCGCCATCACCGAGCCGATCACGCTGGTGCAGGCCACTGGCGCGGTGAACCGGGCGTTCCTGGTCCTGCTGCCGATCTACCGCGAAGGGCTGCCAACCACGACCCCGTCCGAGCGCCTCGCGGCCGTGTGGGCCTGGTCGTACGCTCCGGTGGTGCTGGACGATGTGCTGACCGGACTCACCAGCGCCGACCCCGACCTGCGCTGGTCCATCTCTGACCTGTCGCACGACGGTACCTTGCAGCCGATCTTTTCCCCTCTGGAACAGGGCCCTGCTTCGGCGCTGAGCCAGTTCGTGGACGTGCCCATCTTCAACCGCACCTGGCGGCTTGAAGCCCATGCCATGCCCAGTTTCGAGGCCGGCTTGCGTCTGACCTCGCCGCGTGCCGTGGGTGCCGGTGCGCTCGCGCTCACCCTGCTGGCATTTCTGGCCACGCTGGCCTGGGGGAGCGCCCGCCGGCGGGAGCGCGACACGCTGCTGGCGCGCGCCCAACTGGCCACCATCGTGGAAAACACCGACCAGGCCGTGATTGGAGAGAACCCGCATGGCGAGGTGATGCTGTGGAACAAGGCTGCCGAAGACCTGTTCCAGTTGCGCAGCGACGATGCCATGGGCCGCACGCTGCAGGCGGCGCTGGAGCAGGCAGGCCTCGACCTGCGCCCGGTGGAGGAATCGTCCACCGCCCCGGTGGTGGACGGTGCGCCCGGGCTGCGCAGCGAGATCGTGCGGCTGCAGGCGCCGCACCGGCCGGAGCGCGCGCTGATCGTCTCGCGCAGCCCGATCCGCTCGGTGCGCGGCGACACGCTGGGGCTGGCCACGCTGTTCAAGGACATCACCGACCGCAAGGCCCTGGAGGCTGCCCTGGAGCGCAGCAACACCGCGCTGGAGGCCAAGGTGCGCGAGCGCACGCTGGCGCTCATCAACGCCGAGCGCTTCCTGCAGACCGTGCTGGACTCGGTCCCCTCGCTGATCAGCTACTGGGACCTGCACGGGACCAACCGCGCGGCCAACGCCGCCTTCCTGCGCTGGCTGGGCCTGCCACGCGACCAGGTCGACGGGCGGTCCCTGCGCGAGTTGCTGCCGGATCGCCACGTACAGGGCCTCAAATCCGACCTCGACCGCGCCTGGAGCGGCGCGCTGTGCCGAACCGCCTTTCGTGCGCGCAACGCCACCACCGGCCAGTGGCGCGACTTTTCGGGCACGCTGGTGCCGGACCTCAGCGGCGAGGCCATCAAGGGCCTGTACTTCGTCGCCGACGATGTGACCGAGCTGCTACAGAGCCGGCTTGCCCTGGAGCAGGCGCTGCGCACCCAGAACGCCGAGCGCAGCCGCCTTGCCCGCATCATCGAGGCCACCAATGTCGGCACCTGGGAATGGAACGTGCAGACCGGTGAAACGCGGTTCAACGAACGCTGGGCCGAGATCGCGGGCTACCAGCTGCCCGAGCTGCAGCCGACCAGCGTGTCCACCTGGACCGCGCTGGTGCATCCGGATGATCTGGAACGCTCCAATGAACTGCTGCGCCAGCACTTCCGCGGAGACAGCCCCTACTACGAATGCGAGACCCGCCTGCTGCACCGGAACGGCCACTGGATGTGGGTCCTCAACCGCGGTGCCCTGATCTCCACCACCGCCGACGGAAAGCCCGAATGGATGTTCGGCACACACCAGGACATCAGCCAGCGCCACGCCGCCGAAGAGGCGCTGCGCAGCGCCAAGCAGCTGGCCGAATCCGCCAGTGCCGCCAAGAGCCAGTTCCTGGCGAACATGAGCCACGAGATCCGCACGCCGCTCAATGCGGTGCTGGGCATGCACCGGCTACTGGAAAACACCGCGCTCGACGCCCGCCAGCGCGACCTGCTCACCAAGGCCGATAAAGCCGGTCATTCGCTGCTGGAGATCCTCAACGATGTGCTGGACCTCGCCAAGATCGAGGCCGGCGAAATGGCCCTGCAACGCGACACCTTCAACCTGCAGGGTCTTCTGGACGAGGTGGCCGCCATTTACGCGCCCGGTGCCACTGCCAAGGGCATCGGTCTTGCCGTGGAGCCAATGGCCCCCGGTGGGTGCTGGATGGTGGGCGATCGCCTGCGCCTGCGTCAGGTGCTGGCCAACCTGGTGGGCAACGCCATCAAGTTCACCCAGACCGGCGGCGTTCTGCTGCTGGCCGATGTGCGCACCACCGTGACCGGCCCGCGTCTGGTGCTGACCGTTCGCGACAGCGGCATCGGCATCGGCAGCGACGCGCTGCAAAACCTGTTCGACCCGTTCGTGCAGGCCGATCACACCACCACGCGGCGCTTCGGAGGCACCGGCCTGGGCCTGTCCATCGTGCGAACGCTCACCGGGCTGATGCAGGGCACGGTGTCCGTGGACAGCGTGCCGGGCCGGGGCAGTGAATTCCGGGTGGACCTGCCGCTGGAGCAACCGCAGCCGGAGGCGGTCGAGCACGCACTGAGCGCGTCGCGCAGCATCGAGGTGGGATTCCTGTGCCCGGACGACGGCCGCTGCGACGAACTGCTCCAGCGCCTGACGCAGGTGGGCTGGAAGGGGGTGAACCTCTTGTGGGCGCCCGATGAAGTGCCCGACATCCTGCTGGTGGATGCGGCGTTCGGCCCCGCGGTCGAACCGCGCATCCGGGCCTGGCGGCAGGCACGCCAGAGCGGGGGCCACGCCGGCGAAGTGCTGCTGGTGGGAACCGCGGAAGAACTGGACGCCTTCAGTCCGCTGGACCTGGGCAGCCCGCGCACGCTGCCGAAGCCGGTGGTGCCTTCGCAGGTGTTCAATGCGTTGCTGGAAACCTTGTCGCACAGCGACGCCCTGCAGCATCGCCTGCTCAGCGGCAGCCGTTCCATGGATGGCAGCCTGCGGTGGCTGAGTGGCGTGCGCCTGGTGGTGGTGGATGACAGCGCAATCAACCGCGAGATCGCCAGGGAGCTGCTGCACACCCAGGGCGCCACCTGTCTGGAATTTCCCAGTGGCGAGGCGGTGGTTCGCTGGCTTGAGGGCCGGGAACACGAAGTGGACGCGGTGCTCATGGACGTGCAGATGCCGGTCATGGACGGGCTGCAGGCCACGCGGCAGATCCGCCAGCGCGTGGCTGCGCAGACACTGCCCATCGTGGCACTGACTGCCGGCGCCCTGCAGAGCGAGCGCGACGCTGCGCTGACGGCTGGCATGAACGGCTTCCTCACCAAACCGCTGGAACTGGTGGAGGTGGTCCATACCCTGCGCCAGCTGATCGCCCGCAGCAGGGGGCAGCGCGTGGACGTGGCCATGGCCCCGACCGGGGATGCCGGTGGTGCCGGGCCGGCTGCATCCGCCTGGCCGGAGATCCAGGGCATCGACACCGCTGCGGCCCGCCACGTGGCCACCGGCAGCCTGCCGCTGTTCACCCGCATGCTGCAGCTCATGCACGAGCAGTACGGAACCTGGTCGGACCAATGGGCCCAGCGCTTGTCACAGCCCGGCCACCACAAGGCGTTTGTGGCCAGCCTGCACAAGCTGCGCGGTGGCGCAGCCATGCTGGGTGCACTGCCCCTGGCCGAAGCCGCTGGCACCGCCGAAACCGCACTGCTCCAGGACCCGGACGTCGATTGCAGCGTGGCGCGCCCATGCAGCATCCGCTGGCGCCGAAGCCCACGCGCCCCGAAGCCTCACCGCGCAGGCCATGCAGCGCCTGCACACGCTGCTGGAGCTGATCCAGGCGCAGGATCTTGACGCCTTCGATGCATTGGCCGCGCTGCACGGCGACCTTCTGTGCCTGTGGACGCCGCAGGAGCTGGAGGACTTCGAAGTCTGTGTGAACGCGCTGCGCTTCGGCGAGGCCGCACACC
>JALORL010000112.1 GCA_025458915.1 Hydrogenophaga sp.
AGCGCCTGCGCGGCCAGACACTGGAGTTCTTTCCCGAAGCCGGCGGCATCATCGAACCCGGCGCGGCCTGGACCCAGCAATGGGAGGGTGCGCGCTGGAGCGCCAAGGTGCCGCTGTCGCCGCACCGGGGCGACAGCCCCGCGACCATGGCGCTGGTGGTGGCGCAGGCCGACCCGCCCGGTGAAGGCCCTGGCCTGCCCGGTGTGCGCCTGGACGTGCCGGTGCAGGGCGCCTGGCCCGCCGCCGCACCGCTGCCCGCTGCGGTGCCCGACACCCTGACCGCCGCGCTGGAAGCCAATGCTGCGCGTGCGGCGGCCGCACCCGCCACCGGCGGCGGTGTACCGCTGAGCCTGTGGGCGGCACTGGTGGGTGCGCTGATCGGCGGCGCGCTGCTCAACCTCATGCCGTGTGTGTTCCCGGTGCTGGCCATCAAGGTGCTGTCGTTCTCCCAGACCGGCAACGGAACTGCATCCCAGACCGGCAACGGAACTGCAGCGCGCAGCGCCCACCGGGTGCACGGCCTGGCCTACACCGCCGGGGTGGTGCTGTCGTTCCTGGCGCTGGGGGCGGTGCTGCTGGCGCTGCGCTCGGCCGGCGAACAGCTGGGCTGGGGTTTCCAGCTGCAAAGCCCCGCCGTGGTGGCGGCACTGGCCGTGCTGTTCACCCTGATCGGCCTGAACCTGGCCGGCCTGTTCGAGATCGGCAACCTGCTGCCCAGCCGTCTGGCTACGCTGCAGGCGCGCAACCCCACCACCGATGCGTTCCTGACCGGCGTTCTCGCCTCGGCCATTGCGTCGCCCTGCACTGCGCCATTCATGGGGGCGTCGCTGGGCCTGGCCATCGGCCTGCCGCCGGTGCAGGCGCTGGCGGTGTTCGGCATGCTGGGGCTGGGCATGGCCCTGCCGTACCTGGCCGCGAGCTGGGTGCCGGCGGTGGCGCGGCTGCTGCCCCGCCCTGGCGCCTGGATGCAGACCTTCCGCCAGCTCATGGCCTTCCCCATGTTCGCCACCGTGGTGTGGCTGCTGTGGGTGCTGGGGCAGCAAAGCGGCATCGACGGTGCGGCCGCCCTGCTCATGCTGCTGGTGGTGCTGGCGCTGGTGGTGTGGGCGCTCGGCCTGCGCGGGCGCAGCCGCGGCGTGCTGGCCGGCCTGTCGCTGGTGGGCCTGGCCTGGCTGGCCTGGTCGGTGGGGCCGAACGTGACCCGCCTGCAGGACGACACCGCTGCCGCCACCGTGGCCACCAGCGTGCAGGGCGTGCGCTGGGAGCCCTGGAGCCCGCAGCGCCAGGCCGATTTATTGGCCGAAGGCCGGCCGGTGTTCATCGACTTCACCGCCGCCTGGTGCGTGACCTGCCAGTACAACAAGCGCACCACGCTGTCTGACGAAACGCTGCTGGCCGACATGGCCAGCCGCAACGTGGCCCTGCTGCGCGCCGACTGGACGCGCCGCGATCCGGCCGTGACCGAGGCCCTGGCCCGGCTGGGCCGCAACGGCATTCCCGTGTACGCCATCTACAAGAACGGACAGGCGCCGCAGGTGCTGTCCGAGATCATCACCGTGGAGGAGGTTCGAGTCGCCCTGACCCGGCTGTGAAGCCGGGGCAGCATTGTTCCGCACCGTCAACCCCGTTTCTGGAGTTCCGCACCATGCAACGCCGTCCCCTGCTCGCCCTGGGCGCCCTCGCGCCGTTCGCCAGCATGCTGCCCGCCTTGGCCAGCGCCGCCACCGTGGGCCAGCCCGCGCCCGACTTCACCCTCATGGACACCGCCGGCAAACCGGTGAAGCTGTCCGACTTCAAGGGCAGGAACGTGGTGCTGGAGTGGAACAACCCCGGCTGCCCGTTCGTGCGCAAGCACTACCAGGGCAACATGCAGGCGCTGCAGAAGGAAACCATCGACCAGGGCGGTGTGTGGCTGGCCATCAACTCCACCCGCGACGACAGCCCCGATTACCAGTCTCCCGCCCAGCTCGGCCGCTGGATGGCCGAACAGAAGGCCGCGCCCACCGCCACCCTGATGGACGAAGACGGCACCGTGGGCCAGGCCTACGCGGCACGCGTCACGCCGCACATGTATGTCATCAACGCGCAGGGCCTGCTGGTGTACGCCGGCGCCATCGACAGCATTGCGTCGGCGCGCGTGGACGACATTCCCAAGGCCACCAACTATGTGCGTCAGGTGCTGGGCGAACTCAAGGCCGGCAAGCCGCTGAGCGTGGCCACCAACCGGGCCTACGGTTGCAGCATCAAGTACAAGAACGGCGCGGCCTGAGCGGGCGGCCCCCGGCGCGGGAGGGCGGATGGGAACGAAACCATGCGAGGCGCTGCCCGCGAGCGCAACGGGTCAGAGCCAGCGCCGAACCCGCTGCATGTACTGCGCGTAAGGCGCACCGAACACCTGCCGGAGCACACGCTCTTCCGGCAGGATCTGGAAGCGGTTGATGTAGAGCCCGAAGACCAGCGGGCCCAGGAACGGCAGCACGGCCGCGAGCTGCACCGCCCAGGCCAGCAACAGGAATCCCATGCCCACATACATCGGGTTCCGGGTGAGGCGGTAGACCCCGCCGGTGACCAGCGCGGAAGCCCGCTGTGGCGCCAGCGGGTTGATTGTGGTTCTGGCGGCGCGAAAGGCCAGCAGCCCCCCGAGGTCAAACCCCAGCCCCACCGCCACCAGCAACACAGCCGTGGCAACGCGCGTGCCGCTGTCCCAGGTCAGCACCGGGCCCAGGGGCGCGGCCAGCCACATCAGGAGCGCAACGGTTGCGCCGACCACGGGGGGTGGGATCTTGTGTTCAAGCCAATGCATATGCGTTTCGGTGGCATCGATCGGGTGTCGGCCGTCCTGAACGGGCTGTCCCGGCGGAGCGCGACCATGCACCACCTACTCCTTCATCAACACATCCAGAATGCTTTCGGTGAGCTGTGCGGCCTTTTCGGGGTTGTGGCGAATGTCCTCCCAGACCTCGGGCAGTTCGGTGGTGCCGCTCAGACCCGCCCACCGCGCCACCTGCTCGGGCGTGGCGCTGACATAGGCCATCGACCAGTCGGAAAACGCAGGCGCCCACACGTCACCCGCGTACAACACCCTGAGATGTTCGTGCCGCAGGTCTTTCGCGATGATCTGCATCAGATCCTCCACCCGGGTTTTTTCGCCCTCGAGAATCTGAAGAAAAAAGCCATCGGCATAGACCAGCGCGCCGGTGATCCGCTGGGCCGGGTTGTTGGCCTGGGCCTGCTCAAGAATGTCTTCCAGGTCATCCAGCTGCATGGGCGTGGACGAGGCGGAGGAATAAATGATCCGGAAGGTCATGGCGGGCGGATGAGGCAATGGCGGGTGGCCGGAACTCGGGGGCTTTCGGCAAGGACGCTGCGCCATGGGGCTGTACGGCGCCGCGCCGATCGAAAAACGTTCGACAGAATACTGTGTGCGCCGCCCGCACAGCGCAAATATCCGCACCAGCCGCTCAGATGCGCCCGTCTGTCCACCACACGTCCAACCCGCCCCGCGGCCCGTGGTGCAGGCCAGGCGGGCCACGCCGGCAAGCCGGAGGCCCCAGCGGGTAAGCCCCGCCCCGGGTCGGCCGCTTCAGACGGGATAATGGTCCGCACCTTTTGAAATCCAACCGCGAACGCCCATGCCCTTTGCCCCCCTGCAGAACGACACCTTCCTCCGCGCCTGCCTGCGCCAGTCCACCGACCACACGCCCGTGTGGCTGATGCGCCAGGCCGGCCGCTATCTGCCCGAGTACTGCGCCACGCGCGCCAAGGCGGGCAGTTTCATGGGGCTGGCCACGAACGTGGACTACGCCACCGAAGTGACGCTGCAGCCGCTGGAGCGCTATGCGCTGGACGCGGCCATCCTGTTTTCCGACATCCTCACCGTGCCCGACGCCATGGGCCTGGGCCTGTCGTTCGCCATCGGCGAAGGCCCGAAATTTGCCAAGACCGTGCGCACCGACGCCGACGTGGCCGCACTGGCCGTGCCGGACATGGACAAGCTGCGCTATGTGTTCGACGCGGTGACCAGCATCCGCCGCGCGCTGAACGGCCGGGTGCCGCTGATCGGCTTCTCGGGCAGTCCCTGGACACTGGCCTGCTACATGGTCGAAGGCGGCGGCTCGGACGACTACCGGGCGGTGAAGTCGCTGATGTACAGCCGGCCCGACCTGATGCACCGCATCCTGGCCATCAACGCCGACGCGGTGGCGGCCTACCTGAACACGCAGATCGAGGCCGGCGCGCAAGCGGTGATGGTGTTCGACAGCTGGGGCGGTGTACTGGCCGACGGCAACTTCCAGCAATTCAGCCTGGCCTACACGCGCCGTGTGCTCGACCAGCTCAAACCGAGCTTTGACGGCGCCACCATACCGCGCATCGTGTTCACCAAGGGCGGCGGCCTGTGGCTGGACGACATGAAGGACCTGGACTGCCACGCCCTGGGCCTGGACTGGACGGTGAACCTGGGCAAGGCGCGCGCCCAGGTGGGCGAAGGCCCGAACGGCAAGGCGCTGCAGGGCAACATCGACCCCAACGTGCTGTTCGCGCCGCCGGAGGCGATCGACGCCGAAGTGGCCAGGGTGCTGGAGAGTTTCGGCACGCCGCACCAGGGACCCGGCGTTGGCGCCACGCACATCTTCAACCTCGGCCACGGCATCAGCCAGTACACGCCGCCAGACCATGTTTCGGCTCTGGTGAACGCGGTGCATTCGCACTCGCGCCGGCTGCGCCAGAAGCCTTGAAAGGCGCGGCGGGCCTGGGTTTTCCAGCGTTCAGGGCGTGCTTTTTTGCACGCTCTGCCGTCGCCATAGCACAAAAGACGGCAAAAGAAACACTTGACAGGCTTCACTTATGCACAAATTTCGTGCTGCGGTGCGCAAACCCCCAGCCTGCCACCAAAAACCCCTGCTGCGCCGCCCTGCTGCGCTAAGTTGTTGATTTCATTGCAGTTGATGGGCTGCTTTTTTTCTAAGCAGTTTAAGCAAGGCCTTGATTTTCAAGGCTTCCTGGCGCGCCGGACCAAACTATCAACAAAGTTATCCACAAAAACACTGGACAGGTCGGGATCGTTTGTCAAATCAACGACTTACATCGATTTTCGACAGTGCAACTGAAGAATTTGCGCTAACCATGGCTTATTGGCCCAGCGTGGTGACCGCCACCCCTGCCCACAGCGGCATCGGCGCCAGCCTCAGCTACCGAAGTGCGTTGTGGCTTGCACCGGGCACGCTGGTGCGGGTTCCGCTGGGTGCGCGCGAGGTGCTGGGCGTGGTGTGGGACTGCCCGGCCCAGCCGCCCGAAGGCCTGAGCGAAGCCCAGACCCGGCCGGTGGCCAGCGTGCTCGACCTGCCTGCGCTCAACGCCAGCTGGCGCCAGCTGGTGGCATTCGCTGGCCGCTACTACCAACGCGGCGCTGGCGAAGTGGCGCTGGCCGCCCTGCCGCCGCAGCTGCGCGAACTCGACACCACCCAGCTCGCACGCCGCCTGAAGCGCCAGGCCAAGGCGGCCAATGCACCGCCGTCTGGAGACCCTGCGCCGTGCGCCGCCCCCGAAGGCCCTGCCCTGAGCACCGAGCAGGCCCAGGTCCTGGCCGCACTGCAATCCGCCGCTGCCCCGGCACTGCTGTTTGGCGCGACCGGCAGCGGCAAGACCGAGGTGTACCTGCGCGCCACCCGCCAGGTGCTGGACCAGCCCGGCACTGGCGGCTTACCCACCCAGGCGCTGGTGATGGTGCCGGAGATCAACCTGACGCCGCAGCTGGAAGCCCGCTTCCGGGAACGCTTCGAACCCCAGTTCGGCGCCGGCGCGGTGGTGTGCCTGCACAGCGGCATGACGCCGGCGCAGCGCCTGGCCAGCTGGCTGGCAGCGCACACCGGGCAGGCGCGCATCGTGCTGGGCACCCGCATGGCGGTGTTTGCCAGCCTGCCGGGGCTGCGGCTGATCGTGGTGGACGAAGAACACGACCCCAGCTACAAGAGCCAGGACGGTGCGCGGTATTCAGCGCGCGACCTCGCCGTCTACCGCGCCAAGGTGGAGACCGACGCGCTGGCGGCCCTGCCGAATGCGGCGGCTGCGCCCCGCTGCCAGGTGCTGCTGGGCTCGGCCACGCCGTCGCTGGAGAGCTGGCACGCGGCCGACCAGGGCCGCTACCTGCGGCTGGACATGCCGGGGCGCATGGGCGGCGGCAGCCTGCCCCGGCTGCGCCTGGTGGACATGAACCACCAGCCCAAAGGCGCGGTGCTCGCCCCGCCGCTGGTGGCGGCCATGGAAGAACGCATCGCCCGCGGCGAACAGTGCCTGGTGCTGCTGAACCGGCGCGGCTACGCGCCGGTGCTGGCCTGCCACGCCTGCGGCTGGAAGAGCGGCTGCCCGCACTGCAGCGCCTACCGCGTGTTCCACAAGCTGGACCGCACCCTGCGCTGCCACCACTGCGGCTTCACCGAACGCGTACCGCGCGCCTGCCCGGACTGCGGCAATCTGGACATTGCGCCGGTGGGTCGCGGCACCGAGCAGGTGGAGGAACAGCTGGCCGGCCTGCTGGCCGATGCGCGCCGGCCGGATGGCAGTCCGGCCCGCGTGGCCCGCATGGACGCCGACTCCACCCGCCTCAAGGGCAGCCTGGAAGTGCAGCTGGCCGCCCTGCACAGCGGCGAGGTGGACGTGCTGGTGGGCACGCAGATGATTGCCAAGGGCCACGATTTCCGCCGCATCACCCTGGTGGCCAGCGTGAATGCCGACAGCGCCCTGTTCGCCAGCGACCACCGTGCCCCCGAGCGCCTGTTCGCCCTGCTGATGCAGGCGGCTGGCCGCGCCGGGCGCGACGCCGGCCAGAGCGCCGCCAGCGAAATGTGGGTGCAGACCTGGTACCCGCAACACCCGCTGTTCGCGCGCCTGAAACTGTACGACTTCCCCGGCTTTGCGGCCGAACAGCTGGCCGAGCGCGAGGCGGCCACCATGCCGCCCTTCGGCTTCCAGGCCCTGCTGCGGGCCGACGCCCGCACCCAGGCTGCCGCGCAGGCGTTCCTGAACGCCGCCGCCGAGCAGGGCATCGGGCTGCCGGGGCACGAAGACATCACGCTGTACCCGGCCGTGCCGCTGACCATCCAGCGGGTGGCCAATGTGGAACGGGCCCAGCTGCTGGTGGAGTCCCACTCGCGCGCGGCGCTGCAGCGTTTCCTGGCCGCGTGGCAGCCGGTGCTGCTGGCCTGCCGCGCCCTGCCGGAAGCGCGCGGGCTGGTGCGGTTTGCGGTGGACGTGGACCCGCTGCTGGTGTAGGGCCGACCCGTGGGTCCGGCGGGCCCGGGCGATCTGGCACCATTTCCCCTCAATCCCCCCGAAGCCACACCCAAGCCGCCCCCGCACCCATGCGAACCCTGGCCCTGGTCTGCATCCGCGTTTATCAGCGCTTCCTCTCCCCCTACAAGGGTTTCGCCTGTGCCTACCGGCTGCACACCGGGCGCTGCAGTTGTTCGCAGCTCGGGTTCCGGGCGATCCGCCGCTACGGCCTGACCGGCGGCTGGCGGTTGCTGCGCCAGCGCACCCATTTGTGCGGCGTGGCGCACCGCCGTTTTTCGGTGGCCACAGTGCATCGACGCCCAACTGCGTATCAACGCGGCGACTGCGACTGCGGCGCGCCTTGCGACATCGACCTGCCCGCGTCGGGCGGTCAATGGAGCTGGTGCGATCTGGGCTGCGATGGGCTCCACTGCGGCGGCTCGGACCGCGACAAACGCCAGCC
>JALORL010000113.1 GCA_025458915.1 Hydrogenophaga sp.
CCCGCGCCTGGGCCGCACCATGGAATGGGACGTGGCCGCAGGGCAGGCGGTGCTCGCTGGTGCGGGCGGCCGTGTGGAATCGCTGGCGGGCTTGCCGCTTCGCTACGGCAAGCCGGGCTGGGAGAACCCGGACTTCGTGGCCTGGGGCCAGCGCTGATCCGCGGCGGTCTTACAGCGCGGTGACGTCGGTGCGCACCGGCCAGTGCAGGTCAGGCATGTCCGACGCCGGGGTGGAGGCAAATGCGTGCTGCAGCACCAGGGTGTGGCGTCCCGGACGGCTGGTGCACAGGCGGTAGCCATCGGCCACCGGCGTCAGGGAAGCCCCGCCGACCTGGCCTGCATCAAGGTGCCAGCCTGCCACCTGGGGCGCTGCCAGCCGCAGGCTCACGCAGAAGCCGCGTTTCATTGTGGAATGCACCACCAGCTTCTGCTGCGCGGTCCAGCGGCCGTCCACCGCCACGCCCAGCTGGGTGGGATGGCTGTTCTCGATGACCTGCATCACTGCCGGCACCACGATGCGGATGTCCACCGAGGCGCTGGCGCCGCCGTGGTTCGTGCCGCTGACCTGCACCCCCTCGGCGTGGCCCGCTGCCGGAGCAGCCAGCAGCAGGGTGGTCAGGACAGCAAGTGCAGGGCGGATCGGGGCGTTCATGTTCCCCGTATCGGCGCGCTGCCTCCCCGACTTGAGGGCCGATCCAGGCCAACCCCGAAGAAAAACCCGGGCCGCCGGCTTCCGGCGCAGTTTTCGAATTCTTTGGCGTTAATCGCTGCGCTGGACCGGCACGCTCACCGTGGTGCTGCCGCGCAGGCGCACGTCCACTGGCACCTGACCCTCATCGACCACCGACCAGGGCAGTGGCAGGGTTTCGTTGCGGACCGTGACGGTGCGGCTGCCGGTGGCCACGAACGGGAATTCGAACCTGCCCTGGCTGTCGGTGCGCACGGCGTAGCGGTTGTCCAGGAACACCGTCACGTTGGGTACGCCAGTTTCGCTGGCCTCCTGGGTGCCGCTGCGGTTGGCATCGAAGTACACGATGCCGCTGATGCGGCCCCCGCCCTCGGCCGCACTGCCGCCCAGCGGCACACTGCGGCTGCCGGCCTGCCATTCGTAGCGCAGGACCACGAAATACGAGCGGAAGGCGTCGGGGTTCTCCAGGGTTTCCGGCGGCGCCAGCGGGTCGAGGTTGAAGCGCACGCGCCGGGTGCCGGTGGTGCGCACATAGCTGCCCTCCAGGCTCCAGCGGTTGTCAATGCGCCAGATGCCTCCCAGGTTCAGGCTCTGCCGGCGCTGGTCGTTCAGTCCGTTCTCGCTGGTGAGGTTGGCGCGCAGACTGGAGCGCGCGGTGAGGGGGGCACTCAGGCTCAGCGCGGCCGTCCAGAGGTCTTCGCTGCTGCCGGCTTCGCCCGGGCGCGGCCCGGAACGCCCCAGGCCCACGCTGGTGGACAGGTTCCATCCTTGTGGCACTGGCCAGGTCTGGTCGTAGATGATCTGCCGGGAATCGGACAGGCTGGCGCCGCCCTCGAGTTCCAGCCGCAGGCCGGTGCTGCCCAGGTCGTTCTGCCAGCGCCAGTCGCCGTAGCCGCTCCAGGCTTCGCCGCCGAAGCGACGCACCGAAAAGCCGGCGCCCACGCTGTGGTCACGGCTCAGGCGCCAGCGCGCGCCACTGGTGGCATAGAAGCCGTCCGCACTGCGTCCGCTGATCGAGCGCAGCCAGTCCACGCTGGCGTCGGCCGACCACTGGCGGGTGCGCCAGGTGGCGCGCAGATAGGCCCCCGTGACATCGTTGACCATGGGCAGATCGGCCCAGTTCAGGCCTGGCTCCAGCCGGTACAGACCAGCACCGTACTGGCGCGTGCCGTCGTCCCATTCGCCGTCGATCCATTGGCCCAGCCGGCCGCCGGCCAGCCCGGTGCTGCGGGACGACAGCGTCTGCGCCTTCAGACGGTAGCCTTCGGTGGCGTAACGCAGAGCCAGCAGCGTGGCGCTGGCGTCCACCACGTCCTCGGGTGCCCGGGGCAGTTCCTGGTTGGACACACCGCGCGCGTCTTCGTGCTGCAGCGCCAGGGTCCAGCCGTTGCGGCTGGCCGCCGGCGCGTCCGGCCCACCAGCGCCAGAGCCGCCGATCTGCCACTGCGCTCCCAGCACCGAGCGGCGTCCGGGCAAACGCACGAAGCCGGTGGCTGGCAGGATCTGAAGCCGCCCGGGTTCTCCGCTGGCGGCCTGCAACGTCAGGCCCTGCGCCGGGTTCTCCCACTCGCCACTCACCCCTTCCAGCAGCGATGTGGGCACAAACACCCGCGACGGCTCGCGCGTGATTCCAGGTGCCGGTGTGTCCACATAGCCTAGGACGTGCGTGCCCAGCCAGCCACTGGCCAGGGGCAGGTTGGTCTGGCGCAGCGTGATCGTGCCTTCGCGTTCGTCCGGGGCGTACTGTGCATCGACGGACAGGGTGCCGTGGTTCGGGGTTTCCAGCACGCCGTAGGCCGTATAGCCCACGCGGCCCGAACGCTGATTGCCGAACGGTTCGGTGCCCAGGCGGGTTTCCAGCTTGAGGAATCGCGGCCAGCCGGTGGCGTCGTAGGGGGTGGTCGAGGACGCCTCCTCCACTTCGGGCTCCAGGCCTTCGATCACGCGGTCCTGATAACCGCTGGCCGTCGCTTCGGCATTCTGCGCGCGCGCGGGCAGCAGGGCGCCCAGCAGCACGGCCCAGGCCAGCGGGCGCAGCCGGTGTAACCGGTTCATGGGGCGAAGCTGGCGTCCAGCGGCAGGCGGTTGCGGCCCCATTCCAGGGACCCTTTCACGGTCAGCGGGAAGCGCAGCTCGGGCACGGTCTGGCCGACGTCGACCACCGGCGCCAGGCCCACGGCACGGGTTTCGCCCGGCATGATGGGAATATCGGCTGGCATCATCTCCACCGTCCTGCCATCGGCATCCCGCCCATTCACAAAGCCTTCCAGGCGACCGTGCGCGTTGCCGCTGTTGCGGATGTCCAGCACCGCCATGCTCTTGCCGTCGGCGTTGCGCACGGTGCGCGTGGCCGTCAGCTGCAGCACCGGCGCCGCGCCGCCGATCGAGGCATAGACGATCACGCCGATGCGGCCGCCCACATCGACGCCGCTGCGCGCCGGATCGATGCCCTCGACCATGATGGCGAAGCGGCATTCGCGCGCCGGGGTGTCGGCGGGCGGGTTGATCTCGAAGCGGAAGCGGTAGCGTGCCCCCGGGTCCAGTGCCAGCTCGCGCCGTTCGATGGCCACCCAGGGGCGGCAGCTGTCGGGGGTTAGTTCGTCGCTGAATACCACCGAGTTGTCCGGCTGGAAGGTCCAGTCGTTGGTGTAGATGCGGTAGCCGCCACGGATCTGCCCGACGTGCTGGATCTCGAACACCTGGCGCGTGGGGCTGCCGGCCTTGGCCGCAATCTCAAAACGCGGCGGGGTGATGTAGGCGGCAAAGCCCTGGGCCTGGACGGCGCCTTGCCAGAGCAGGGTGAGTCCGGCGAGCAGGCTGCCCGCCACGCCGGCCGGGCGACAAAAGGAAGCAAGGAAGGAAGGCACGTCAGTCGGCGTCGAATTCGAAATGGAAGTTCAGCCGGCGGCTGGCGCCCTGCCAGTCAGCCTGGGAACGCAGACGCACCTGCATCTGGTCTTCCAGCGTGGCGCCGCGCAGCACGCCGGCGTACACCAGGGCCCGCTCGCCCGACACCAGCCGGCCCGCCTGCAGCCGGCCCTGGGTGGTCCACACCGCTTCGATGGGCGAAGCCTCGTCGCGCGAGAGCACCATGTAGACCCGGCCGCTGCGGCCCACCCAGTCGCGGGTGTCGATGCGGATGTTCACCGTCACCCAGGCCTCCATGGCCGCTGACCGGGCCTGGCTTCGTACTACCGGCAGCCACTGCATCTGCACGTTGGGCGGCACAGTGTGGCTGAGCGAATCGTCCAGCCGGTGCGGGTTGGCCACGGCGGACGGCACCACGGTCAGGGCCAGCAGCGCGCCAAGCAGCACGGCAGTTGCATGGGCTTTCATGGCGCGGTCAGGGTGTAGGTGGCTCGGGCGTTGTAGGTGCCTGCCGCCCGGATCGCGCTGTTGGCGTACGAGAAGGTGTGGCAGTTCTCGATGTAGGTGTTGCCTGGCACGGTGGTCAGGAACTGCGAGCCGCCGCTGAAAGTGCCTGCCGGGATCACGCCCGGGTTGCCGCTGCCCGGAGCCGATACCGTCCAGCGAATCTGCGAAATCGGGATCGTGTCACCGCCGGCACTGGTGAGGTTGGGCGGTGTCGACACGCTGAGGGTGGCGGTGGCTGGCGCGCTGCCGTTGCGTCGGTAGCCCGCACCGACCATGACCTGGCTGGCCGGGGTGGGGCAGGTGTTGTTGCCGTCTCCGTACAGGCTGATGTTCTGGGTGCTGTTGCTGGTCATGGCCTGGGCCACGCCGTTGCCCAACTGGGCCACCGGAACGGTGACCTCCACCACATTCACCGGACCGCTTCGGCCAACAGCTCCGTTGAGCGTTCCGAGGCTGCCACTCAGCGCGCCGTTGCCCACGTGCAGAAACAAGCGCTGGGTTCCACCGGTGATCGTCAACGACCAGGCGTGGGCCGCTGCCACATTCCCCAGGCAGCACAGCACCAGGCTGGCTCTGACCAGCCAGCGCTGTGGGGGAAGGGCGCACGATCGCATGGTGGCTGTCATGTGGGGCCAGCAGAAAGCATCCGGGATGCGATGCGCCATGAGCGCCCGCAATGCGGCAGCGGGCAACGGTGACGTCGTTCACCCTACCTGGGCGATCGATCGCGATGCTCCGCCGGCCACCGGGATGCGCTGGGCATCCGGTGGCTGCAGCTTTCAGGGCATGGTGGCGGTGTAGGTCACGCGGCCGGTATAGGTACCGAATGCGGGCGTGGTGGTGTTGGCGTAGGTGTAGGTCCAGTTCGCGGTCTGGCTGGTCACCCGACCGGTCAGTGCGGGCAGACTGGTACCGCCGCCGAAGGCCGGCGCAGCGAAATCGGCGTTGCTGGAGGCGACCGACAACTGCGAGAAGGGAATGGTGTCCGTTCCGCTGGTCAGAACTGCGGGGTTGGTGGCGGTGACCGTCACTTGGCCGTTGTTGCCGAACACCCGCACCGGGATCGACGCGGTGCCGGCGGTGGGGCCGGTGCTGGTGATGGAGGCTGCCACGGCGGTGGGCCCGCCACCAACGTCCAGCGGGTTGGTCGAGTAGTCGAAGGTCAGCGCATCCACCACGCCGTTGGTGGCCAGCGGCGTGCCTGAGCCGGTGCCAACGCCGAGGAACAACACACGCGGAATCACCACGCGAAGATCCAGGTTGGCAGTGGCTGCGCCAGCACCAGTGACGAGCTGGGAGTCGGCCTGGGCCATCAGCGGAGCAGCCAGGGCAAGGGCCAGGGCGGAGCGGACAAACAGTTTCTGGTTCACGACGTTTCCTTCTTGTTCAGGAGAGTTCACTGCACGTGAGGCCTTTAGACAACAGTCCGGCCCCGATCAAAGTGCACGGATGGTAGGCAAATGCACCTAACCCGGCAAGCTGTAGAACGGAAAAAACGCACGGTTTAAAGAGATGGGTGCGTTCTTTTGGATCGAACGGCACTACTTTGGTGACAGGCGGCGGCATTTGGGCCTCAAGTTTTTCGTGCGATTGCCGTGCCTAGGCTTTTGGTAGTCAGGTGCGACAGCGGCAAAGCGCTGGGCGCTTTCACCTCACCCAGCGAGAAGCTGGTGTGCAGGTCTTTCACATTCGGCAGGTTCAGCAGCACTTCGCGCGCAAACGCACTGAAATGGTTCAGGTCGCGGCTCACCACCTGCAGTTCGAAGGTGCCCGAGCCGCTGATGTAATGGCACGACACGATCTCCGGAATGCCGCAGATGGCGGCCTCCAGCTCGCGCGTCACGTCGCCGCTGTTGCGCTGCGCGTCCAGCCGCACGAAGGCCAGCACGCCCAGGCCCAGTTTTTCCCGGTTCAGTTCGGCCCGGTAGCCGGTGATGAAGCCGGCGTCCTCGAGCGCCTTCACCCGGCGCCAGCAGGGCGCGGCCGACAGGCCGACCCGCTGTGCCAGCTCGGCATTGGTCAGGCGCCCGTCGGCCTGCAGTTCTTCCAGGATCGCCAGGTCAAACTTGTCAAGTGTTTCCATTGGAGGCCTTTTTGAGCAAGAAGCTTTCTATTGGATCGCAAAAACGGGCACGAAAAGCAAACACCTGTCTGCCGTCGGGTCATACACTGTGCGACAAACTGCAACTGGCCCGCACCCACCCGGCGCGGGTCAACACCCCCACGCCCACAAGGCCGCCCACCTCGGAGACAAAACGATGAACGCCCCGCTGCCCGAACACATCCGCCAGGCCCTCGAGTCCGTCAGCCTGGACGACAAATACACCCTGGACCACGGCCGCGCCTTCATGAGCGGCGTGCAGGCCCTGGTGAAGCTGCCCATGCTGCAGCGCCAGCGCGATGCCCTGGTGGGCAAGAACACGGCCGGCTTCATCAGCGGCTACCGCGGCTCCCCGCTGGGCGGCTACGACCAGGCGCTGCAGAAGGCCGCGCCCCACCTCAAGGCGCAGAACATCGTGTTCCAGCCGGGCGTGAACGAAGAACTCGCCGCCACCGCGCTGTGGGGCACCCAGCAGCTCGGCTTTGCGCCGCCCGGCACCAACAAGTTCGACGGCGTGTTCGGCATCTGGTACGGCAAGGGCCCGGGCGTGGACCGCTGTTCCGACGTGTTCAAGCACGCCAACATGGCCGGCACCACGCCCTGGGGCGGGGTGATCGCGGTGGCCGGCGACGACCACGTGGCCAAAAGCTCCACCGCCGCGCACCAGAGCGACCACATCTTCAAGGCCTGCGGCCTGCCGGTGTTCTTCCCGGCCACGGTGCAGGACATCCTCGACCTCGGCATCCACGCCTTCGCCATGAGCCGCTTCAGCGGCGTGTGGGCCGGCATGAAGACCATCCAGGAAATCGTTGAGAGCAGCGCCACCACCCTGATCGACCCCGAGCGCGTCGACATCGTCATCCCCGAGTTCGAAATGCCGCCCGGCGGCCTGCACATCCGCTGGCCCGACCACGCGCTGGACCAGGAAGCCCGCCTGTTCGATTACAAGTGGTACGCCGCGCTGGCCTACATCCGCGCCAACAAGCTCAACCACAACGTGATCGCCGGCCCGAACGACCGCTTCGGCCTGATCGCCAGTGGCAAGGCCTTCAACGACACCCGCCAGGCCCTGCTCGACCTCGGTCTGGACGACGCCACCTGCCAGCGCATCGGCCTGCGCCTGCACAAGGTCAA
>JALORL010000114.1 GCA_025458915.1 Hydrogenophaga sp.
GTCGACACCTGACCACCGCGATCCCGTTTTCGAGTCCATGCGCTCCCGCCTGTTCGGTATCGCCTACCGCATGCTGGGCATCCGGGCCGATGCCGAGGACATCGTGCAGGAGGCCTGGCTGCGCTGGCACGCTGCCGATGTGGCGCAACTCCAGTCCCCGCAGGCCTGGCTGGTGAAGGTGGCGACCCGTCTGTCGATCGACCGGCTGCGGTCCGCCAAGGCGCGCCGTGAGCTGTACCAGGGCTGGTGGTTGCCCGAGCCCCTGGTGGCCCTGGACAAGCACACGCCGGAAACCCAAGCCGAATTTGCCAGCGATCTTTCGATTGCCTTTCTGCATCTGCTGGAGCGTCTGGGGCCGGAAGAGCGGGCAGCGTTCCTGCTGCGCCAGGTGTTTGACCACGACTACCCGGAAATCGCCGCCATACTGAACAAAAGTGAAGTTGCCGTGCGGCAGTCGGTGCACCGGGCGGCTGAGCGTGTTCGGTCAGGCCGGCCCCGATTCGCTGTGTCCGCCGAGACGCACCGGCGACTGCTTCACACCTTCATGCAGGCCGCGCAATCGGGCGAACGGGCCGCCATTCTGGCGTTGCTGGATGAAAACGCGACGGCCATTGGCGATGGCGGGGGCAAGGTCCCGGCGGTCCAAAAAGGTTTCCACGGCGCCGAGCGCATTGCCAACCTGTATTGGGCGCGGGCCCTGCGCCACGGTGCATGCCAGCAATACCGCATGGCCCACCTCAATGGCGAGCCCGGTCTGTTGATTTATGTGGATGGCAAGATCGAATCGGCCCAGGCGTTCGTCAGCAACGGCGAGCGCGTGGTGTCCATCTACATGGTGAGAAATCCGGACAAGCTCAGGCATGTGGGTGCGCCTGCATTGTCACAGGCAGCTGCGGTGGGCCGTCTTGGTGTGTGAATGCCCCTCGCAACTCCAACCCAGGACCACACCATGTCGGAATCTCGCCTCAATTACCACGCGCTGGCACCCAAAGCCGCTTCCGCCCTGACCCGCTTCACCCTTGTGGCAGGCAGCACTCTGAGCCATCGCCTGAAGGAAATGGTGCATTTGCGCATCAGCCAGATCAACGGTTGTGCGGTCTGCATCGACATGCACTGGGCAGATCTGGTTCGACAGGGCATGGACCCCAGGCACATCAACGCCATCGCAGGATGGCGCGAGGCACACCGCTTCTTCGATGCCGCAGAGCGGGCCGCTCTCCAATGGGCCGAGTCGGTGAACGCGCTGCCGCATCGCACTCCCACGGACACCGAATTCAATGCGCTGCGGCAGCATTTCAGCGATGAAGAGGTTGCGGACCTGACATTCGCCGTGTGTGCGATCCGGGCATGGAATGCCCTCAACGCGAGCTTCCAGTCGCCAGTACCAGAAACCCCGCACCCGGTGGCCACCTGAAGCCAGGGGGTTCTGTGGCCGGCGGAGCGTTGGCGCAACGAACGGGCCTTTGTGCCAGTGGTCCACGACGCGGTGCACCGCAAGCAAGGTGAGCGATTGGCCGACTGGCCGAGCAGCGGGTGCCCCGGGTGTCCAGGAAGGGCTCAGCCTGGTCGCAGCAAGACCACCAATGCCCCGGCCCCTCCCTCAGCCGGCCGGGCCTGCACGAAGGCCATCACCTCGTTCTTCTGCACCAGCCAGCGCAGCACCCGGCCCTTGAGCACCGGTGTGCGCCCCGGTGAACCCAGACCCTTGCCATGCACCACGCGCACGCAGCGCAGGCCATGTTGGTGGCATTCGCGCACGAAGCGGCCAAGCGCTTCGCGGGCTTCATCGGTGCGCAGGCCATGCAGGTCGATGTGTCGCTGAATGCTCCAGCGCCCTTCGCGCAGTTTGCGTACCACCTCCGGCCCCAGGCCAGGGCGGCGGTAGCTCAGCAGCTCGTCGGTGTGCAGCAGGGTTTCGATGTCGAACTCATCGGACAGGGCCTCGCGCATCACCGAGGCTTCGTCGAGTTGCCGCTGCACCGGCAGGGGCGCCACGTTCCCGGTGGGCGGCGGAATGCGTCCCGCATCCGGCAGGGGCCGCACCGGACCCACTGCCAGTTCGAACAGGCGCTTCTCCCGTTCCCGGCGAAGCTGCGCCTGGCGGGCCGCTTCGCGCTGGGCTGCCAGCGCGGCGGCGCGGTCGGCCATCGCACGCTTGAGCGCTTTGAGGTCGGCCAGCGTGTTCACCTTCATGCGCGGGATTGTCGCGCAGGCCGGTTCGGTGCGTCAGATCAGGCCCATCTCGGCCATGGAGGCCGCCTGGTCCCGCGTGACGATGAAGTGGTCGAGCACCCGCACGTCCACCAGCGCCAGCGCGGCCTTCAGTGACTGGGTCAGCGCTTCGTCCGCGCGGGAGGGTTGCGCGGCGCCGCTGGGGTGGTTGTGGGCCAGCACCACGGCAGCGCTGTGGTGATGCAGGGCGCGCAGCACCACCTCCCGGGGGTACACGCTGGTCTGTGACAGCGTGCCGCGAAACAGCTCCTCCAGCGCAATCAACCGGTTCTGGCTGTCGAGGAACAGAACCGCGAACACCTCGTGGGCGCGGGCTCCGAGCTGCAGCTTCAGGTAGTCGCGCACCGCCTGCGGACTGTCGAACAGCGGACGCAGCTGCAGCTCCTGGGCCAGAGCGCGCCGGGCCAGTTCCAGAACCGCCACCACCTCGGCCCGCTTGGCCGGGCCCAGGCCTTTCACCAACTTCAAAGCGTCCGCGCCGGTGTGCAGCAAGCCGCCCACACCGCCAAACCGGTCCAGCAGTTCCTGGGCCAGTTGCACCACGTGCTTGCCACTGATGCCGGTGCGCAGCAACAGCGCCAGCAGTTCGGCGTCACTGAGCGCCGATGGCCCCCGCGTCAGAAGCTTTTCACGCGGGCGCGCATCCGCCGGCAGGCTCTTGAGCCCGATTGCAACCTTGCCATCCATCTGTTTTCCTCCCTGCGCCGGTCTGGCGGCAGGCCGCTTTTTACAATAGCGGTTGTTTCGCCCGGGGCGCAGGCGGTGTTCCGAAGCGTTTTCCAGGCCGTCTGTCCCTGAACCCATCCCCATTCTGTCCATGCCGCACGTCCAAGAAGGCTCCTTTCTCACCCTGCACTACCGCATGACCGGCCCTCAAGGGCAAGTGATCATCGACACGTTTGGCGGGAAGCCGGCCACCTTGAGCCTGGGCGCGGGCGAACTCTCGCCAGCCATTGAACAGCGCCTCATGGGCCTGGAGGAGGGTACCCACACCGTGCTGGAGCTGGACGAGGGCGAAGCCTTTGGCGACCGCCAGCCGGAGATGGTGCAGTGGGTCGCCCGCAAGCTGCTGAACGAACTGGGCGACCCGAACGAACAGTACGTGCCCGGCGATGTGGTGCAGTTCCCCACCCCCGATGGTCTGGGCAGCTATGCCGGCGCCGCGGTGGAGGTGCGGGAAGATGGCGCGGTGCTGTTCGACTTCAACCATCCGCTTGCCGGGCGCGCGGTGCGCTTCGAGGTGCAGCTCATCGGAGTCCTCGACTGACTCTCCCTCCTGCGCGGCCCTGGGCGGCATTGCGCAACCAAGAACGGAACCATGACCTCCTCCCAAGAAATCATCCTGGCCGAACCGCGCGGCTTCTGCGCCGGGGTGGACCGCGCCATCGAGATTGTCGAGCGCGCGCTCACCAAGTTCGGCCGGCCCATTTATGTGCGCCACGAGATCGTGCACAACACCTATGTGGTCAACGACCTCAAGGCCAAGGGCGCCATCTTCATCGAAGAGCTGGCCGATGTCCCGGCTGGCGCCACGCTGGTGTTCTCTGCCCACGGGGTGAGCAAGGCCATCCAGGAAGAAGCCAAGCGGCGCGGCTTCCACATTTTTGATGCCACTTGCCCCCTGGTGACCAAGGTGCACGTGGAGGTGGCCAAACTGCACCGCGAGGGCTATGAATTCATCATGATCGGCCACAAGGGGCACCCCGAAGTTGAAGGCACCATGGGCCAGCTGGACAGCGGCATCCACCTCGTGGAAGACGTGCAGGACGTGCAGCGCGTTGCCCCGGCGCAGACCGAAAGACTGGCAGTGGTCACGCAGACCACCCTGTCCATGGACGATGCGGCCGAGATCCTCAACGCTGTCAAGGCCCGCTTTCCGCAGGTGCGGGAGCCCAAGCAGCAGGACATCTGCTATGCCACCCAGAATCGGCAGGACGCCGTGAAGCTGCTCAGCCCGCAAGTGGACCTGGTCATCGTGGTGGGCAGCCCCACCAGCTCCAACAGCAACCGCCTGCGCGAAGTGGCCATCAAACTGGGCACGCCCAGCCACATGGTGGACAGCGCCGACGAGCTGCAGCCGGAGTGGTTCGTGGGCAAGGCCCGCGTGGGTCTCACCGCGGGGGCCTCGGCTCCGGAAATTCTCGTCCGCCAGGTGGTGGACCGCATCAAGGCATTGGGTGCGATCTCCGTACGCACCATGGACGGCCTGTCCGAAACCGTGAAATTTCCCCTGCCCAAAGGCCTGCGCATCGACGGCGAAACCGGCTCTCCCATTGACCACCTGCGCTGAAGCGCAGACACCGCACCCAACATGCTCGACATCGTTCAACTTCGCAAAGACCTCAACGCCGTCATCGTCCGGCTGCAAACGCGCAAGACGCCGCAGCCCTTCCTCGACGTGGCGCACTACAGCGCGCTGGAGACCGAGCGCAAGACCCTGCAGACCCGCACCGAAGAGCTGCAGAGTCGGCGCAACAGCCTGTCCAAGCAGATTGGCATGCTCAAAGGCAAAGGCCAGCACGCCGAGGCCGACGCCGTGATGGCGCAGGTGGGCCAGATCAAGACCGAACTCGACACCTCGGCAGCGCGGCTGGACGTGCTGCAGACCGAGTTGCAAACCTTGTTGCTGGCCGTGCCCAACCTGCCGCATGAAAGCGTGCCGGTGGGCAGCGACGAAACCGGCAACGTGGTGCTGCGCCAGTGGGGCACGCCGCGCGCATTCGACTTCCCGGTGCGCGACCACGTGGACCTGGGCGAACGTCTGGGCCTGGACTTCGATACCGGCACCAAGCTGTCGGGTTCGCGCTTCACCTTCATGCGCGGCGCCATCGCCAGCCTGCACCGCGCACTCGCGCAGTTCATGCTGGACGTACAGACCCGCGAGCATGGCTACACCGAGTGCTACACGCCCTACATCGTCAACAGCGAGACCCTGCGCGGGACAGGAAACCTGCCCAAGTTTGAGGGCGACCTGTTCGCTGTGAAGAAGGGCGGGCAGGACGGCGAGCCGGTGCCCGACACACAGGCGCTCTACCTCATCCCCACCAGCGAAGTCACGCTCACCAACACCGTGCGCGACACCGTGCTGGCCGAGTCCGACCTGCCGATCAGGCTCACCGCCCACACCCCGTGTTTCCGCTCCGAGGCGGGCAGTGCCGGGCGCGACACGCGCGGCATGATCCGCCAGCACCAGTTCGACAAGGTGGAGATGGTGCAGATCGTGCACCCCGAGAAAAGCTACGAGGCGCTGGAGGAGATGACCCGGCACGCCGAAGCCATCCTGCAGAAGCTTGGCCTGCCTTACCGCGTCATGAGCCTGTGCACCGGCGACATGGGGTTCGGTTCCAGCAAGACCTACGACCTCGAAGTGTGGGTGCCCGCCCAGGGCACCTACCGCGAAATCAGCTCGGTTTCCAATTGCGAAGCGTTTCAAGCCCGCCGCATGCAGGCCCGCTTCAAGAACGCCCAGGGCAAGAACGAACTCGTGCACACTCTCAACGGCTCCGGCCTGGCTGTGGGCCGCGCCCTCGTGGCCGTGCTGGAGAATTACCAGAACGCGGATGGGAGCATTGCTGTGCCCGAGGTTCTTAGGCCTTACCTGGGGGGAACGGAGCGCCTGCTGCCCGCATGAGAGCCCGTGCGCGATCCTAGAAACAGAAAAAGCGCCCAAGGGCGCTTTTTTCATGTCAATCCGTGGCGGAGAGAGAGGGATTCGAACCCTCGGTACAGGAGAACCTGTACGCCGGATTTCGAATCCGGTGCATTCGACCACTCTGCCATCTCTCCGTGTCGAGCCGCAGATTCTAGCAGCAGGCAGGATGACACTCTTGCGATGGGCCGGCCGCCTGACGGGTGAGACAATGCCGGGCCACCAGTCCCCTGCACCGCATATGCTCGTCGACACCCAGCCCGCCACCCACCAGCATCTGCCTGCTTCCCAGGAGGTCAGGGACCAGTGGGTGGATGCCCAGTTGATCGGGGTGCTGATGGACAACGCCATGCCGTCGCTTCTGTCGGCCGCACTGGCCGTACCGGTCATGATCTACCTGATGGCGGGTGAGGCCGACACCCTGGCGCTGGTCGCCTGGGCCGTGGTGCTCCTGTTCCTGCTCGTGTACCGTTACCGCATGGTGGGTGTGTACCGCTTGCAGTACGACAACATGGAGGGTCCTTCGCGGATGGAGTTCATCCGCCGTTTCGGCTGGACCTGGACGGCTGTGGGGTTTTGCTGGGGCATGGCGATTGCGCTGACCTTCTTGCAGACCAGCATGCTCACCCAGTTCGTCTGCGGACTGGTGGTGCTGGGCCACGGGCTGATTTCACTCACCGGATTCAGTGCCTACCTGCAGGTGTTCAAGGGCTACACCAACGCGCTGCTCACAGCGGTGTTGATCGGTATCCTGCTACCGGTGCCGCTGGGCATGGCCAGCATGGCCGAGATCAAGCTGCTGGCTTCGCTGGTGGCCTTGCTGCTGATCTTCTGGTGGTTGCTGCGCACTGCCGGCGAGCGGCTGCATCAGATCCACCGATCGAGTTTCGAGCTGCAGTTCTCCAACCAGGAACTCATCGACTCCCTGACCCAGCAAACACGTGCCTCCTTGCGCGCCGTGGCCACCAAGAACCGTTTTCTTGCCTCCGCCGCGCACGACCTGCGCCAGCCGGTGCATGCGCTCAGCCTGTACGCCGACTGGTTGGCCACCGAGCCCGAAATGGCGCGCGACATCGCGCCGCGCATCCTGCAGTCCACGCGCGCCATCAACGAACTGTTCGATTCATTGTTCGACCTGACCCGCATCGATGCGGGCAACTACAAGGTGAAGCTGCAACACGTGGACGTGCGCGCGCTGCTCGCCGATGTGGCATTGCAGTTCGAGCCGGTGGCCGCGGGCAAGTCGTTGAGCCTGCGCACGCACGCGCGGCCCGCCACCATCTGGGCCGATCCGGTGGTGCTGCGCCGCATCCTGGGCAACCTGGTGTCCAACGCCCTGCGCCACACGCACAAGGGCGGCGTGTTGCTGGGACTGCGGCACCGATCCGACATGCTGGTGTTCGAGGTCTGGGACTCCAAGCTGACCACACTGATGGGCTATCAGCTGGCGTTGTCGTCGGTGGCCAACCGGGGCAGCGTGTTCCGGGTGATGCTGCCGGCGTTCACCCAGACCGAAACGTCGCAGAAAGTGTCCGCGTGAGGCGGCAGACGCGGCCTTGCTGAAGAAAAAAAGGCTGCCGGTCCGGCAGCCTTCGGGGCTCAGAGATCCAGGAGACCAGCCGTTCGTGCCAGATGGCTGGCCTGCGAGCGGCTCTTGACGTTCAGGCGGCGGAACAGACGCCACAGGTGCACCTTGACCGTGTGTTCGCTGATCTGCAACTGCTCGGCAATGTCTCTGTTCGACAGGCCACGGTCCAGCATGACCAGCAGCTGTTTCTGCCGCTTGGACAGCTTTTCCGGAATCGTGGGGGCGTTTTCGTCCTCGACCTCGTCGGCCAGGAATTCGCGCAGCACCTTGGCGATCTGGGCGGCTCCAGCCGACTTTTCCACGTAGGCGTCGGCCCCGGCTTCGCGCGCCAGGTCTTCGTAATCCGACGCCGGCGAGGCAGACAGAACGATCAGCGAGGTATCGGGCAGCATTTGCCGCACTTCGCGCACGCCGGACACACCGTTGGTGTCGGGCAGTTTCAGGTCCAGGCACACGAGCTCGGGCTCACCGTGCTCAGCAATCGCCCTGTTCACCGAGGCGAGGCGCTCCAGCTCCACAACCTGCGTGGAGGCCCGAAGGCGTCGCAACAGCATCACCACTGCTTCTCGCATCAGCGGGTGATCATCGATGACAAAAATACTCATGGCAGGCGTTGCTGTTGATAATTGTTTCCAAAGGGAGAGCATATCGGCAAAGGAGGCATTTGGCGATAGCCGGTCTGGCTGGCATACAGACCTTGTTTCTACTATTCAGATCATTGAACCGTGGTGTATGGGTTTGATGACACACATCTGGCAACATTTTCGTGCAAAACAAGTCCCTTCATCGTCAGTTTTCGCTGGACGAAAACTGGGCCAGGGCGGTCGTGACCTCGGCCAAGGGCCGGTGTAGCGTCCAAGGGGCTTGCTGTATATCGGCAGGAACCTCGCCACGCTGAAGCCGGCCGATCCAGCCCGCGGCTTCTTTCGGCGATTCGAAGGACAGGCTCTCGAGCAACAGCTCGCCGCGAGCGTCCAGCAGTTTGAAGGCGAAACGGCCATCGGCTTGCCGGAACTGCTTGAAGGAGGGCATGACCGATCGGGCCGCTTTGGCCCCCTTGCCTGGCGATTCCGTGGCGCTCTGCAAAGAGCGCAGACCCACGGCATGGCGCAGCCTGGCGGTGAATGGCGTCGCGATTGCCCGGGCCTTCTCGGCGCCCCGTTTCAGCACGCGCTCGATCTTCGCCGGGTCCTGCATGAGTTCGTCGTAAACCGTCCTCAGCGGGGCCACTTCCCGTTCGATGCGCTCCAGCAGCAGGTGCTTGGCATCGGCCCAGGCAATGCCATCGGCGTAGGCCTTGGCAAGGGCTGCGGTTTCGTCGGCGGACGCAAAGGCCTGATACAGCTGGAACAGGGCAGAGCCCTCCGTGGCCTTGGGCTCACCGGGTGCGCGTGAATCGGTGAGGATGCCCATGATGAGCTTGCGCAGCTGGGCCTGTGGCACGAACAGCGGGATCGTGTTGTCGTAGCTCTTGCTCATCTTGCGGCCGTCCAGCCCGGGCAGGGTGGCCACATGGTCTTCGATGGCGGCTTCCGGCAGCGTGAAGTGATCGCCATACAGGTGGTTGAAGCTGGCGGCGATGTCGCGCGCCATTTCGATGTGCTGGATCTGGTCACGGCCCACTGGCACCCGGTGGGCATTGAACATGAGGATGTCTGCCGCCATGAGAACCGGATACATGAACAGGCCGGCCGTGACACCCGCGTCCGGTTCTTCACTGGCTGCGTTGTTCTTGTCTACCGCAGCTTTGTAGGCATGGGCACGGTTGAGCAGACCCTTGCCGGTGACGCAGGTCAGCAGCCAGGTGAGCTCGGGAATTTCGGGTATGTCGGACTGGCGGTAGAACGTGACCTGCTCAGGGTCGAGACCGCAGGCCAGCCAGGTGGCGGCGATCTCCAGCGTGGAGCGTTGCACGCGGGCCGGTTCTCCCACCTTGATCAGGGCATGGTAGTCGGCCAGGAAATAGAAGCTTTCCACCTCTGGCAGCTTGCTGGCCCGCACCGTGGGGCGGATGGCCCCGACGTAGTTGCCCAGATGGGGCGTGCCCGAGGTGGTGATTCCGGTGAGGACGCGCAGGGATTTGGAAGACATGAATGGTCAGCGGCAGAACGGAGGAGTCACGGCAGAAGGGTCACAGGATCAGCAGGCGCAGGGGCGTGAGCAGCCATTGGATCGCTTGCTGGGTGACGGCCATGAGCGGACGCAGCCAGAAATTGCTCACGATGCCGGTGATCACGAGGGCCAGCACGATGAAGAAACCATATGGCTCCACACGGGACACCAGCATCGCCTGCTTCCACGGCAGCAGGCCCACCAGGATGCGCCCGCCGTCCAGCGGCGGCAGCGGAAACAGGTTGAAGGCGAACATCACCAGATTGACGAGAACGCCAGCCCGGCACATCTCCAGGAAGAAGCGTTCCTCGACGCCAGAACCCACCAGCACATACAGCAGCACCATCCAGCCGATGGCCTGCACCAGGTTGGCTGCGGGGCCTGCCAGCGCCACCCAGATCATGTCGCGCTTGGGCTGACGCAATTTGCCGAAGTCGACCGGTACCGGCTTCGCGTAGCCGAACAGGAATGCACCGGCCGTGGCGAAGTACAGCAACAGCGGCATGGCAATCGTGCCCACCGGGTCGATGTGCTTGATCGGATTGAGCGTGATGCGGCCCATCATGTACGCCGTGGGGTCGCCGAAATGGCGCGCCGCGTAGCCATGTGCTGCTTCGTGCACGGTGATGGCGAACAGCACCGGCAGGGCAAAGATGGCGATGGTCTGGATGATCTGGGCGATGTCCATGGCGGCGTCGGGCAAACCGGTATTGTCCCAGACTGGGCCAACGGT
>JALORL010000115.1 GCA_025458915.1 Hydrogenophaga sp.
GCGGCCGATGCGCCCAAGGGCGTGCTGTACCACCACTTCCCCGGCGGCAAGACCGAGCTGGCGGTGGCCGCCATCGCGCACGCGGTGGACCGCATGCTGAGCGGCCTCGACACCTTGCTCACCCGGCACGCGGACCCCACCGAAGCCTTGCGGCACTGGGTGGGCAGTGCATCCGCGCGCCTGCGCGACACCGGATTTGCCTACGGCTGCCCGCTGGCCACCGTGGCACTCGAAACCACGCCGGAAGACCGTGTCCTGCGCAGCGCACTGGATCAGGCGTTCGCGCGCATGCGCGAGCGCCTTGCGCAGGCCCTGCAACAGGCGGGCACCCCCGCCGACCGCGCCCAGGGTCTCGCAGCGCTGATCGTTGCCGCCTACGAAGGCAGCCTGCTGCAGGCCCGCGTGGCCCAGAGCACCTTGCCCATCGAACTGGCTACCGACACCCTGCTCTCCCTTCTCGTCCCACCCCCCTCAGCAGCCCGACCATGAGCCCGACCGCCCAGCCCCCCGTGCCCACCGAGCGCCTCATCCTGACCGCCGACGATGGCTACCCGCTGGTCGCGGTGCGTTACCGCAGCACCGTGAAGCCGCGCGGCCATCTGGTGGTGGGGGGTGCCACCGCCGTGCCGCAAGGTTTCTACCGCCGCTTTGCCGAACACGCGGCCCGGCGCGGCTTCGAGGTGCTGACGCTGGACTACCGCGGTATCGGCGAATCGGCCCCGCCCACGCTCAAGGGGTTTCGCATGGACTATCTCGACTGGGCGCGGCTGGACCTGGCCGCCGGCATCCGGGCCATGCGCGCGGAGGGCGTGCCGCTCTACGTGGTGGGCCACTCCTTCGGCGGCCATGCACTGGGCCTTCTGCCCGATCACCGCAGTGTGGACGCCGCCTGGACCTTCGCCACCGGCGCCGGCTGGCACGGCTGGATGCCACCGCTGGAACGGTTGCGCGTGCTGTTCATGTGGCGCGTGCTGGGCCCGGTGTGGACCCGCCTCGCGGGCTATCTGCCGTGGAGCAAACTCGGCATGGGCGAAGACCTGCCGCTGGATGTGTACCGCCAGTGGGGCCACTGGTGCCGCTTTCCGCGCTACTTCTTCGACGACCCCGCCATGCGCGACATCACGGCCCGGTTCGACGAGGTGCGCTTCCCCATCGTGGCCGCCAACGCGCTCGATGACGCCTGGGCCCCACCCGCTTCCCGCGACGCCTTCATGGCCGGCTACCGCAACACCGCGGTGCGTGCCATCACCATCGACCCGCGCCAGAACCGCCTCGGCGCAATCGGCCACATGGGCTACTTCCGTCCGAAAGCGAAGCCCTTGTGGGACGAGGTTCTGGACTGGTTTGAAAGCCTTCCGGCGCGCAGCAGGGCGGTCGCGTAACAACGCCATCCGCCGGCCGGCCGCATCAGCGGCGCAGGGGAGCGCGTGCCATCAATCGCATGCCCTCAGCGGCCTGCCCGCGAGCGGCCCGCCGAGGCTCTCCACCAGCAACCGCTGTTGCGGCGTGGCGGCCGGCAGGCGAAGGTTGTAGCTCACGCTTTCAGGCCGTTCCTGGGCCACCCGGGCGGTGCGCACCCCTTTTCTGGTCAGGTCCTGCAGACCCTGCTCGGCCGCTTCCTGGGTGGAGAAGGTTCCCAGCGCCAGCCCGGGGCCCTGCGACGGCACATTGACCTCCCGGAACTCGATCTTGATGTCGCGCAGCTCGGTTTTCTTGCGCGCCATCTGCTCTTCATCGAAACGGCCCATGTAGACCACCCAGCGGCCGCTGGACCGGACCTCTTCCACCTGCCAGCTGCCCGCCGGCCAGTCCAGCAGGCTGAGTGCGCCGCGCAGGCCGTCCGCCTGGTTGGCGGTGAAGCCCCCCGCCTGCCAGCACGCCGTGTCCGAAGGGGAACCCCGGGGTGCAACCGGTCCGGCAGTGGGTGCGGCCGCATCGCCCGCCGGCAGCGGCGCGGCACCGGGCACCGGGTCTCGCACGGCGGCGGTACCGACGCGCACAGACTCCTGGGATGCCGGTTCGGCCCCGTTGGGCCCGTTGAGCAGGCGCAGCACTTCCGGCCGCACCTGGTTCTGCAGGCGTTCCGGCTCGCGCTCGGCAGACGGTGCCGCACCCACCGCGCCCAGGTAGCCCTGCGACCAGAAGAAATAACCGGCATTGGCCAGCAGCAGCAGCCAGACGGCCCATTTCAACATGGTCGGACGCTCACTTCCGAACTGGTTACCTGCCGCATGCCCTGCCCGGTGAGTACCTGGAGTGCGCCCTCACTGTCCACGCCACAGGCTGTGCCCAGACTGCCGTCGGACAGCCGGACCGGACGGTCGCGCAGCGCATCCCGCTGGGCAAACCGCTCGGCAAAGGCAGCGAAACCCTGGGCCGAAAAGGCGAGCAGGTCGCTCACCAGGGCGGGTACCACACGGGCCAGCGCCTCGCCTGCCGTCAGGCCGACGAGCACTTCGGCCAATCCCGCGGGCTCCTGCGGCCGCAGGGCAGGATCGGCACCGGGTGCTGCCGCCACTGCCGAAATGTCTGGCCGCGCAATGTTCAGCCCCACCCCCACCACCACCAGCCGGGGCACAGACACGCCGCCTGCCCCCGCCGATCCGGCGCCGGCCGTTTCCACCAGGATGCCCCCGAGCTTGCGCTCGTGCAGCCACAGGTCGTTCGGCCATTTCAGCCGCACGTCGGGGTGCAGGCTCTGCGCCAGGCTCACGCCCACTGCCAGCGACAAACCGGACCAGGCCAGCGGGGCCATCGGCAGACCGAGCGAGAAGGTGAGCGACTGCCCCGGCCGGCTGTGCCAACCCCGACCCAACCGACCACGACCCGCGGTCTGTTCCTCGCTCACCAGCAGGATGGGCTCCAGGAATCCTGCACGCGCGCGCCGCATGAGCTCGGTGTTGGTGGAGTCGACGCTGGCAAGCACTTCCACGGTGAAACCGGGGAGCCCGGGCTCCACGACCGGCCACAGTGCTTCGGCATGGCTGCGCAGATCAGACACTCCGCACCTCGCCTTGCATCGGGCTCCGTTCCAGCACCGGGCTCACCCCAGCTTCGACGCGCGCCCTGCTCGGCGCGGTGCCAGCAGGGTCCCCCGGCAGCGCGGTGCGCCGCACCAGCAGGGGTACTGCGCCTTCAGCTGCTTGGTGTACGGCTCGTCGATCACCAGTCCGTAGTCGTAGAACAGCTCCTCTCCGGCCGCAATGTTGCGCCGGGCGCGGATGAACACCCGTCCGCCGTCGATCTCGGCCTCGCAATTGGGGTCGCAGCTGTGGTTGATCCAGCGCGCCGAATTGCCACCGAACTTTGCGTCGATCACGTGGTCTTCGTCAATGTGGAAATAGAAGGTGTGGTTCGGATCGCTCGGATCGTGCGGATGGCGGCGCAGGGCCTCTGGCCAGGTGATGATTTCGCCCGTGTACTCGATCAGGGTCTCGCCTTCGGCCAGATCCACCAACGCATAAACGCCTTTGCCGTGCACCCCGGAGCGCCGGGTCTGGATGCGGCGGGAGGCCGCCGGTGCAGGCGCTTTCGGTGTTTTGTCCGTGGCGCGTCGGGGGTTATTGGCGAAACCGGCGGTTTTCGTCACGGTACTGATTTTTGGTAAGGTTGTTTCATGCAGGTGCGCGCGGGTGTGCGCGTACCCATGTGCGCGTGCACACGCGCGGGAAAGCAGATTGTAGAGATGAAAACCGCAGCATCCGCTCCAGCCGAAGGCACTGCCAAGACGCTGGTCATTGCCGAAAAACCGTCGGTGGCCCAGGACATCGTGCGTGCGCTCACGCCGGTGGCCGGCAAGTTCGACAAGCACGACGACCACTTCGAGAACGACCGCTACGTGGTCACCTCCGCCGTGGGCCATCTGGTGGAAATCGCCGCGCCCGAAGAATTCGATGTGAAGCGCGGCAAGTGGAGCTTTGCCCACCTGCCGGTCCTGCCACCGTACTTCGAGCTCAAGCCGATCGACAAGACCAAGTCGCGTCTGTCGGCCGTGGTGCGGCTGGCCAAGCGCAAGGACGTGGCCCGCCTGGTCAACGCCTGCGATGCGGGGCGCGAGGGCGAACTCATCTTCCGCCTCATCGAGCAGTACGCGGGTGGTTTCAAGAATGGCGCCTACCAGGGCCTGGGCAAACCGGTGCAGCGTCTGTGGCTCCAGTCCATGACGCCGGCCGCCATCCGCGACGGCTTCGAGAGCCTGCGCAGCGACGCCCAGATGCAAGGACTCGCCGATGCGGCGCGCAGCCGGTCGGAAGCCGACTGGATGGTCGGCATCAACGGCACGCGCGCCATGACCGCCTTCAACTCGCGCGACGGCGGCTTCTTCCTGACCACGGTGGGCCGGGTGCAGACGCCCACGCTGTCCATCGTGGTGGAACGCGAAGAAAAAATCCGCGCCCACCGCAGCCGCGACTACTGGGAAATCCACGCGAGCTTTCTGGCCGAAGCCGGTGAATACCCCGGCAAGTGGTTCGACCCGAACTTCAAGAAGCCCACCGGCGACGATGCCGACCCGGAACAGCGCGCCGACCGCGTGTGGAGCCAGCGCGAGGCCCTGGCCATTGCCGACGCGGTGCGCGGCAAAGCCGCCAGCGTCAGGGAAGAGAGCAAGCCCACCACCCAGGCCAGCGGTCTGCTGTACGACCTCACCAGCCTGCAGCGCGAGGCCAACGGCCGCTTCGGCTACTCCGCCAAGACAACGCTGCAGCTCGCACAAAGCCTGTACGAACGCCACAAGGCCCTCACCTATCCGCGAACCGACTCGCGCGCCCTGCCCGAGGACTACCTGCCGACGGTCAAGCAGACCTTCGAGATGCTGGCCGACAGCGGCATGAAGCACCTCGCGCCGCACGCACTCACCGCGCTCAACAACGGCTACATCAAGCCCAGCAAGCGCATCTTCGACAACAGCAAGGTCTCCGACCACTTCGCCATCATTCCGACGCTGCAGGCCCCCAGCGGCCTGTCTGAAGCCGAGCAGAAACTCTACGACCTGGTGGTGCGCCGCTTCCTGGCGGTGTTTTTTCCCTCGGCCGAATTCATGGTCACCACACGAATCACCAGTGTGGTCAATCAACATTTCAAGACCGAAGGCAAGGTGCTGGTCAAGCCCGGCTGGATGGCCGTCTACGGCAAGGAAGCCGCCGAAGACGTGGTCGACGCGAAGGAAGGCGACAAGGGCCAGAACCTGGTGCCGGTGCGCGAAGGCGAGACCGTGCGCACCGAATCGGTGGAGACCAAGGGCCTGAAGACCAAGCCACCGGCGCGCTACAGCGAAGCCACGCTGCTCGGTGCCATGGAAGGCGCGGGCAAGCTGGTGGACGACGACGAATTGCGCGAAGCCATGCAGGAAAAAGGCCTGGGCACGCCAGCCACGCGCGCGGCCATCATCGAAGGCCTGCTGACCGAAAAGTACATCCTGCGCGAAGGGCGCGAGATCATCCCCACCGCCAAGGCCTTCCAGCTCATGACGCTGCTGCGCGGCCTGGGCGTGGAGGAACTCTCCAAGCCCGAACTCACCGGCGAGTGGGAATACAAGCTGGCCCAGATGGAGCACGGCCAGCTCAGCCGCGCGGCCTTCATGGCCGAGATTGCCGCCATGACCGAGCGCATGGTGAAAAAGGCCAAGGAATACGACCGCGACACCATCCCGGGCAACTACGCCACGCTGGCCACACCTTGCCCGAACTGCGGCGGCGTGGTCAAGGAAAACTACCGCCGCTACGCCTGCACCGGTGCCGATGGCAACAGCGACGGCTGCGGTTTCTCCTTCGGCAAGTCGCCGGCCGGGCGCACGTTCGAGCCGGAAGAATCCGAAACCCTGCTGCGCGACAAGAAAATCGGACCGCTGGAGGGCTTCCGCTCCAAGGCCGGCTGGCTGTTCGTTGCCGAGATCGTGCTCAAGTTCAGCGACGAGGACAACAACTGGAAACTGGAATTCGACTTCGGCGACGACAAGAAGAACGAAGAAACCGGCGAGCTCGTGGACTTCAGCGGCGCCGAATCGCTGGGCGCCTGCCCCAAATGTGGCAGCGCGGTGTTCGAACACGGTAGCAACTACGTGTGCAGCAAGGCCGTGCCCACGCTGGAGCAGGCCACACCGAGCTGCGACTTCAAGAGCGGCAAGATCATCCTGCAGCAGCCGGTGGCGCGCGAGCAGATGAAGAAGCTGCTGGAAACCGGCAAGACCGACCTGCTGGACAAATTCGTGTCCATGCGCACCCGCCGTGCCTTCAAGGCCTTCCTCGCCTGGGACAAGGAAGCCGGCAAGGTGAACTTCGAGTTCGAGCCGCGCACCAGCAAGTTCCCGCCGCGCAAGACGGCGGCCGGCGCGCCGGCCAAGGCCGCACCCGCCAAAAAGGCAGCCGCCAAGAAAGCGCCCGCCGCGAAAAAAGCCGCTGCCGCCCAGACCACCAAGGCCCCGCGCAAGGCCACCACCGCCACTGGCAAGCGGCCCAGTCCGGCGCTGGCCGCCGTGATCGGTGATGCCGAGGTCACGCGCCCCGAGGTGGTGAAGAAGCTGTGGGACTACATCAAGGCCAACGGCCTGCAGGACGCGGCCGACAAGCGCCGCGTCAACGCCGACGCCAAGCTGGCCGCCGTGTTCGGCAAGCCACAGGTCACCATGTTCGAAATCGCTGGCCTGCTCGGCCCGCACCTCAACTGATCACCGGAGACCAACCATGAGCCTCAAACTGTTCTTCGCCCCGGGAGCCTGCTCCTTCGTGCCGCACGCCATGCTGGAGATGGCCGACGTGGCGTTCGAGCCCACCATGGTCAAGCTGCACAAGGGCGAGCAGCGCAGCGCCGAGTACCTCGCGCTGAACCCGCGTGGCCAGGTGCCGGTGCTGGTGGACGACGGCGCCGTCATCACGCAGATCGTTGCCATCCTGCTGCACCTGGACGAAAAGCTCCCGCTGGCCGGCATCCTGCCGCCAGCGGGCCTGGCGCGCACCCGCGCGCTGGAAACCCTGGTGTGGATGAACAACACGGTGCACCCGACCTTCACCCACGTGTTCATGCCCGACAAGTTCACCGACGACGCGGCCGCACAGCAGGCCATCCGCGCCTTTGCCACCGCCCGCTACCGCGAGCTGCTCGGCGAGATCGAGGCCCTGGCCGAAAAGGCCTCGCCCTGGATGGTGGGCGACCGCCCCGGTGCGCTGGACGCCTACGCCTTGACGCTGCTGCGCTGGGGTGGCTACGCCGGCATCGATCCCACCACGCTGCCAGCCACCTGGGGTCTGGCCCAGCGCTTCGCCGAGCTGCC
>JALORL010000116.1 GCA_025458915.1 Hydrogenophaga sp.
GATTGCAGGTCGAAGTAGTCCCAGATGCTCTGCCAGAAGGCTTCCAGATCGGTGGTGGACCAGCGCCACAGCGCGTCGTAGCTGTCAAAGCGCAGGCCGCGGTGATCGGCCAGCCATTGCTGGTAGAGGCGGATCTGGGGGATGTAGGCAGGGTTCGAAAGGTTCATGGCAGCGTTCGTTGTGGCCGACAGGTCGGGCCCGTCGTTTGTCTCTTGACGCGCAGGTTAGCAGGGCATCCAAGTTCGCGCTGTCACGAGGGGACGGGCCTTGCCCATCCCCTCGATCCCGGCCTGCTGCAGAATCGTCGCCACGCCTTCACAAGACAGACCGTTGCGCAGGTAACCCTGCAGGATTCGTATCCCCATCATGTCCGCGCGGCCCAAGGGTTGGCGCGGTCACGGCCACATAACATTGGCGCCGGACTGCATGCACACTCACACAGAACACGTTGAACTGATTTGCTCGATCGCAAGATCCGACGCCCTCTTGATGAATGCGTTGCTTGCTGCCCGATCACTCGGTCTGAATGCCTGGTGCATTGGTGCCGGGGCAGTCAGAAACCGTGTCTGGGATCACCTGCACCACACCGGGGATGGAGGGCCTGATGCCGATGTAGATCTTGTGTATTTCGATACGGATGCGCAGCCCAGCGAAGATCACGCGCTTCAAGCAAGACTCGGCAAGCTGCTGCCCGACGTGAGCTGGGACGTGACCAACCAGGCCCATGTACACCTCTGGTATGAGCAGTCTTTTGGATTGGCGGTCCGGGCGGTGGCCTCTCTTGAGGAGGGCATCTCCACCTGGCCCGAATACGCCACCTGTGTAGGGCTGACACTAGATGCCAGCGGCACACTGGATGTGATTGCACCGCATGGGTTGAAAGACCTTTTTGCGCTGCGACTGCGACACAACCCACTGCGCGCCACGCGCGCGGCATTTCTCCAACGGGTTGCCTCCAAGCGCTGGCTGGAACGATGGCCAGACCTCAGGATTTGCGCGCCATAGACTGACTTCCGTTTCAGGCACAAGGAACGGCAAGCGACAACCCATGCGCTAGGGTTTGTACGGATGTTCAATCAATTTGTACAAACGTTCAATACCGGCATGCCCAGCCCCCGTCCGCCCCGCTCCGGCACCCGCCGCTCAGAAGCCGCTGCTGTCCGGCCCGACCGCCAGATGGCCATCCTGCTGGCCGCTGAAAAACTGTTCGCACAGCACGGCTACCACGGCGTGACCATCCGGGAGATCGCCGAGGAGGCCGGTGTTCCGCTGGCGCTGGTGGGCTACTACTACGGCCCCAAGCACGAGTTGTTTCACGCCATCTTCGTGCACTGGCAGGCCACGGCAGAACAGCGGCTGACGCTGCTGGACGAGGTCAACCGGTCGCCAGGCAAAAGGGATCAGCTGCGCCAGGTGGTGGAGGCTTTCGTGCGACCGGTGCTGGCCCAGCGCGCCAGTGCAGAAGGCGAGTACTACGCGCAACTGGTGGCGCGTGAACTGGCGCGCCAGACGCCCGAGACCCAGCGCGTGCTGGGCGAGTTCTTCGACCCACTGGCGCACCGATTCATCGACGCCCTGCATGCCACACGCCCCGGTTGCGATCGCACCCTGGTGGCCTGGGCCTACCAGTTCGCCCTGGGTGCGCTGCTACACCACATCAGCGATCACCGCATGCCCACGCTTTCGCGCGGACAAGCCCAGGCCAACGACCCGGCCGCCGGCGATCTGCTGGTCGACTTCATCACAGCTGGCGTCGGTGCGCTGCTGCCCGTTTCCCGGACCCCGCGCCCACGAGCGCCTGCCTCTTCATCCACCAACAGGAGACAACCATGAACCGTCGCATCTTCCAGACCACCTTGCTGGCCTCGGCCCTCACGCTGGGGGGCCTTTGCAGCGCACAGGCGCAGCAGGTCATCAAGCTGACCGCCGCCGGGGGTCACCCGCCGGTCTTCCTGTGGGTCAAGCTGCTCGACGAGTTCTACATCCCCGAAGTGGACAAACGCCTCGCCGCGGCCGGCAATACCCACAAGGTGGAATGGACCAAGGCCTGGGGCGGCACGCTGATCAAGATCGGCAGCGAGTCCAAGGGCATCTCCGACGGCGTGGCCGACTTCGGCTTCGTGGGCACGCTGTTTGAAGCGGCCAAATTCCCGATGCAGAACGTGAGCTACGTGACGCCCTTCGGCACCGAGAACCTGGGTGCGGTGGGTTCCATCGTGAGCGACATGCAGAAGAACATTCCTGCCATGGGCGATACCTGGACGAAGAACGGCCTGGTGTACCTGGGCGGCACGGCACTGGACACATACCACCTCTGGACCAACTTCCCGGTCAAGTCGATCGACGACCTCAAAGGCAAAAAGATCAGCGCGCCTGGTCCTTCGGCCAACTGGATCAGGAACACCGGCGCGGTGGCCGTGGCCGGCTCGCTGCCCACCTACTACGAGGACATCAAGTCCGGCGTGTCCAACGGTGCCATCACCTTCAGCACCGGCGCCTGGGGCGCCAAGCTGCACGAGGTGGCACCCTTTGTGACCAAGGTGAACTTCGGCTCGATGTACGCCGGCGCCGTGGTGATGAACAAGCGCCGCTTCGACAGCCTGCCACCCGCCGTGCAGCAGGTGTTCCGCGAGGTGGGCATGGAATACGACAAGCGCTTCGCCGAGGCCCAGAACGCCACCGCGAACGCGCTGCTGCAGAAGATGGGCGAGGCAGGCGCCACCATCAGCGAGCTGCCCGCCGCCGAGCGCAAGCGCTGGGCCGAGACCATCCCCAACGTGGCGCAGACCTGGGCCGCCGACCTGCAGGCCAAAGGGGCACCCGGACAGGAAGTGCTCAAGGCCTACATGGACGGGCTGAAGAAGAGCGGCGCTGACCTGCCGCGCGACTGGTCGGTCAAGTAAGCCTGGCACGGAGCACCCATGAGCCAACCCACGCCGGGCGACGGCGGCGCTGTGTCCCGCGTGGACGCTGCGCCCCAGGACGCCTACAACCAGACGCTGCCTTTCGGCCTGCACCGACTCACCCAGGGGCTCAATGCCCTGGGCACGCTGATCATCATCGGGCTGATGCTGCTGATCAACACCGACATCGTCGGCCGCACCGGTTTTGACGCACCGGTGCGCGGCGTGACCGAGCTGGTGTCGCTCTCGATCGTGGGCATCGTGTTCCTGCAGCTGGCAGACACCTTGCGCAGCGGCCGCTTCACCCGGGCCGACATGCTGCTGGACCGGCTCAAGCGCAACCGGCCGGTGCTGGCCGCCGTGCTGCAGGCGGTCTATCACGGGCTGGGCGCGGTGCTCATGGGCATCATCCTCTGGGCAGCCTGGCCATCGCTGGTGGAGTCCATCCGCATTCGCGAATACGTGGGCGCGCTGGGCGACTTCACCGCGCCGGTGTGGCCGGTGCGGCTGATGATGCTGTTGGGCCTGAGCGTCACAGCGCTGACTTTCGTGCTGCTGGCCGCGATGGATGTGAAACGCGCCAGCCTGCTGGCCGCGAATGCCTCGGGAGCGCGCCCATGAGCCCAACCACCGTGGCCGTGCTCTCGCTCGGCCTGATGCTGCTGCTGATCTGGGGCGGCCTGCACGTGGCCGTGGTGCTGGGCCTGGTCTCGTTCATCGGCGTCTGGATCATTCGCGACGACGTGGGCGTGGCCGCCAACCTGCTGGCTCAAGCGGCCAGCGATGCCATCGCCAGCCACATCTTCGGTGTGGTCCCGCTGTTCGTGCTCACCGGCTTTCTGGTGGCCAAGGCCGATATCGGCAAGGACGCCTTTGAAGTGGCCAACCAGCTGTTTCGCCGCCTGCGTGGCGGCCTGGGCGTGGCCACGGTGGCCTCCAACGCGGTGTTCGCCGCCATCACCGGCATCTCCATCGCTTCGGCCGCCGTGTTCACCCGCGTGGCGGTGCCGCAAATGATGCGCTTCGGCTACCAGCCGAAGTTCGCGGTCGGCGTGGTGGCAGGTTCGTCGGTGCTGGGCATGCTGATCCCGCCCAGCCTGCTGATGATCCTCTACGGGTTCCTGGCCAACCAGTCGGTGGGCGACCTGTTCACTGCCGGCATCGTGCCTGGTCTGCTGCTGGCCGGCGCGTTCACGGTCGGTATCGTGCTCGCCGCGTACTTCAAGCCAGACACGGTCTACGCTGGCGGCGAAATGCCAGTGCCCGACGGTCCCGACATGAGCGCCCCGACCATGTTGCTCAAGCTGGTGCCCATCGTGGTGATGATTGGCGGTGTGCTGGGCGGCCTCTACGGCGGGCTGTTCACCGCCACCGAGGCCGGGGCCGTGGGCGCCGCGCTGGCACTGCTGATCGCGGTGCTGCGGCGCAAGCTCACCGCGCGCACCTTCTGGGAGGTGCTGACCGAAACCGGCCACGTCACCGTGGCGGTGAGCTTCCTGATCATCTGTGCCAGCATCTACACCCGCATGCTGGCGATGTCGGGCATGCCGCAGTTCCTGATGGAGATGATTGGCCAGGCCGGCTTTGGCCCGTTTGCCTTCCTGCTGGTATACGTGGCCATCGTCATCCTGCTGGGCACCGTCATCGACTCCTCTTCCATTCTGCTGATCGTGCTGCCGCTGATGCTGCCGATCGCCGAGCAGTTCGGCATGAACCTGATCTGGTTTGGCGTGGTCACCGTGGTGGCGGTGGAGATCGGCCTGCTCACGCCGCCGTTCGGCCTGTCGGCCTATGTGGTGAAGAGCGCACTGAACGACCCGCGCATCACCCTGGGCGACATCTTCCGCGGCACCGGGCCGTTCACGCTCATCATGGTGGCAGTGCTGCTGCTGCTCATGGCCTTCCCTTCACTGAGCTTGGTGCTGCTCTGACAACCCCCGCTTGTCCTTAGACCTTCTTTGCAGGAGCCCCTCATGCCACGCCACTTTGTTGACCTGTCCATCTTTCTTGAAAACGACGTGCTCAGCGACCCGCCGGCCTTCGCACCCAAGATCCAGTACTTCACGCACGAGCACACCTTCGAGCAGATCGAACCCTTCTTCCCCGGCCTGAAGAAAGAAGACCTGCCCGATGGTGAAGGCTGGGCGGTGGAGCTGGTGCAGCTCTCCACCCACAACGGCACCCACCTGGATGCGCCCTACCATTTCCACTCCACCATGGACAAGGCACTGGGCGAGAAAAAGCCCGCCATCGCCATCCACGACGTGCCGCTGGAGTGGTGCTTCCAGCCCGGCGTGAAACTGGACTTTCGCCATTTCGCAGACGGCTATGTGGTCACCGCCGCCGATGTGGAAGCCGAACTCCAACGCATCAACCACACGATCAAGCCGCTGGAAATCGTGGTGGTCAACACCCGTGCCGGATCGCGCTACGGCCACAACGACTACGTGAGCGCCGGTTGCGGCATGGGCTACGAGGCCACCATGTACCTGCTGGAACGCGGCGTGCGCCTCACCGGCACCGACGCCTGGAGCTGGGACGCCCCCTTCGTGCACACCGCACAAAAATACGGCGAGACCAAAGACGCCTCGCTGATCTGGGAAGGCCACAAGGCCGGGCGCGACATCGGCTACTGCCACATCGAGAAGCTGCACAACCTGGAAGCGCTGCCCGCCGACGGCTTTTTCATCAGCTGTTTCCCGCACAAGATCCGCGGTGCCTCCGCCGGCTGGACACGCGCGGTTGCCATCTTCGATGACGCATTGCAGGCCTCGGCAGCATGACTATGGAACTCAACCACACCCACGATCCCCGCACCCGCAGCTGGCTGGCCTCGGCCAACGAAGCCGGGTGCGACTTCCCCATCCAGAACCTGCCACTGGGTGTGTTCCGCAGGGCCGGCAGCAACGAGACCTTTCGCGGCGGCGTGGCCATTGGCGACCAGATCATCGACCTGGCGGTCCTGTCCCAGACGGTCGCGTTGCAAGGCCTGCCCGCGCTGGCGCTGCGCACCTGTGCAGGCAGCTCCCTCAATGAATTCATGGCCATGGGCCCGGTGGCCTGGCGCGCACTGCGCCACGCCCTGTTCGACCTGCTGCGCGAAGACGCCAGTGGCGAAGCGGTGCAAGCCTTGCGCAACAGCCTGGTGCCCCAGTCGGACGCCGAATACACCGTGCCCAGCCGCATCGGCAACTACACCGACTTCTACACCTCCATCCACCACGCGCGCAACGTGGGCCGCGTGATCCGCCCCGACGACCCGCTCACCCCCAACTTCCAGTGGCTGCCCATCGCCTACCACGGCCGCGCCTCCAGCGTGGTGATCAGTGGCACACCGTTTCACCGCCCCATGGGGCAGGCCATGCCGCCCGGCGCTGCAGCACCCGTGTACGGCCCCTGCGCACGGCTGGACTTCGAGCTGGAACTCGGCTTCTACATCGGCCCCGGCAATGCCATGGGCGAGTCTGTGCCGCTGGAGGAGGCCGAGGCCCACATCTTCGGCATCTGCCTGCTCAACGACTGGTCAGCGCGCGACCACCAGTTCTGGGAAATGGCGCCACTGGGCCCGTTCCTGGGCAAGAACTTCTGCACCAGCGTGTCGCCCTGGATCGTCACCCTGGAGGCCCTGGCGCCGTACCGTGTTCCCTTCGCGCACCCGGCCAACGAGCCCCAGCCCCTGCCCTACCTGGACGCGCCCGCGAACCGCACACACGGTGGTGTGGACATCCAGCTTGAAGTGCTGCTGGAATCGACGCAGCACCGCGCCCAAGGCGCTGCCCCAGACCGCCTCTCGGCCACCAGCTTCCGCCACCAGTACTGGACCATTGGCCAGATGGTGACGCAGCACACCGTGGGCGGCTGCAACCTGCAAAGCGGCGACCTGCTGGGCACCGGCACCATCTCCGGCCCAACGCCACCCGAGGCTGGCGCCATCGTCGAACTCAGCCTGGGCGGCACACGCGACATCGAGCTGCCCGCCACCGGCGAACGCCGCCGCTTCCTGGAGGACGGCGACAACGTGATCCTGCGCGGCTGGTGCGAAAAGCCGGGTGCGGCGCGCATCGGCTTCGGGCAGTGCCGTGGCGAAATCCTGCCCGCCCGCAAGGGCTGACCCACTTCCGGACGCGCAACCATGGCCTTGCCCGCTCCCCTCCTTGAACCGGTGATGGACCTCACGGTCCACGTCGCCGTCCCCATCGAAGCAGGCGATGTCGTCGGCCTCAACAGCCGGGGCAAGCGCCGCATCATCCCCATCACCGGTGGCACGGTGAGCGGGCGCATCAACGGCCGTGTGCTGGCCGGCGGGGCGGACTTTCAATTGGTGGTGAGCGCCACCAGCGCCGACCTGGACGCGCGCTAC
>JALORL010000117.1 GCA_025458915.1 Hydrogenophaga sp.
CCACCGAGGGTGGCGACAACCAGCGCCGTGAGCGCCGTGGGCGCAACGACAACCGCCGTCGCGGCGCCGGTGCAGAGGGGGTTGAAGCCAGCACTTCCACCGACAACCAAACCGCATTGGGCGTGTCGCAGGACGCTGGCGTGCCAACCGACAGCGGTGTCACCGCCGAGGTGCAAGGAACGGAAGGCAGCGAAAACCGCGAGGGAGATAACGGTACCCGCGCACCACGCGAGCGCCGCAGCCGCGACCGCTACGGGCGTGACCGCCGTGAACGCGCACCGCGCGACGGCGAAGGCGCCCATGCGGCTGCCGACAGCGCCGCCCTGACCCCGCGCGAACCGCAAGGCGAAACCACCGAAGAAGCGCCGGTACGCAGCAGCTATTTCAGCATGCCGGTCGATGCGGCCGCCGAGCCAGTCGCCAAGACCGCAGCGCCCGCCGACCCTGCACGTGACGCGCCCCGCCGGACGCCCCCGAGCGTGCCCACGACAACGGACGCTGCACCTGCCACTGCGCCCCCAGCCGCCCCGGTCCAGGCCACCGCAGCGCCCGCACAGGCGCCTGCCACTTCCGCGCTGCCGGCCGTGGCGCCATTTGATCTGCCGGTGGAGGATCTCCATGCGGTGGCGCGCTCCAGTGGTCTGGAATGGGTGAACTCGGACCCGGTGAAGGTGGCGCAGGTTCAGGCTGCGATTGCGGCAGAACCCACGCCGGTTCACGTTCCCCGTGAGCCACGCCCGCCGGTGATCATCGACGAAGGCCCGCTGGTGCTGGTGGAGACGCGCAAGGACTTGCGCGACATGCGCCTGCCTTTCGAAAACGCCTGACCGGCGCGGTGCATGGCCCCGGAGCCCGGAAGCTGCGGGGTCGACGAAAACAAAAAAACCAGCCACCACGGGCTGGTTTTTTTTGTTCTGCAACACGCCCGTCCGGCTTGCTGGGTCGGGGCATGCGCGCCTTCTTCTGGAGGGATCTGTCTGCCCGGAGTCGGGTACCTCCGCCCCCCGGCACGGCTCCGGCCTGCCACGGCCACCCGCCGAAACGTTCAGCGGGTCCGGTCAAGGTCCGTCAACGCGGCCTTTTTCCACGCGACCTGGGCTGCAGCGTCATCTCCCCGTTCCTGCGCCAGAAGAGCGAGCGCGCACCAGCATCGGCGCAGCAGGGTGGGCTCGTCCAGCGCGTGGCTGGCCTGGCCCAGCAATTGCGCGGCCTTGCCCCAAAGCTGCATCTGCGCACAGGCCTGACCAGCCAGGTATTGCAGGTAAGGATTGTTCGGCGTCTGCCGCTGCGCCTGCTCGACGGCGGCCAGCCACGATGCATCCATGGGCACCAGAACCGGCTCCAGGGCCAGCGTCACCTGGCGCTGCTGCCCGGCATCCAGCGTCTCGAAGCGCGACCAGATGGGCAACAGCCAGCCGCGCACCTGCAAGGCCCATGCGGCGGATGGGGATTCGCCCGGCTCCGGACCGTCGCCCAGAAAACGGTGGGCGCGCAAGGCAGCGGCCACAGCGAGTTCGGGTGTCCCACGCTCGGCCGCGTCCAGGGAGTCCCACACCTTGCGCAACTGGGTGGGGTCCTGGGCCTCGTTCAGTGCATCCAGGGCCAGCCCGCGCACGATGCTGCGCGATGCCTCGGGCGAAAAGGCACCATGCTTGGCCAGCAGGCGGGCGGTATCGAGCGCTTCGGCGGTCGACCCCGCCAGGCGCGCCACACGCAACCGCAGTCGCAAGGCCTGGATGCGGCGCGCCGCACCTTGGGACAGCTCCGCAAGACGCTGGCGTGCGGCGTCGGGGTCGCGGTCTTCCACTGCCCAGCGCACCGCGCGCAGCAACGCTCCTTCGTAGGCTTCCGGCGCCTTGCTGGCCAACCGTGGATGCAGTGCTGCCTGCAGGTGTTCATCGCGCCGCGCAGGAGTGCGCAGCGCCTGGGCACTTTCCGCAGCAAGCAGATGGGCCAACAGTTTGAGCTGGTGGCGGCGCGGCCACTGCTGGGTCACCCCTTCCGACCGCATCTGGTCCAGCGCGTCCTGCGCTGCGGCCTGCGCACGCACGAACCGCCCGGAGAGCTGGTGCGCCATCGCGTCCATCACCGATCCGTAGGCGGCCCGCTCGATCTGCTGGCTGCGCCAGTGCTGGGCCCGCTTGGGAAGGTCGCGCAGCGTAGCGATCGCGCGGATGCTGGCGTACAGCAGGAGAAAACCCGCCACCAGTGCAAACAGCACCAGATTGAAGGACACATCGAACCGGTAGGGGGGCCAGAACAGCGTGACGGTGGACGCGTTGTTGCCCACCAGCAGTGCCAGTGCGACCGCCAGCGCGGCGAGGCCGAGCAGCCAGAACACGCTGCGCATCGCACCCCGTTGACGGTGCATCATCAGCGGCCTCCGGCTGCGGCATTGAGGGCCGCCAGCGTATCGTCGGGCCGCGGCAGCTCGCCTTCGAGGAGATCCTGGCGAAGCTGGGCAACCGCTGCCTGTGCGCCGCGGACCTGCGGTGACCCCGCATCGAAGTACCGTGCGAGCGCCGACTCAATGGCCAACAGGTCGACCTGGCTGGACGCCTTGTGACGTGCCAGCAGCCCCAAGCGGGCATTGAGCAGCTTCAGCTTGATGTTTTCCCGGATGAAGAATGACTGCTCCGGAGCCAGCAGAACCGCCTCCGGGCGGTCGATGCGGCTCACGCGCACCAGCTCACGGCCGCTGCGGCTGACTTCCTGCCACACCGTCGACCACCAGGCGGTCCACGCTTCGGCCACCCGGACCCAGCCCTGTCCCGGCGATGCCTCCTGCCCTGGCGCTTCTTCACTGGCCGGCTCTGGTGTGGCCCCGCCAGCCTGTGCACCGACGGCTTCGGTCGCATCGTCGGCAGCACGTTCCGGCGGTGCAGCGGACAGTGCAGCAGGCAATGGCGCTGACCGGCCCTCCGCCGGGCTCGCCGCACCCAACGGACTGCGCGGGCCTCCCACCTGGTTGAGCAGCGGCCATTCATCCACCTGGCGGGCGAGCTCGTCCAGGCGCAGCGCCATGGCCGGAATGTCGGCAAGCGAAGCAGCCTGAATGCGTTCGATGTCGCGGGCAATGGCCCGCTGCACCGGGTTGAGCCTGGGCTGTGCAGCACGGGCGATGCGCTGGTCGGCGGCCTGCAGCGCAGAAATCAGGGGTTGTGCGCTGCCGGTGAGTTCGGTCTGCTGCTGCGCCAGACGAAGCGCAGACTCCAGGTCCTGCACCAGGTTGTCGTCGCGCGAGCGGGACAACGTGAGCATGAGCTCCTCCAGCTGCGTGCGCTGCAGGCTCACTTCAGACAACCGGACCTCGGCCACGCTCAGGCGGGCCTGCAGTTCCTGCGTCAAGGCCTCGGCCTGGCTGGCCAGAGTACGGGCCTCCACCGCCACCGCGCCACTGTCCTGGCTGCGCCGCGCCAGCTCCTGCTGCGTGAAATCGAGCTTCTGCCACAGCAAACCGCTCAGACCCAGAGCCGACAGCGCGATCACCAGTGCCAGCAACAGCACCCACTGCCCGGGTGCCCTGGCAGACGCCGGCACTGGCGTCGCCGGGCGGGAAGCCGGCGCCGAAGAAGACGGACCTGACGGAATGGGTTCTGGCGGGGATTGGGTCATGCGGGGCTCCATGTCGATTCTAGAGCGCGCATCACGTCGGGAAGCCCCGGGCGCGTGGTCACGACCGGGGCAAATCCGGCAAGGCGGGCCGACTCCGCGATCCGGGGATGGGTGGCCAGCGCTGCGGTACCGTGCCAGTCGGTCTGCGGCGACCATTGCCGCAGGTGCTGCAGCGCTTCCGAGCTGCTGAACAACCATGCGGCCCGGGTGCCCCGGGCCGTCCGGGCCAGTGCGGTCTGCTCCACCGACCACAGGGGCGGTCTGCGCTCGTAAGCCACACAGGCTTCCACGCGCGCCCCGGCGGCCTCGCATTGTGCGATCAACCACTCCCGCCCGTTGCCAGCCAGCGCCTGGACGGGTGCGTCCAGCGAGGCCCCGCGCACGATCAGCACCCGGGCGCCCGGCCGCAGCTGACCGGCCACGATGGGCCACAGGTGTTCGGAGTCGAATTGCGGCGCTTCATCGGGCGGCGCATCGACCCGGTCGGCAGGCACACCGGCTGCGCGCAGCGCCGCCGCCGTGGCCGGGCCAGGGGCCCAGAACCGTGTACGGGAAACAGTGAAATCCGTTGACGGAACACCCGCAAAAAAATGCGCCACGGCCGCACCGCTCACGAACATCGCCGCGTCCAGCTCGGCCAGGCGTTGGCGCCAGCCGATCAACGCCTGCAGCGCAGCAGCACTGGCAGGCTCGCCGATGTGGATCAACGGCAGGGCAGCGGCCGGCCAGCCTTGCCTGCACAGGGCACCGGCCCATTGGCTGGCCTCGGGTTCGGGGCGCGTAACGATCAGGTGCGACAGACGCGCACGTTCTTGGTCGCCGCCCACGCCGTGCAAGGCCTCAGGCTTCCGGCACGGGCGGGCGCGCACCGGCCGCCCGCAGGGCAGACGCCACGCTGTGGCCCAGCGCTTCGGCCTGCTCCAGCGTGGAAATCATGGCCCGGTCCCGCACGCGCACCAGGGGCGTGCTGCCTTCCGGGTCGCCCCAGGCAGCCTCCAGGGCCAGTTCGGCAGTGTCCGAAAGTCCGGCAGATGGCGGTGTTTCGACCCATTGCGCATAAGCGGCTAGCGGCATGGAGCAGCTTCCGCCCATGGCGCGCGACACGGTACGCTCCGCCGCGACCCGCAACCAGCTCGGGCGGTGCACCAGCGGCTCCAGAGCCGCCACCAGGTCCGGACGATCAGCCCGCACCTCGATGCCCAGCGCGCCCTGCCCGGCCGCCGGCAGCGAATCGGCAGGTTCGAAAATGTGCCGGATGCGCCCGGACAAGCCCAGCCGCTTGAGCCCGGCTGCCGCCAGCACAATGGCGTGGTATTGACCCTCGTCGAGCTTGCGCAGGCGGGTGTCCAGATTGCCGCGCAAGGGTTCGATGCGCACATCCCGCCGTCCCAGCGCGTCCAGCGCTGCGCGCAGCAGCACCAGCCGCCGCAGACTCGATGTTCCCACCACGGCGTCGGCCGGCAGTGCCTCCAGACCGCTGCACACCGGCGACACCCAGGCATCGCGCGGGTCATCCCGCTCCATCACGCAGGCCAGGGCGAAGCCATCCGGCAAGTCCATGGGCACGTCCTTGAGCGAATGCACCGCAATGTCGGCCCGGCCTTCTTCCAGAGCGGTTTCCAGCTCCTTGACGAACAGGCCCTTGCCACCGACCTTTGACAGGCTGCGGTCGAGAATCTGGTCGCCTTTGGTGGTCATGCCCAGCAACTGGACCGTGTGGCCCAGGCCCTCCAGCAGGCTCTTGACATGCTCGGCCTGCCACAGGGCAAGCCGGCTTTCGCGGGTGGCAATGGTGATCTTCATGAACGGGGTCGCGGTGGGTGGGGCGGGAAAGTGGTCAGCGTCGCGACAGCGTTTCCGTACCCGCCTGGTAACGGGACAAGCGCTCTGGATGCTAGCATGGCTCCGCCCAGAAACAGCCTGCACGCCATGAGCCGCCAGACCTCTCTTGCCCCTGCCACCAATGCTTCTTCGCTGGCTCGCCAACGCAAGGCAAAAGCCCCTGCCCACAGCACCGCCCTGAAAGACCAGCCGCTGATCGACGACATCCGGTTCCTCGGTCGCATCCTGGGCGACGTGATCCGCGAACAGGAAGGCAAGGCGGCCTTTGACCTCATCGAACAGATCCGCCAGCTTTCCGTGGCGTTCCGCCGCCATGCCGACCAGTCGGCCGACAAGGCGTTGAAGAAACTGCTCAAGGGTCTCAGCGGCGAACAGACGGTGAGCGTGATCCGCGCCTTCACCTACTTCAGCCACCTCGCCAACCTCGCCGAGGACCGCCACCACATCCGCCGCCGTGCCGTGCACGAGCGCGCCGGTGACCTGCAGGAAGGCAGCCTGGCACTCACGCTGCAGCGGCTCCGGCAAGCGGGCATCGCGCCTTCACAGGTGTTGAACACGCTGGCCCAGAGCCACATGTCGCCGGTACTCACCGCCCACCCCACCGAGGTGCAGCGCAAAAGCATCCTGGACGCCGAGCGTGCCATCGCCCGTCTGCTGACCGAACGCGATGCAGTCGAGGCGCGCCTGCCGCGCGAGCTCGCTGACATCGAAGCACAGATCCGGGCCCGTGTGACCCAGCTGTGGCAGACGCGCCTGCTGCGCTTCACCAAGCTGACCGTGGCCGACGAGATTGAAAACGCGCTGAGCTATTACGAAGCGACTTTCCTGACCCAGATTCCCCGGCTGTACCGGGATCTCGAACGGGGCCTGCAGGGCAAGGGCTCTGCCCTTCCCGCGCTGGCACCGTTCCTGCGCATGGGCCAGTGGATCGGGGGCGACCGCGACGGCAACCCGAACGTGACCGCCGACACGCTGGACCTGGCCCTGCGCAGCCAGTCGGACATGGTGCTGCGTCACCACCTGACCCAGGTGCATCTGCTGGGGTCAGAGCTGTCCATGTCGGCCATGCTGAACGAAGTCACGCCGGCCATGCAGGCCCTGGCCGCGCGTTCCCCTGACCGCAATGCCCACCGCCAGGATGAACCCTACCGGCGTGCCCTCACCGGCATGTACGCCCGGCTCGCCGCCACGCTCACGCAGCTCACCGGTGGCGAGGCCGCACGCCATGCCGTGGCACCGCAGGACCCCTACGCCAGCGCCGAAGAATTTCTTGCCGACCTGCGCACCATCGAAGCTTCGCTGATGGCCCACCACGGTGAAGCACTGGCCAGTGCGCGGCTGCAACCCCTGATCCGCGCGGTGGAGGTGTTCGGCTTCCACCTGGCCACCGTGGACCTGCGCCAAAGCTCGGACAAACACGAAGAGGTGTTGGCCGAACTGCTGGCCACGGCCCGCATCGAGCCCCACTACGGCAGCCTCGATGAAGCGGGCAAGCAGGCCGTGCTTCTGCGCCAGCTCAACGATGCGCGTCCGCTGCGTGTGCCTGGCACCGCCTATTCCGACCATTGCCGCAGCGAACTCAGGATTTTCGAAACCGCCCGCGAAGGCCGCCAGCGCCTGGGGCCGCACGCGATCCGCCACGCCATCATCAGCCACACCGAAACGGTCAGCGACCTGCTGGAGGTGCTGCTGCTGCAGAAGGAAACCGGCCTGATGCGTGGCCTGCTGGCGGAAGACGCGGTGTGCGACCTGATCGTGGTGCCGCTGTTCGAAACCATCGAAGACCTGCGCAACGCCGC
>JALORL010000118.1 GCA_025458915.1 Hydrogenophaga sp.
GCTGATCCACAGCCCCAGGCCATTGCCGTCGTTCTTGGTGGTGAAGAATGGCCGGAACAGGCGTTCGCGCACCTCGGCCGAGAGACCCGGGCCGCTGTCCTGTACGGTGAGTGTGGCGCCGCTGCCTTCGCTGCTCGCCCAGTCGCGCGTGCTCAAACACAGTTCGCCGCCCTGCGGCATGGCCTGGATGGCATTGATCACCAGATTGATGCACACCTGCTGCAGCTCCTGCCGGTTGAAACCCACGCGCGCCTTCGCCTGGAAGTCGCGCTGCACCTGGATGCGCGTCTGGCTCAGCAGGTGGCTCACCAGCACCAGGCAGTCGTCCACCGTGCGGTTGAGGTCCAGCGTTTCCACATAGCCGGCGTACTCGGTGGGGCGCGCGTATTGCAGCAACTGCGTGACGATGATGCGCATGCGCTCCACCTGTTCGTCCAGCAGCTTCAGCTCTGCCCGCACCGGCTGGCTGGCGTCGCCCAGGGTCTCGCGCATCAGGTCCAGATTGCCCTGCATCACCGCAATCGGGTTGTTGATCTCGTGCGCGATGCTGGCCGTGAGCTGGCCGATGGCTGCCAGCTTCTCGCTCTTCACCAGCTGCTGCTGCGCCTTCTGCAGCGATTCGTTGCTGGCCTTGAGTTCGCGCGTGCGCTCGGCCACCTTCTGGTCGAGCTCTTCGCCCCAGCGTTGCAACGCTGCGGTCTTGTCTGCAATCACGTCCAGCAGTTGGTCCAGGTGGCCGGCCAGCGCGCCCAGTTCGTCGCGCGCGGGCAGGGCGCCCACGCGAGCGCCCGCCTGGCCGTCTTCCACCTTCTGCATGGTTCGGTTCATGCGTTCCACCGGCTGGAAGATGCTGCGCGCCCAGCGAAGCGAAAACCAGGCAGATAGCGCCATCACCAGCGAGAAGATCAGCACGATGGCGCCCAGCATCGCGTAGCGCACCAGCCGGAACGGTGCCTCCAGGTAACCCACATACAGCATGCCGATGCGGCGCTCGCGCGCGTCCAGCAGCGGCTCGTAGGCCGACACATACCAGTCGTTGACCACGAAGGCACGGTCCAGCCAGGTGCGGCCGGCGCCCAGCACCGTGTCCCGCACCGACTGCGACACCCGCGTGCCGATCGCCCGCTGGTCCTGGAACAGCCGCACGTTGGTGGTGATGCGCACGTCGTCCAGGAACAGGGTGGCGGTTCCCTGGCTGTCGAACGGCAACGAGCCCTCCGGGTAGACGATGCGGTTGATGTGGTCGATGAACCCCAGGTTCTGGTTGAGGAGCAGCCCGCCCGCGAGCACCCCGCGTGTGCGGCCGCTGCCGTCCTTCACGGGCAGGGTGGACAGCACCACCATGGCGCGGTCCTCGGTATCGCGGGCGGTGGGTGCCGCGTTGCGCGTGTTCACCAAGGGAATGTTCAGGCGGGGCAGCAGGTGCGGCGCGAGCTGGCCCATGGTGTCGCGGTCCATGAGCACCAGCTGTGCCGTGCCGCCTGTGCCCGCCGACTCGGTCTGCGCCAACAGATCACTCAGCGCATCGGGCATGGACGCCGTCGGCTCGGGCTTCGACGCCGCTCCCGCCAGCCGCTGCCCCTGCGGGTTGTACAGCACCAGGAAGTCCAGCCCCAGCCGCTCCTGCGACACGGCCAGCTGGTCCTGCAGCCGTGCGGGTTCTCGCGGCCAGGCCTGCAGCGCCGCGAACAAGGCCTGCGAGCCCGCCACACCCTGGGTGCCGGAGCCGATCTCCACCAGCACGCGGTCAAAGTAGCCTCGGGCCACGGCCAGGTCGCTGCGCACCTTGGTGATCAGCAGACGGTCGTAAGCGGTGTTGCCCCACAGCACCAGCACCAGCACCAGCAGCGGAAACGCCACCAGCAGCGGCAGCAGCGCCATGGCCAGCAGCTTGTTGCGCACCGAGGTGGCCAGCCAGCGGGGGGTGCGCCAGAGACTCATACGCCTGAAAGTGGCGCGCAGTGAGACTGGTTGGGTCTGAACTGTCCGCAGCACGTGAATCCATTCCAGCAGATGCCGTGGAACCGGCTTTGCCGGGCCACGGGCATCGCCCCCGTGAGGGGGTGGCGCGAAGCGACGCGGGGATGGGTCATCCGCCACCCCACTCCGCCACCCGCCGCTCCAGCGTGCGGCGCGACACACCGAGCAACTGTGCCGCCCGGGTCTTGTCCCCCTGCACCGACTCCAGAACGCTCAGGATGTGCCGCTTCTCCAGCGCGTGCAGATCGGTGGGCAGCGGCTCCTGTGTGGCCGTGCCGGTGCTGCCTGGATACAGCGCCGACACATTGAGCGTGCCCAGGATCAGCGAACGCTCGATCAGGTTGCGCAGCTCCCGCACATTGCCCGGCCAGGGATACTGGGCCAGAAAGTCGAGTTCCTGCGGCGCGATGGCCAACGCCTCCATGCCCAGGGACGGTGTCAGTTGCGCCATGAAATGCGCCACCAGTTCCGGGATGTCCTCCTTGTGCGCGCGCAGCGGCGGCAGCAGCAGCTCCACCACCTGCAGCCGGAAATACAGGTCCTTGCGGAAGCGTCCGGCCGCCACCTCGTCGCTGAGCGTGCGGTTGGTGGCTGCAATGATGCGCAGGTTCAGCGGCACCAGCTGCTGACTGCCCACCGGGCGGATGTTCAGGTCTTCGATGGCGCGCAGCAGCGTGGCCTGGATGGGCAGCGGCAATTCGGCAATCTCGTCCAGGAACAGCGTGCCACCTTGCGCGTAGTGGAACAGACCGTCGCGTGCCCGTGTGGCGCCGGTGAAGGCTCCCTTGGCATGGCCGAACAGCTCGCTCTCGATCAGCTCGGGCGACACCGCTGCGCAGTTCACCGGCACGAACGGTCCGCCGGCGCGGCTGCTGCGGGCGTGCAGCGCGCGCGCCACCAGCTCCTTGCCGGTGCCCGACTCCCCCTGCAGCAGCACCGTGCTGTTGACGGCAGCCACCCGTTCGATCGACTCGCGCAGCGCCTGCATGGCAGGCGACTGACCCACCAGCGCATTGCCCAGCCCTGGGGGGCTGCCGGCCGAACGCCGCAGCACGAAGTTTTCCCGGCGCAGCCGCGAACGCTCGTAGCAGTGTTTGACTGCATTCAGGATCTGGGGTACCCGGAAGGGCTTGAGAATGAAGTCGGATGCACCGGCGCGCAGCGCCTCGATGGCGGTGTCCAGGTCGGCAAAGGCCGTGATCAGGATCACCTCGCCGGTGTACCCATGCTCGCGCAGTTCCTTGAGCCATTCCACGCCACTCTTTCCCGGCAGCGAGATGTCCAGGATCACCAGGTCTACGTGGTGGCCGCGCAGCCACGCGGCGCCGTCTTCGGCGCTGTCTGCGCTCATCACGAAGTGGCAGCGCGGCGCCAGCGTCTTGACGAGGAAGTTCAACATGCCCTGCTCGTCGTCGACGATCAGGATCGACCAGTCGGGCCAGCCTTCAAGGGATTTTTCGGTGGCCATGGGGGTTCGGGTGGTCTCCACCCGCCGGAATTCTACGGACGTAGCCTACAGATTTACTGGGGTATTGGCCGATCCCCGACCCGGTGCAGGGGCGATGCGACGCCGTACATCCGCGGCGGCTTGCGACAACTTGTCGCATCCAGGCGCGACAACTTGGCGAGCGCCTCCACGGGCTATGCGTTTCTTCGTAAGGGTTGACCCGGATGCACCCCGGTGGGTGGAACCTCGTGTCAACCGGATTTGTCAGCGAACGAGCGCCAATGGCCATGACGTGCTGCAGCAGCGACATGGTTCTGAAAAGTTGGCACGGTTTTGGCTATGCTTTTTGAAGCACACGCACATGCTGCAGTGCCATATTGTTTCGCCGTGTCGTGCCCTTGCATCAAGGGGCGCCATGACCGGTTGGATCGCTTGCACGCGTTCGGTCAGACGGGTAGATTCCGCCTATGCAAAAAAGCCGCACGTCGTCCGTGCGCACCCGTTTCAACCAGGAGACCCGCATGAGCAATCCCCCCCGTTCGACCCCCGAAGGTTCATCGCGTTTGAGCCGCCGCACCCTGTTTGCCGGTGCGGGCACGGTGGGCGCGGTGGCGGCAGTGGCCACCGTGCTGCCCCGCCTTCAACCCGAAGCCCCCAGCGCCGCCGTGAGCAAGCCGGCGCCCACCCGGGGGGGTGGCTACACGCTGAGTGAGCACGTCAAGCACTACTACAACACCACGCGCATCTGAGCGCCGTGCCATCAGCCGGTACAGATTTCCCGTTCGTTCCCGAGTTCCCCACGATCCCACCAGTCTGTTTGCCGGTCAGGGCGCCGGCTTCGTCAGACCCTCTGGAGGCATAACCATGTTGTTGACCAAAAAATCCCCCACGACGGGCGGGCAGGCCTCGCGCTCGCATTCCAGCTTCGTCCACAACCTGCAGCGCGGCCTGGCGTCCGCGCTGCCCACCATGGATCGTCGCGCTTTCCTGCGCCGTTCCGGTCTGGGTGTCGGCGTGGGTCTGGCCGCCACGCAGCTCACGCTGGTGAAGAAGGCCAAAGCCGCCGAAGGCAAGTCGATTGACGGCACCGGCAAGATCGAAGTCAAGCGCACCGTCTGCACGCACTGCTCGGTGGGCTGCGCCACCGACGCCATCGTCGAAAACGGCGTGTGGGTGCGCCAGGAGCCGGTGTTCGACTCCCCGATCAACCTCGGCGCCCACTGCGCCAAGGGCGCTGCCCTGCGCGAGCACGGCCACGGCGAGTACCGCCTGCGCTATCCGATGAAACTGGTCAACGGCAAGTACCAGCGCATCAGCTGGGACGAAGCCTACGATGGCATCGTGAAGAAGATGAAGGCGCTGCGCGAAGCCAGCGGACCGGACTCGGTGTATTTCATCGGTTCCTCCAAGCACAACAACGAGCAGGCCTACCTGCTGCGCAAGTTCGTGAGCTTCTGGGGCACCAACAACTGCGACCACCAGGCACGCATCTGCCACTCCACCACGGTGGCCGGCGTGGCCAACACCTGGGGTTATGGCGCCATGACCAACTCGTACAACGACATGCAGAACAGCAAGTGCGCGTTGTACATCGGCTCCAACGCGGCTGAAGCGCACCCCGTGTCGCTGCTGCACATGCTGCATGCCAAGGAAAACGGCTGCAAGATGATCGTGGTCGACCCACGCTTCACCCGCACCGCCGCCAAGGCCGACGAATTCGTGCGCATCCGCTCCGGCACCGACATTCCGTTCCTGTTCGGCATCCTGTACCACGTGTTCAAGAACGGGTGGGAAGACAAGCAGTACATCAACGACCGTGTCTATGGCATGGAAGCCATCAAGACCGAGGTCATGGCCAAATGGACTCCGGCCGCGGTGGAAGAGGCCTGCGGTGTCGGCGAAGAACAGATGTTCAAGGTCGCCAAGATGATGGCCGAGGCCAAGCCCGCCACCATCGTGTGGTGCATGGGCCAGACCCAGCACACCATCGGCAACGCCATGGTGCGCGCCTCCTGCATTCTGCAGCTGGCTTTGGGCAACGTGGGCAAGAGCGGCGGTGGTACCAACATCTTCCGCGGCCACGACAACGTGCAGGGCGCCACCGACGTGGGCCCCAACCCCGACTCGCTGCCCGGCTACTACGGCCTGGCTGCCGGTTCGTGGAAGCACTTCGCTGCCACCTGGGGCGTTGACTACGACTGGATCAAGTCGCAGTACGCCGAAGGCACGATGGAGAAGCCCGGCATCACCGTGTCGCGCTGGATCGACGGTGTGCTGGAGAACAACGAGCTGATCGATCAGGGCCCGAACCTGCGTGGCGTGTTCTTCTGGGGCCATGCCCCGAACTCCCAGACCCGTGGTCTGGAAATGAAGCGGGCGATGGACAAGCTGGACCTGCTGGTGGTGGTGGATCCGTATCCGTCGGCCACGGCCTCCATGGCCGCCATGCCCGGCAAGCCGGAGGACCTCAACCCCGACCGCGAGGTGTACCTGCTGCCTGCAGCCACGCAGTTCGAAACCAGCGGTTCCTGCACCGCCTCCAACCGTTCCATCCAGTGGCGTGAGAAGGTGATCGAGCCGCTGTGGGAGAGCCGCAGCGACCACATGATCATGTACCAGTTCGCCCAGAAGCTCGGCTTCGACAAGGAACTGTGCAAGAACTACAAGATGCAGCAGGTCAAGGGCATGGACGAGCCCGTGGTCGAGGACATCCTGCGCGAAATCAACAAGTCGGTCTGGACCATTGGCTACACCGGCCAGAGCCCGGAGCGCCTCAAGGCCCACATGCGCAACATGGGTGCCTTCGACGTGAAGACGCTCAAGGCCAAAGGCAAGGTGGTCGACCAGGAAACCGGTTACGACATGAGCGGCGACTACTTCGGTCTGCCCTGGCCCTGCTACGGTACGCCGGAGATCAAGCATCCCGGTTCGCCCAACCTGTACGACACCTCCAAGCACGTGATGGACGGCGGCGGCAACTTCCGCGCGAACTTCGGCGTGGAGCGCGAAGGCGTTAGCCTGCTGGCCGAAGACGGCTCGCATTCTGTGGGTGCCGAGATCACCACCGGCTACCCAGAGTTCGACCACGTGCTGCTCAAGAAGCTGGGCTGGTGGAGCGATCTCAGCGAGGCCGAGCAGAAGGCGGCTGAAGGCAAGAACTGGAAGACCGACCCCACCGGCGCCATCATTCGCGTGGCCATGGCCCACGGGTGCCATCCGTTCGGCAACGCCAAGGCCCGTGCCGTGGTGTGGAACTTCCCGGACGCCGTGCCGCAGCACCGCGAGCCGATCTATGGCATCCGCCCCGACCTGGTGGCCAAGTACCCCAGCCACGACGACCAGAAGACCCGCTGGCGCATGCCGGTGCTGTACAAGTCGCTGCAGCAGAAGAACATCGAGGAAAAGGTCCACGAGAAGTACCCGCTCATCATGACCTCCGGCCGCCTGGTCGAATACGAAGGCGGTGGCGAGGAGACGCGTTCCAACCCCTGGCTGGCCGAACTGCAGCAGGAAATGTTCGTGGAAATCAACCCCGCTACGGCGGCCGAGCGCGGTGTGCGCAACGGCGACCGCGTGTGGGTGAGTTCGCCCACTGGTGCTCGCATCAACGTGCAAGCACTGGTGACCGAGCGCGTCGGCCCTGACACGGTGTTCCTGCCGTTCCACTTCTCCGGCCGCTGGCAGGGTGAGGACATGAAGCCCTACTACCCGGACGGCGCCTTC
>JALORL010000119.1 GCA_025458915.1 Hydrogenophaga sp.
TCTTCGTTGAACGACAGGTAGGCACCCAGGTTCTCATGCTGTTTGGCACGTGCCAGCAGTGTCTGCGCGGCTTCAGCAGACGACGTCTTCTTGTCGGCGATGGCCGCAGCCAGTTCGGCCACGCCCATCTGGTGGATGTCGTTCAAGCTCATTCAATCACCTTGGGCACGAGGAACAGGCCACGCTCGACGGCAGGAGCGCTTTGCTGGTTGGCCTCGCGGTTGTTGGGTTCGCTGGCCACGTCGGGCCGCAAACGCAGGCTGACGTGGTCGATCACGGCCGTGGGGTGGGCCAGCGGCTCGACGCCGGTGGTGTCCACCGCGTTCATCTGCTCGACGATGTCGAAGAAGCCGTTGAGCTGGGTGCGCATGGTCTCGCTCCGGGCATCGGAGAGCTCCAGGCGCGCAAGGTTGGCAATGCGCCGGATGTCGGACAGGGACAAGGACATGGGTTGGGCCAGTGACGGAAAACAGGTGGTGCGGACGGCCGGTAAGTGCCCGCCAGAGCGCGCTGGAAACAGACAGCCCCTGCATTGGAAACGGCAGGTAACGGACCTTTTCGGCGCCGTTCGGCGGGCGTTTGCCCAAAGGGGATACGGTATTATCCAAGGTTTGGCGACAGTTCCCGTGATTACGCGGTTTTTTGCCATCGAATCAAACACTTAGACCGGCCACCGCCACTGCGCCCACCACCGGCGAATTCCGCCCAGCGCCGCGGGTCGCGCCCCACAGGATTTTTGCACCATGTTTGAAGCGTTTCGTCGGCAGTTCTCCACCGACCTGGCCATCGATCTCGGCACCGCCAACACCCTCATCTATGTGCGCCACAAGGGCATCGTTCTCGACGAGCCTTCGGTGGTGTCCATCCGCCACGAAGGCGGCCCGCAGGGCAAGAAAACGATTCAGGCCGTGGGCCACGAAGCCAAGGCCATGCTGGGCAAGGTGCCCGGCAACATCGAGGCCATCCGCCCCATGAAAGACGGCGTGATCGCCGACTTCACGGTCACCGAGCAGATGCTCAAGCAGTTCATCAAGATGGTGCACCCGCGCTCGATGTTCAAGCCGAGCCCGCGCATCATCATCTGCGTGCCCTGCGGCTCCACCCAGGTCGAGCGCCGCGCCATCCGCGAATCGGCCCTCGGCGCGGGCGCCTCCGAGGTCTACCTGATCGAGGAACCCATGGCGGCGGCCATCGGCGCCGGCCTGCCGGTGTCCGACGCTTCGGGCTCCATGGTGGTGGACATCGGCGGTGGCACGACCGAGGTGGGCGTCATCAGCCTGGGCGGCATGGTCTACAAGGGCAGCGTGCGCGTGGGCGGCGACCGGTTCGACGAAGCCATCATCGCCTACATCCGGCGCAACTACGGCATGCTGATCGGCGAACCCACTGCCGAAGCGATCAAGAAGCAGATCGGTTCGGCCTTTCCGGGCTCGGAAGTCAAGGAAATGGAAGTCAAGGGCCGCAACCTCTCCGAAGGTGTGCCGCGCAGCTTCACGATTTCCAGCAACGAAATTCTCGAAGCACTGACCGATCCGCTGAACAACATCGTCTCGGCCGTGAAGATGGCGCTGGAGCACACGCCACCCGAGCTGGGCGCGGACATTGCCGAGCGCGGCATGATGCTCACCGGCGGTGGCGCGCTGCTGCGCGACCTGGATCGCCTGCTGGCCGAAGAAACCGGACTGCCGGTCCTGGTGGCCGAAGAGCCGCTGACCTGCGTGGTGCGCGGTTGCGGCATGGCCCTGGAGCGCATGGAGCGCCTGGGCACGATCTTCACCAGCGAATGATCCTGCGCCGGTCGCCGGCCTGATCCCGGGCCCGTTCACGAGAGCTCTCCGACATGCCACTGGGCACCCTGGACCGGACCCCACCGCCCTTTTTCAAACAGGGTCCATCGGCTCTGTCCAAGCTGCTCGTGTTCAGCGCGCTGGCGCTGTTCCTGATGGTGGCCGACGTGCGCTTCCAGGTCACCGGGCCGCTGCGCTCGGCCATGGCCACCGCCATCTACCCGCTGCAGTGGCTGGTCATGCAACCGATCCAGGCGGGCGCAGCCGCGGGCAGCTACCTCACCAGCCTGCACGCGTCGCAGCGCACCGAGCGCGAGGCATTGCAACGCCTGGCCGTGCAGGCCGAGCGCAGCCTGCAGGTGGAACAGCTGGAGAAGGAGAACCGCCTGCTGCGGGAGTTGCTGACCATGCGCGAGCGCAGCCAGTTACCGGCCACCGGCGCACAGGTGCTGTACGACACAGCCGATCCGTATTCCCGCAAGGTGGTGATCGACCGGGGCCAGACCCACGGCGTGGTGGCAGGGTCGCCGGTGATCGACGAAAGCGGCGTCCTGGGCCAGGTGACCCGGGTGTACCCGCTGGTGTCGGAGGTCACGTTGCTGATCGACCGCGACCAGGCGATTCCGGTGGTCAATGTGCGCACCGGCATACGCAGCGTGGCCTTCGGCCAACCCTCCGCGAGTGGCGACGGCCTTGAACTGCGCTACACGCTGGCCAGCGCAGACATTGAAGAGGGTGACCTGCTCACCACCAGCGGGGTCGACGGTGTCTACCCGCCGGGCCTGCCGGTGGCCAGGGTGCTGAAGGTGGAGCGGCGCGCGCAATCGGCGTTCAACCGGGTGGAGTGCGAGCCTCTGGCACGGGTCCAGGGCGCCATGCACGTGCTGGTGCTGTCGCCGGTGGGGCTGAGCCAGCCCCCGCCCCCACCTGCGGCGCCGGAAGAACGGCCGCGGCTGGGCCGGCGGGGCAATGTGCCGGGCAGCCAGGGGGTCACGCCATGATCATGCGCCCCGGCCAGCAGTTGCTGCTGCCCGCCAACCCGGCATTCATCTGGTTCAGCCTGCTGGCGGCGCTGGCGCTGAACATGGTGATGAACATGGGGCTGTGGGGCCGCGCGGCCTGGGTGCCCGACCTGCTGGCGGTGGTGCTGGTGTTCTGGAGCGTGCACCAGCCGCTGCGCATCGGTGTGGGCGTGGCCTTTGCCTTCGGACTGGCGATGGACGTACACCAGGGCGCCCTGCTCGGCCAGCACGCCCTGGCCTACACCGTGCTCGGGTTCTTCGCCATTTCCATGCACCGGCGCCTGCTCTGGTTCGCGGTGCCCACGCAGGCGGTGCAGGTGCTGCCGCTGTTCGTTTCGGCCCATGTGCTGCTGCTGTTGGTGCGGCTGCTGTCGGGCGGCGTGTTCCCGGGCTGGGCATTCTTTCTCGCGCCGGTGCTGGAAGCCGCCCTGTGGCCGGTCGTGAGCGTGCTGCTGCTGGCGCCGCAGCGCCGTGCGCCCAACCCCGACGACAACCGGCCGCTGTGAGCGAGACCCCCACGCTCCGCCGCTGCGCGGGTCGCTGCCCCCAGGGGGGCTGTTTCACCTTGGGGCGGCCCGGCGGTGAAACGCTTGCCCCCACGCTCCGCCGCTGCGCGGGTCGCTGCCCCCCAGGGGGGGGTTGTTTCACCTTGGGGCGGCCCGGCGGTGAAACGCTTGCCCCCACGCTCCGCCGCTGCGCGGGTCGCTGCCCCCCAGGGGGCTGTTTCACCTTGGGGCGACCCGGCGGTGAAACCCGACTTGCTCGATTAAAGTCCATACCGCATGACCGAGATCCGCAACATCGAAGCTGAACTGGCCCAGTTCCGCAACCGCGTGCTGGTGGCGGGGGTGTTCGTGCTGGTCGCATTCGGTCTGATTGCGGCCCGCATGTACCACCTGCAGGTGCGCCAGCACGATCAGCTGATGGCCCAGGCCGAGAGCAACCGCACGGCGGTGCTGCCGGTGGTGCCCAGCCGCGGCCAGATCCTGGACCGCCACGGCCGGGTGCTGGCCACCAGTTTTTCCGCCTACACGCTGGAGATCAATCCGTCGCAGGTGAAGGATCTGGACACCACCATCCAGGAACTGGGCGCGCTGGTGACCATCGAGCCGCGCGACGAGCGCCGCTTCCGGCAGCTGCTGGCCGAGTCGCGCAAGTTCGATTCGCTGCCGCTGCGCACCCGGCTCACCGACGAGGAGGTGGCCCGATTCACGGCGCACCGTTACCGCTTTCCGGGCGTTGACGTGCGCGCGCGCCTGATCCGCCACTACCCCAATGGCGAGGTGGCCAGCCACGTGGTGGGCTACATCGGGCGCATCAACCAGAAAGAGAAGGAGCTCATCGAAGAATGGCCCGAAGAAGAGCAGGCCAACTACCGAGGAACCGAGCACATCGGCAAACTGGGCAGCGAACAGACCTACGAGAAGGAGCTGCATGGCCTGACCGGTTTTGACCGCTGGGAAACCTCGGCCGGGGGGCGGGCGGTGCGGTTGCTGGCCAACACGCCGGCCACCCCGGGAGACACCTTGCGCCTGTCCATCGACCTGAAACTGCAGAAGCTGGTGGAGGACATGTTCGGCGAGCGGCGCGGTGCGCTGGTCGCGATCGACCCGCGCAACGGGGAGGTGCTGGCCTTCGTGAGCAAACCCACCTTCGACCCCAACCTGTTCGTCGAGGGCATCGACGTGGACAACTGGCGCGCGCTGAACGAATCCATCGACAAGCCGCTGCTCAACCGCGCGCTGCGCGGCACCTATCCGCCGGGTTCGACGTACAAGCCCTTCATGGCCCTGGCCGCACTGGAAACCGGTACCCGCACCGCCGACACAGCCGTCAACGATCCCGGCTACTGGATGTTTGGCAACCACCGCTTCCGCAGCTACGGCAACAAGCCACTGGGCATGGTGGACCTGCACCGCAGCATCGTGAAGTCGAGCAACACCTACTATTACTCGCTGGCCAACGAGATGGGGGTGGATGCGATGCACGACTTCATGAAGCCGCTGGGCTTCGGGCAGGTCACCGGCATCGACCTCCGGGGCGAGACCCGTGGCGTGTTGCCCAGCCAGGCCTGGAAGCGCAGCGCCTACAAACGGCCCGACCAGCAGCGCTGGTACCCGGGCGAGACGATTTCGCTCGGCATCGGCCAGGGCTACAACAGCTTCACCATGCTGCAACTGGCGCACGCCATGGCCACACTGGCTGCCGGTGGCCAGCGCCACACGCCCCATCTGGCGCTGGCGCTGGAAAATGCGATCACGCGCGAACGCTTTCCGCCCCAGCTCCAGCCAGCGGTGGATCTGGGCTACAAGCCCGAGCATGTGCGCGCCGTGCTGAACGCCATGCACGCGGTAACCGTCGAAGGAACGTCGGCCCGGGTGTTCACGGGTGCGGGCTACCACAGTGGGGGCAAGACCGGTACCGCCCAGGCTGTGACCATTGGGCAGAAGGACCGCTACGACGCCAAGAAACTGGAGGAGCACCAGCGCGACCATTCGCTGTATGTGGCGTTTGCGCCCGTGGAGGCGCCGCAGGTGGCGTTGGCGGTGGTGGTGGAGAACGCCGGTTTCGGCGCGGCCCACGCGGCACCGATTGCCCGCCGCGTGTTCGACTACCTGCTGCTGGACCAGTACCCGAACGCCGAGGATCTGGCTGCGGTACAGCAGGGTCTGGCGGCTGCACCGATCGGCACCCCGCTCAAGGCCAGCAGCCTGCCGTGGCCGCCCGAGACGCCGGCACTCTCACCCGCCACCGCGCCCTGACCCGTTAGCCCCAGGGGCATTCGCCAGGCCCTGCAAGCCCCGGGGGTGGACGTCTGGCCAGAGGTTCCACGCATGGGACTGCTGGAAGAGCAAGATTCCGCGCACCGCAGTAAAATTAGGGTTTACCCTGATATTTCACCCGCGTGCGCTCCATGTTCCACCCTCTCAGATCATTTTTTCAGACCCCGCGTTTCAGCGCCGGCGTTCGTGTGAACCGGTTCCTGCAGGGCAGCATGGACCGCACGGACGGCCGCGTCGTCGCCCAGACAGACGAGGGCGTTCTGGTGGAGTGGCCGCGCTTTGGCGCCGGCTGGGAGCGTCCGCAAACGCTCTGCGAACAGATTTGACCCCCCCGGGGGCTACTTGAGCCAAGCGTCGTAGGTGGTCTTGAGGATGAGCGCGGTCACCACCACGATGAACACGCTGCGCACGAAGCCGCTGCCGTGCTTGAGCGCCAGACGCGTGCCCAGCAGGCTGCCCACCACGTTGGCCACTGCCATCACCACCACAAAGTGCCACCACACATGGCCTTTCCAGGCGAACAGCATCAGCGCCGCCAGATTGGAGGTGGTGTTGAGCAGCTTGGCGCTGGCGCTGGCGTGCAGGAAGTCGTAACCCAGCCAGCGCACAAACAGGAACACGAAGAAGCTGCCGGTGCCCGGGCCGAAGAAGCCGTCGTAGAAACCGATGGTCACGCCCAGCAGGCTCGCGGCGAGAGCTTCTTGGCGGCCCTTGAACCGGGGCGCATGGTGGCGCCCCATTTCCTTGCGGGCCAGCGTGTAGGCCAGCACGCCCAGCAGCACCAGCGGCAGCACCCGGCGCAGAAAATCCGGCGAAATCTGGGTGACCGTCCAGGCACCGACCATGGAGCCGGCAAAACAGATGGCCGCAGCCGGCAGCAGCGCCCGCCAGGGCAGATCCACGCGCCGGGCGTATTGCACGGTGGCCGCCGCCGTGCCCCAGATCGAGGCGCCCTTGTTCACGCCGAACAGGGTGGCCGGGTGCGTGGTGGGGAACACCGCGAACAGTGCCGGCACCAGAATGAGGCCTCCACCCCCGACGATGGCGTCCACAAATCCGGCCAGCAGGGACGCCAGGGAGACGAGAAGCAATTCCATGGCGCGATTGTCGCCGTTGGCCAAAGCCGGTCGCTCCGACCCGGGACGGCAAAAAAAAACCAGCCCCTCTAGGGCTGGTTGTGATCACTGGCATCTCTGGGGACGCTGAAAGAGTTGGTTCTGGTTGGACTGGGTTGTCTCCTCGGTCCCCCGCGGTCACCAGCGCTGGGCGCTGTTGGCGAGTGCACGCACTGTAACGGACTGCACCAGGGCTGTGCACCCGGGGTTTCCCGCAGTGGCGCGGGGTGGCTCAGTTGCCAGCCAGCATCCACTTCGCCGCCTTCTCCGCAATCATGAGCGTGGGGCTGTTGGTGTTGCCGCTGGTGATGGTGGGCATGACGCCTGCGTCCACCACGCGCAGGCCGGCCAAGCCACGAACGCGCAGGTGGCTGTCGACCACGGCCTGGCCGTCGTCGGCGCGGCCCATGCGCGTGGTGCCCACCGGTCTTCGTCGGTCTGGAACTGCACGCCGGGCTTGAATTCTTCCGGCTGGTACTTCGCCAGAGCCGGTTGCGCCACGATGCGGCGGGTCACGCGCAGGCTGTCGGCGGCCACGCGGCGGTCTTCGTCGGTGCTGAGGTAACACGGGGCAATGGCCGGCGCGTCCGACGGGCGCGGGGTCTTGATGCGCACATGGCCGCGGCTGGTGGGGTTGAGGTTGCACACGCTGGCGGTGAAGGCCGGGAACGGATGCAGCGGCTCGCCAAAGGCGTCCAGGCTGAGGGGCTGCACGTGGTATTCGAGGTTGGCCCAGGGCATTGATGGGTCGCTGTGGGTGAAGGCGCCGAGCTGGCTGGGCGCCATGCTCATGGGACCGGTGCGCCTGAGCGCGTACTCCAGGCCGATGGCGGCCTTGCCCCAGAGCGAGTTGGCGAGCGTGTTGAGGGTTCTCGCGCCATGGACCTTGTAGACCGATCGGATCTGGAGGTGGTCCTGCAGGTTTTCACCGACGCCGGGCAGGGGGTGCAGCAGCGGCACACCGATCTGGTTGAGCAAGGCTGCAGGGCCGATACCGGAGAGCTGCAGGAGTTGCGGCGACCCGATGGCGCCAGCGCTGAGCACCACCTCGCGGTGGGCGTTCACCTGCACGGTGTGACCGCCCCGCAGCACTTCCACGCCGGTGCAGCGCAAGGCACCGCCGGGCTCGCGCGCAAGCGTGAGTTTCTGCACCTGCGTTTCGGTCCACACCGTGAGGTTGGGCCGGTGCTGCACCGGCCGCAGAAAGGCCTTGGACGCGTTCCAGCGCCAGCCGGCCTTCTGGTTCACTTCAAAGTAGCCCACGCCCTCGTTGTTGCCGGTGTTGAAGTCGTTGCTGGCGGGAATGCCGGCCTGCTGCGCCGCCTGCGCGAAGGCGTCGAGCAGGTCCCAGCGCAGGCGCTGCTTCTCCACGCGCCATTCGCCGCCCCCGCCCTGGCGGCGATGGCCGTGCAGCGCGGCGAAGGCCGGGTCGTTTTCGGCGGCCGCTTCCGCGTCAAGCCGGTGGTGGTCTTCGTGGGCCTTGAAGTCGGGCAGGCACGCGGGTAGCGCAGCTTGCGGCCGTTCAGGCCGGCGTCGGCCTCGGTCTGGTAGAGCCAGTCGGTACGCGGGTTGCCGATGCAGTACAGATAGCCCACGGGAATGTGGATCCAGTGGTAGTCGTCCTTGCGGCCGGCTTCGATGAGCAGCACGCGGCGCTTCGGGTCGGCGCTCAGGCGGTTGGCGAGCAGGCAGCCGGCGGTGCCGGCGCCGATGACGATGTGGTCGAAGAGGGTGGCGTCGCTCATGGGGTGTTTGGGGGCTTCAGGCAGTGGGAATCTCGTCGTCAGGCAGGCTGAAGTCGCCGCGCTGGTAAGCGGCCATGACGGCTTCGGCGTCCTTGAGGCGGCGTTCGGGCACCAGCACGCGGACCTGGACGGCGCTGGCGAGCAGGCTGTGGGTCTGCACCAGATGGGCGTCGGCCACCACCGCGGGCACGCCGCCGGCCTGCAGGCAGCCGCGCAGCAGATAGGCCTCGGTCGGGCTGAAGAAGGTGGCCAGCGTCTGCCAGTCGCCGTCATCGGGGTCGTAGGGGCTGTCGCCGTGCATGGAGGTCGGGCTTCTGGGCTGAGTGGTATTTGGAGCGCTGATGGTCGTCTGGCGAAAGACAGGCGAAGTCTGCCCCGTCATTCCGGGTAAATCCAATGAAATCGGCTGAATGACGGTATAAGACCTGCAAATATCAAAACGCCTCGGACCCCACCATGCCACCCGCCCACGCTTCCCTGCCCCCGGTCGATCCGCAGACCCTGCGCGCCTTCGTGGCCGTGGCGCGGGAAGGCAGCGTGTCGCGCGCGGCACTGCGCCTGCACCTGAGCCAGCCAGCGGTGAGCCTGCAGCTCAAGGCGCTGGCGCAGGCCACCGGGCTTCAGCTGTTCACCCGTGCCCCGCAGGGCATGGCACTCACGCCCGACGGCGCTGCGCTGCTGCCGCTGGCCGACAAGGCACTGGCGGCACTGGCGGATTTCGGACAGGCTGCCGCCGGGCTGCACCGCACGGTGCGCGGCACGCTGCGCATCGGCACCATCCTGGACCCGGAGTTCACGCGCCTGGGTGCGTTCCTGCGCCAGCTGGTGGCGGCCAATCCGCAGGTGGGGACGGAGTTGCGGCAGGGCATGAGCGGCGACGGGCTGGCGCTGGTGGAGCGCGGTGACCTGGACGTGGGCTTCTTCCTCAACCTGCCCGACGAACCGCCCGACCCACGCGTGCGTCGGCGCCCGCTCACCCGCTTCACCTACCGCGTGCTGGCGCCGGCGGGCTGGGGGCCGCAGGTGGTGGGCAAGGACTGGAAGGCGCTGGCCGCCCTGCCGTGGCTGGCCACACCCGCGGCCAGCGCGCACCACCGGCTGCAGCGGCGGGTGTTCGGCCCGGGCTCGCTCACCGGCCTGGAGCCGCACCGCGTGGCCCTGGTGGACCAGGAGGCCTCGATGCTGGACCTGGTGAAGAGCGGCGTGGGCCTGAGCCTGGTGCGCGACGCAATTGCCATGCGCGAGGCACAGGCGCGCGGTCTGGTGATTGCCGACCAGGTGTCGCTGGACTGCGAACTGAGTTTTGTGTGCCTGGCAGAACGGGCGGGCGAGCCGGTGATCGAGGCGGCCTGGGGGGCCCTGGATGCGGTGTGG
>JALORL010000016.1 GCA_025458915.1 Hydrogenophaga sp.
GGCCGCGGCCTCGGGCGCCACGTGGCCCACCACCATGCCCCAGGTGCCGCCGCTGAAGCGGCCGTCGGTGATGAGGCCCACGCTTTCGCCCAGGCCCGCGCCGATGAGGGCACCCGTGGGGGCCAGCATCTCAGGCATGCCCGGGCCGCCTTTGGGACCGAGGTAGCGCAGCACCATCACGTCGCCCGCCTCGATCTTGCCGTCCAGAATGGCCTGCAGTGCCGACTGCTCGTCATCGAAGACGCGGGCCGGACCGGTGATCACCGGGTTCTTCAGGCCGGTGATCTTGGCCACTGCACCTTCCGGCGACAGGTTGCCCTTCAGGATGGCCAGGTGCCCTTGCGCGTACATGGGATTGCTGATCGGGCGGATCACGTCCTGGTCCGCGCGGGGTTCGTCGGGCACGTCCTTGAGCACCTCGGCGATGGTCTGGCCGGTGATGGTCAGGCAGTCGCCGTGCAGCAGGCCGGCGTTGAGCAGGATCTTCATGACCTGCGGAATGCCGCCCGCGCGGTGCAGGTCCACCGCCAGATATTTGCCGCTGGGCTTGAGGTCGCACAACACCGGCGTGCGCTGGCGGATGCGCTCGAAGTCGTCGATCGTCCACTCCACGCCGGCGCAGTGGGCAATGGCCAGGAAGTGCAGCACCGCGTTGGTGGAGCCGCCGGTGGCCATGATGACCGCCACGGCGTTCTCGATGGCCTTGCGGGTGACGATGTCGCGTGGCTTGATGTCCTTCTTGATGGCTTCGATGAGCACCTTGGCCGATTCCTTCGCCGAGTTCATCTTCTCGTCGTGCGGGTTGGCCATGGTGCTGGAGTAAGGCAGGGAGATGCCCAGGGCCTCGAAGGCCGACGACATGGTGTTGGCGGTGTACATGCCGCCGCAGGAGCCGGTGCCCGGAATGGCGTTCTGCTCGATGCCCAGCAGGTCTTCGTCGCTGAGCTTGCCGGCGGCGTTCTGGCCCACCGCCTCGAACACGCTGACGATGTTGAGGTCCTGGTCCTTCCAGCGGCCGGGCAGGATGGTGCCGCCGTAGACGTAGATGGCCGGCACGTTGGCGCGCAGCATGCCCATGAGGCCGCCGGGCATGTTCTTGTCGCAACCGCCGACCACCAGCACGCCGTCCATCCACTGGCCCTGCACGCAGGTTTCGATGCAGTCGCTGATGACTTCGCGGCTCACCAGCGAGTACTTCATGCCCTCGGTGCCCATGGCCATGCCGTCGCTGATGGTGGGGGTGCCGAACACCTGAGCGTTGCCGCCGGCTTCCTCGATGCCGGCGATGGCGGCGTCGGCCAGTTTCTGCAGGCCGGAGTTGCAAGGCGTGATGGTGCTGTGGCCGTTTGCGACGCCCACCATGGGCTTGCTGAAATCGTCCTGCTGGTAGCCCATGGCGTAGTACATGGACCGGTTGGGTGCGCGCGACTTGCCTTCGGTGATGTGGGCACTGCGAGCGTTGATGGGTTTGATGGGAATGGTTTTGTTGTCGGCCATGGCAGTGGGACGTGGGTGGGGTGGAGATGGCTGCAGTATGCGCCAGGCCCCTGGCCCCGGCCAATAGCTTCCGCCTGCTCATTTGATACGCTCTACATATGAATGAGTTGTCAAAAGCCGTGCGCATCGAATTGCGGCAGTGGCGCCAGTTCCTGGTGCTTGCCGAAGAGTTGCACTTTGGCCGCGCCGCCCAACGCCTGCACATGACGCAGCCGCCGCTGACCCAGGCCATTGCCGGCATGGAGGCAACGCTGGGGGTGAAGCTGTTCGAGCGCAGCCAGCGCAAGGTGCAGATCACGCCCGCCGGTGCCGCGTTGCTGCCGCCGGTGCGCGACCTGCTGGCGCGGGCGCAGGAGCTTCCGGAACTGGCGCGATCCGCTGCGGCTGGAGAGCACGGGCGCCTGCGGCTGGCGTTTGTCTCCACGGTGGGCTTTGGACCCTTGCCCCACTGGGTGCGGGTGTTCCGCGAGCGCTGGCCGAGCGTGACTCTGGAACTGATCGAGGCCACCGGCGATGTGCAGCTCGACATGCTGTCCCGCAGCGAGGTGGACGCGGGCTTTGTGCTGCACTCGCCCGGGTTCAGCACCCCCGGCCTCACGCAGGTGCGGTTGGCCAGCGAACCGCTGCTGGTGGCCCTGCCGCAGGCGCATGCATTGGTGCGCGAGGCCCGCATCGGGCTCAAGGCGCTGTTGCAGGAGCCGCTGGTGATCTTTCCGCGCCGGATACTGCCGTCGCTGTTCGACGCCATCGTGGCGCTGTACCACGGGGCAGGGCTTGCGCCCCGCGTGGCACAGGAAGCGATCCAGATGCAGACCATCGTGAACCTCGTGTCGGCGGGACTGGGCGTGGCCTGGGTTCCGCAGAGCGTGCAGCAGTTTCAGCGACCCGGGGTCGAGTACCGCCCGGTGGCATGGCCCAGAGGGCGCGCCGTGCCCGCTTGCGAGACGAGTCTGGTGTGGCGCAGCGACGCCCATAGCCCGGTGCTGGCGCATTTCATTCGATTTGTTCAGGCCGCTGCGGATGCACCCGTCAGCCCCTTGTCCCAGGAGGGGCGGGCACAATAGCGCGCATGCTTATACATCCTCAAATCGACCCGGTTGCCCTGCAACTGGGCCCCCTGGCCATTCATTGGTATGGGCTGACCTACCTGGCCGCGTTCGGGTTGTTTCTGTGGCTTGGAACGCTTCGGGTGAAGCACCCGGCCTTCTCCATTGCCAGTCTGAGCAGTCCGTGGATGCGGCGCGATGTGGAGGACATCCTGTTCCTCGGCGTGATGGGCGTGGTGGCCGGCGGCCGGCTGGGGTATTGCCTCTTTTACCAGCCGGCTTACTACCTGCAGAACCCGCTGGAGATCTTTGCCGTGTGGCAAGGCGGCATGAGTTTTCATGGCGGCATGCTGGGGGTTGCGGCGGCCATGGTGTGGTTTGCCCACAGCCGCAAGCGCCCGTTCCTGCACGTGATGGACTTTGTTTCGCCTTGTGTACCGACGGGTCTGGCAGCGGGACGCCTGGGCAACTTCCTCAATGGGGAGTTGTGGGGCCGGGTCGCTGATCCGTCGTTGCCCTGGGGCATGGTGTTCCGGGGGGCGGGTGACCTGCCGCGCCATCCTTCACAGGTGTACCAGTTCCTGTTGGAGGGATTGCTGCTGTTCCTGTTGCTGTGGCTCTATGCGCGGAAAAAGCGCGCCATGGGGCAGGTGACGGCAGCATTTCTGTTCGGCTACGGCGTGCTGCGATTCGTGGCCGAATTTTTCCGTGAACCGGATGCCCATCTTGGCTTGCTTTCGCTGGGCATGAGCATGGGCCAGTGGCTGTGCGTACCGATGATCCTTGGCGGAGCGGGTCTGTGGATCTGGGCCGCGCGCCGAGAGGCGGCTGCGGGCCATTCGGCTCGGTAGGTTGTACAGGGCGGTGAAAACCCTGACGATCTGCCCCGGTTGGGGCCTTGTCCCAGGGGGTTCTTTCTTTTCATAATTACGTGTAATTACAGAGAACACGCCACCCCCGTCTGCGAGCCAGCCTCGTCTGGTTCGATCTCCTGCCCTTTCAACGCATGCGCCTGGTACCCAACTCCCTGCACGACGAAGTGGCAGCCCGGTTGCGGGAGCTGATTTTTTCGGGTGCGCTTCAGCCCGGCGCCTTTGTGGACGAGGTGGCCATGGCCGATCGGCTGGAGATTTCCCGCACGCCATTGCGCGAGGCGCTCAAGGTGCTGGCAGCCGAGGGGCTGGTGCGGCACGAGCCGCGGCGGGGCTGTTTTGTCAGTGAAGTCACTGAACAGGACCTGGACGAGATCTTTCCCGTCATTGCCCTGCTCGAAGGGCGTTGTGCCTTCGAGGCTGCGCGCAACGCCACGCCGGGAGACATCGAGGCCCTGGACGATCTGCACGAACGTCTCAACCGGCACGCCAGGGCGGGACGCATCAACCAGTATTACGAGGCCAATTTCGCCATCCACGAAGCCATCATTGCGCTGGCCAATAACCGCTGGCTGGCCCAGGTCATCGCCGACCTGCGAAAGATCCTCAAACTGGCCCGGCTGCAACAGCTGCACGCGCCCGGGCGCCTGCAACAAAGCCTGTCGGAGCACATGGCGGTGTTTGCGGCGCTGAAAGCACGCGATCCGGAGGGTGCCGAGGCTGCGATGAAGACCCATCTGATGCGGCAGCGCGAAGCCCTGCGGGAACTGGCCCGCAGCCGGCGGGGCAGGCTTGCATGAGCGGCGCAGCTGCGGTGCTGTTCACCGCCGACACACCCGCGTTGCAGGGAGCCACACCATGAACACCCCGGAATGGATCACGCGCGGCGTGTCGATGCTTCGATCGGCGCCCCGCAAGGGCCCGGACGAATCCGCGGCGGGCCGGGCCGGCAGAGCGAAGCCCCCGGCGCGGTCTACCCAGGAGCGGCTCAAGGCCACGCTTCGCCGGGAGGAGGAAGCCCTGTCCCCGCGGGTGCTCAGGCGCCTCCTGGGCGAACTGCAGTCCATTGTTGACGCGCGCGTGAGCGAAGTGGAGGGCGGACGCCGGGCCCAGGATGTGGCTTCCTGGTACGCCGGCGCCGCACCGGAGGAGCGCCACGACATGTGGCTTCTGATGAGCGAGCAGTTCGTGGCCGACCCGACCAAGGTTCAGGCGGCACAGGCCCAGTATGCGGCCGCCGTCGGTACGCCCGACGAAGCTGCGGCCGAAGTGACTTACCGGCGGGCCACGGTGTCGCCCCGGCGGCGGCTGCTGCAGCGGTTCAGCGCCCACCCGGAAGGGATCCGGTTTCTGGTGGACCTCCGGGCGGAACTGCAACCCCACCTCAAGGGCGACAGGCGGCTGCTCGCGCTCGACGTGGAGATGGAATACATGTTCTCCACCTGGTTCGACGTGGGTTTTCTGGACCTGCAGCGCATCAGCTGGGACTCACCGGCTTCGCTGATCGAAAAACTCATCCGGTACGAGGCAGTGCACGACATCCGCAGCTGGTCGGACGTGAAGAACCGCCTGGACTCCGACCGGCGCTGCTACGGATTCTTCCATCCGCGCCTGCCTGGCGAGCCGCTGATCTTTGTCGAAGTGGCCCTGATCGACGACATGGCTGCCAGCATCACGCCGCTGCTGGACGAAACCGCTGCCCCCGCCAATCTGGCCAAGGCCACCCACGCGATCTTCTATTCCATCAGCAACACCCAGCTGGGTTTGAAGGGGGTGAGTTTTGGCGACTCGCTCATCAAGCGGGTGGTGGACGCGCTGAAGGAAGAGTTTCCGCGCTTGAAGACCTTCGCCACCCTGTCGCCCATTCCCGGGCTGCGCGCCTGGCTGACCCGCAATGCCGAGCCGGAGTTGCTCAAGGCCTGGGAGCCGCTCCCGGAGCCCGTGGACGACACAGCCCGTGCAGCGCTCCTGCGGCACGCCGCACGCTACCTGTGCAAGGAACTCAAGGACGGCAAGCCGCTGGATCCGGTGGCGCGATTCCATTTGGGCAACGGTGCGCGGGTGGAGCGCATCAACTGGGCCGGAGATCCGTCGGCCAAGGGCTTGAAGCAGTCCTACGGCCTGATGGTGAACTACCTGTATGACCTGAAAAAGCTTGACCGGCACCGTGCACAACTGGCGCTGGGCAAAATCCCGACGGCGGCCGCCGTTGGCAAACCGCTGACCGAGGCCTGAAGGCTGGCGGCGCATTTCGACAACAGAAGGAGACATTGCATGACCCATTCCATCACCCGGCGCACGGCGCTCGGAGCCGCCCTGGGCGGACTTGCCAGCCAATCCCTGCCGGTCTGGGCCCAGGCCACCTGGCCGACACGGCCCGTCAACCTGATCGTTCCGTTTCCGGCCGGCGGCGGCACCGACGCCTTTGCCCGACCCATGGCGGCGCAGTTCTCCCGCCTCACCGGGCGCCAGCTGGTCATTGACAACAAGGGCGGCGCCGGCGGAACGCTGGGTGCCGCGCTGGCAGCGCGCGCCACGCCCGATGGCTACAACCTGTTCATGGGCGCGGTGCACCACACCATTGCACCCAGCATGTACCCCAAGCTCGAATACGACCTCGAAAAGGACCTCGAGCCTCTGCTGCTGGTGGCCAGCGTTCCGCAGGTGCTGGTGGTGAACCCGACGAAGGTCTCTGCCACCAACTTCGCCGACTTCCTCAAGCTGGTGCGTTCCAGCCCCGGCAAGCTGAACTATGGCTCGGCTGGCAATGGCACATCGCACCACCTGGCGGGCGAACTGTTCAAGCAGCAGACCAAGACCTTCATCACCCATATCGCCTACCGCGGTGCCGGGCCAGCCCTGGGCGGACTGATCGCAGGCGATGTCGAAATGATGTTCGACGGGTTGGGCTCATCGGCCTCCCACATCCAGGGCGGCCGCATCAAGGCCCTCATGGTGTCGGGCGCACAGCGCAACCCGGCGTTGCCCGACGTGCCCTGCGCCGCCGAACTGGGGCTGCCCGACTACACCGTGACCACCTGGTACGGCGTGTGGGCGCCGAAGGGAACGCCGGCCGACGCCAAGGCGCGCGCCACGGAGGAACTGCGCAAGGCTTGCCAGGCGGACGAAGCCAAGGCCGTGTGGGCGAAGCAGGGCGCATCTTTCCCCGACCTCAGCGGTGCCCAGTTCGCCACGTTCGTGAACGGCGAGGTGCGCAAGTGGGCGGAGGTGGTGAAGGCTTCCGGGGCCAAGCTGGACTGATGCCCATGAGCGGACAGGTGACCTGCGACATCGATGGCCCGCTGGCACGGGTGCGCCTGTCCCACGAAGGCAAGTTCAACGCCATGTCGCGTGCCATGTGGCGTGCCCTGCGCGAGGTGTTCCTGGACCTGCAGAACCGATCCGGCCTGCGGGTGGTGGAGGTGGCTGGTGCCAACGGCCATTTCTGTGCCGGCGGCGACATTGCCGAATACCCGTCGTTCCGCTTCAGCGAGCCGGCCCTGCGCAGCTTCCACGAGGACGCGGTGTGGGGCGGCCTGCAAGCCATGCTCGACTGCGATGTCCCCATTGTTGCCCGCATCGAGGGCAACTGCATGGGCGCAGGCATGGAAATCGCCAGTTGCTGCGACATTCGCCTGGCCGCCGAAACGGCGCGCTTCGGTGCTCCGATTGCCCGGTTGGGGTTTCCCATGGCCCCACGCGAAGCGGCACTGGTGGCGGCTGCGGCGGGCGACCTCACCGCGCGGGAAATGCTGCTGGGCGCTGCCGTTCTGGACGCCCACGAGATGCTTCGGCGCGGCTTTCTCAACCAGGTTTTCCCCACGCCCGGGCTGTCTCCGGAAGCCGATCGCCGCCTGCATCACATGACCACCCTCGCACCCCAGGCAGCCCGCATGAACAAGCAGACCCTGCGGGCGCTGGCTCCGAAGATCGCCGACCTGTCCACCGCCGGAAGTTACCGCTACGCGACCTCGGCCGAACACCGCGAGGGCATCGACGCGTTTCTCTCCAAGCGGCAGCCCGACTTTGACTAGCCAATCCTTTCCTGCACAACAAGACGGTTGCCCTATGGCGTCTGCATAGCACCATGAGCTCTCACAACCTTTACAGCGCGCTGCGCGCTTCCTTTCCCGCCGATGTCGACACTGTGGCGTTGGAAGCCGTCGGAGGTGACGGCCCGACCCTGCGCTACACCTGGCGCGACCTCGACGAGGCCACCGCCATGATGGCCAACCTGCTGGCTTCCCTGGACCTGCCGCCGGGTTCGCGCATTGCCGTGCAGGTGGAAAAGTCGGTGGAGGCGCTGATGCTCTATCTGGCCACCCTGCGCGCCGGCTTTGTATTTCTGCCGCTGAACACCGCGTACCGCAGCGCCGAGATCGAATACTTCATCGGCAATGCCGAGCCTGCTGTGGTGGTGTGCAGCCCGGCCAACTTCGGCTGGGTATCCAAGATCGCGTTCAATGCCGGCACACGCCATGTGTTCACGCTGGACGACACACGCCAGGGCAGCCTGCTGCAGCGCGCCGCCCACCACAGCCGGGAGCACAGGCCTGCCGAATGCGGGGCCGACGACCTGGCAGTGATCATCTACACCAGCGGCACCACCGGTCGCAGCAAGGGCGCGATGCTGAGCCACGGCAACATCCTGAGCAACGCCCAGGTGCTGCGCGACTATTGGGGCTGGAAGCAGGGCGACGTGCTGATCCACGCACTGCCCATCTTCCACGTGCACGGCCTGTTCGTGGCCATCCACGGTGCGCTCATCAACGGCAGCCCCATGCTGTGGCTCAACAAGTTCGATCCGGCTGCTGTGGTGAGACTGCTGCCGCGCGCCACCGTGTTCATGGGCGTGCCCACGCTGTATGTGCGCATGCTGGCCGAGCCGGGGCTGACCCGGGAACAGGCCGCCCACATGCGGCTGTTCATTTCGGGTTCGGCGCCGCTGCTGATCGAAACCTTCAACGCCTGGCAGGAGCGCACCGGCCACACCATCCTGGAGCGCTACGGCATGAGCGAAACGGTGATGCTCACCTCCAACCCCTACGCCGCCGATGCCCGGCATGGCGGTCAGAGCGAGCGCCGCGGCGGCACCGTGGGCTTTCCGTTGCCGGGGGTGAGCCTGAAGGTGGTGGACGACCAGGGCCAACCGGTTCCCACGGGCGACATCGGCAGCATCCTCGTCAAGGGGCCCAACGTGTTCAAGGGCTACTGGCGCATGCCCGAAAAAACCGCCGAGGAGTTCACCGCCGACGGGTATTTCCGTACCGGCGATGTGGGCCGGGTGGATGCGCGCGGCTATGTGACCATCGTGGGGCGCAGCAAGGACCTCATCATCAGCGGCGGATACAACGTGTACCCGGCTGAAATCGAAGGGGTCATCAATGAGATGGCGGGCGTGGCCGAGAGCGCTGTGGTGGGCATACCGCACCCAGATTTCGGCGAGGTGGGTGTTGCGCTGGTGATCGCCAAACCGGGCGCGGCACCCGACCCGGCGGCGATCCTGACAACCCTGAAGACAAAACTGGCCAACTTCAAAATTCCCAAGCATTGCGCCGTGGTGCCGGAGTTGCCGCGCAACACGATGGGCAAGGTGCAGAAGAACCTGTTGCGCGACGCGTGGTCGCACCTGTTCAAGGCTTGAGGGCAGTCAACCAGCGGGGCGGGCCGTCGCCTCGCGCTCGATGCGCTTGAGCACCCGCCGGCACAGCAGTGCGCCAGCAAGGCCGAACAGCACCACGCCCAGGCCGTAGCCGGCCACCACGCCGCGGGCGCCGAACCAGTGCGCGCCCAGCCAGATGAAGGGCACCACACCCAGTGTGGCCCGGCCCCAGTTCAGCGCTGTGGAATAGAGGGCATAGCCCAGGTTGTTGAAAGCCGCATTGGCCACGAACAGCGCGCCATTGAAGACGAAGCTGCCGGCCACAAACACGCAGAAGAAGACGATCAGGCTGCGTGCCTCGCCTTCGGCGCCGAAGGCATCGGCGATCCAGCCGCTGGAAAGCGCGAGCAGCAGCCAGACCGCCAGCACATACACCAGCACCACCTTCAGGCTGTCGCGCACCGTGGCGCGCAGACGGTCATGGCGGTGGGCACCCAGGTTCTGGCCGAGGATCGGACCCACCGAGCCCGAGAGAGCGAACAGTGCCACGAACGCCACCGGAATCAACCGCACGATCACCGCCCAGCCCGCCACCGCGCTGTCACCGTAGTTCGCAATGGCTGCAGTGACAAAGGCATTGCCCACGGGCGTGGCCACCTGCGTGAGTACCGCAGGCACACCGATGGCGAGAAATGGCCGCAGGGTGTGGGTCAGCACCATGCGCGAGGGCGCTGCCATCAGACCATGCACCCGCACCAGGGCGTACCAGCCAATGGCCACCATGCACAGCCGAGTGACCACCGAAGCCACGGCAGCGCCGTCGAGGCCCCAGCCCAGTCCAAAGATCAGAAGCGGGTCCAGCACCGCGCTGATGGCACCGGCCCCGAGCGTGACGAACATGGCCCGCCGCGCATCGCCCAGTGACCTCAGCAGTGCACCCAGGCACATGCCCAGCCCCAGCGGTACCGCAGACGGCAGGACGATGCGGGTGAACCGCAAGGCGAGCTCCGCGGTTTCTCCGCTGGCTCCCAGCAGAGCCAGCAACTCGGGCAGGAACGGGTAGGTGAACACCACGGCCAGTGTCATGAACCCGCCCATCAGCACCATCGAGGCGCCAGCCAGCGTTCGAGCCCCTTCGCGGTCGCCGCGGCCGAGCGCCCGCGAGGTCAGGGCAGTGGCTGCAATCGACAGCCCGATGGCCAGCGAGGTGAGAAAGAACAGCAGGGTGCCCGCATAACCCACCGCCGCTGCCAGTTCCTTCTGCCCCAGCAGTGAGATGTAGAACAGGTTGAGCACGTCCACGAAGAAAACCGCCACCAGGCCGATGGAGCCGGTGGCGGTCATGGTCACGACGTGGCGCAGGGTGGAGCCAGTGACGAATTTACCAGCGGACGGCGGAGGCGACGGTGTGGAAGGAGGAGGCATGGCGGTGGCGTGCCGCCGGACTCTACACCCTCAAGCACCCGACCGGGGTCGCGTCAGCGAAGCACCAGCACCGGCGTGTGCGAATGCGTGAGGACCTGTTGGGTTTCGCTGCCCAGCAGCAGCCGCTTGAGGCCCCGCCGCCCGTGGGAGGCCATCACGATCAGGTCGCACTTCTGGCGCTTCGCGGTGGCAATGATGGCCTCGGCAATCAGGTCGGCCTTCACCGTGACCGGCTTGACCTTGACCTCGCGCAGTTGCCCAGCCGATTTCACCGCATTGACCGCCACCATGGCTTCCTCCTGCCACTGCTTTTCGATTCGAGCCACTTCGTCCGCTGCGAGAGCCACGCCGCCTTCGAAGTAGGTTTGGGGGTAGCGCGGCACAACCTTCATGGCCACGACCTCGGCGCCGGTCAGGTCCGCCAGGTCGATGGCGTGTTTGACGGCCTTCTGGGAGAGCTTGGAACCGTCGGTAGCGACCAGGATGCGTTTGTACATGGCGTTGCCTCGTGAAGGATGAAAGATGAAAGATCTGAGAGCAGCAACCCAGGTGCGGATCGTGTAACCCTGCAGCGCGCTGCACCATTGGCTGTCCCGCAGCCACCCGTCGCCAACAATGCCGCAATTCGTTGCAAGAACTGGCCAGGGCCTGCCGGTTGTGGTTCACTGCGCTCAGACTGTCTGCAAAGACTAACTGCCTCCCCCAGGAGGCACTTGACCTAAGTCAAGGGAAAGGATGGCTGCTTGCCCTACGCTCGAAGCATGAACCAGGCCGTAGTCACGTCCCCGGTCGGCCTGTCGGCTTCGAACGCCTCCCAACGCCCCGAGGGACAGGAAGGCAGTCAACCCTCTCCCGGCAACGCCTGGTGGGGAGGACACCGTGGGCCCCTGGAGGTCACCGACGATTTCACAGTGCTCGACGATCCCGTGGAGCAGGCGACCTTCACCGAACCATGCGAGGTCGGCGGCGCACCCATGGCAGACTCGGTTCTGATGGTGCAGGGCATGTACTGCGCCGCCTGTGCCGATACCGTCGAATCCGTTCTGCAGCCGCTGCCCGGTGTGGAACGCGCCCAGGTGCATGCTGCCACCCGTCGCCTGTCGTTGCGCTGGGACCCGGCACTCACCCGGATGTCGGTGCTGGCCGAGGCCGTGGGCCGCAGTGGCTACCGCCTGTTGCCGCTGCAGCAGGCGCTGTCCATCAGTGAGCGCCTCGCCGAAACCCGGCAGGCGCTGTGGCGCCTGTTCGTGGCCGGCTTCTGCATGATGCAGGTGATGATGTACGCGTGGCCAGCCTACGTGGCCGAGCCGGGCGACATACCCGCCGACATCGACCAGCTGCTGCGCTGGGCCAGCTGGGTACTGAGCCTGCCCGTGGTGTTCTTTGCCAGCGGGCCGTTTTTCAGCGGCGCCTGGCGCGACCTGAAACGCGGGCGCATCGGCATGGACACGCCGGTGTCGGTCGGCATTCTGGTCACCTTCCTCGTCAGCTCCGCAGCCACTTTCGACCCCACCGGCCCGTGGGGCCACGAGGTCTGGTTCGATTCGCTGACCATGTTCGTGTTCTTCCTGCTTGGCGGGCGTTATCTGGAACACAAGGCACGCGACCGCACCGCGGGTGCACTGGACAGCCTGATGAACCGGCTGCCAGCGGCCTGCGACCGCCAGCAGGCCGATGGTGGCTTTGAGAGCGTTTCCGTGCGTCGGCTGTTGCAGGGCGACACCGTCCGCGTGCAGGCCGGTCAGGCCTTTCCGGGAGACGGGGTGCTGATCAGCGAGAGCGCCTCGGTGGACGAAGCCCTGCTCACCGGTGAATCGCACCCGGTGACGCGCCGCCAGGGCGACAGTGTGGTGGCAGGCAGCTTCAACCTGGGCGGACCGGTGCTGGTGCGCGTGGAACGCCTGGGCCGCGAAACGCGCTTTGCGCAGATCGTGAGCCTGATGGAAAAAGCCTCCACCGAGAAGCCCCGGCTGGCCATTCTTGCGGACCGCATTGCATCGCCATTCCTGGTGCTGGTGATGGTGGCAGCGTTGGTCGCTGGTTTCTACTGGTGGCAGATCGATCCGGGCAGGGCGCTGGCGGTGGCAGTGGCCGTGTTGATCGTTACCTGCCCCTGCGCGCTCGCGCTGGCCACGCCGGCGGCCATGCTGGCATCGGCCGGTGCTCTGGCCCGCAAAGGCATTCTCGTGCGGCGCCTGCAGGCCTTCGAAGTGCTCGCGGGCATCAATGCGGTGTTGTTCGACAAGACCGGCACGCTGACCCACGACCGTCTGGTCCTTCAGTCGGTGCGTACCCGGCCCGGAACCACCCGGGAGCAGGCCCTGTGGCTGGCCTCCGGGCTGGCGCAGGCCTCGCTGCACCCGGTGTCGCGCGCGCTGGCGTTGGCCGCGCAAACCGACTGTTCCATCCAGGTGAACCCGCCGGTGTGGGTTTCCGTGACCGAAACGGCCGGGCAGGGCATGGCAGGAGTCTTGCCCGATGGCTCGCAGGTCAGGCTGGGCTCCGGCGCGTTCTGCGCGGTGCAAGCCGAACCCATCAGCGATCGGAGCACCCCGCATGCGCATCTGAGCGACGTTAACGGCTGGGTCGCCACCTTTGAATTTCAGGAGGGTTTGCGCGCCGATGCGCATGCCGCCGTCCAGGCACTGCGCGACATGGGCATCCGCACCTGTCTGCTGTCCGGGGATCGGGAGGCAGCTGCCCGGCTGGTGGGGCAGGCGGTTGGCATCGACGAGGTGATCGCCGAGGCAACCCCGGAACGCAAGCTCGCCGAAGTGCAAGCCTTGCAGGTGCAGGGGCTGCGCATTGCCATGGTGGGCGACGGGCTCAACGATGGACCGGTCCTGGCCCGTGCCGACACTTCGTTTGCCCTCGGGCATGCCGCACCGCTGGCGCAGGCCCAGTCGGATTTCGTCATTCAGGGTGGCCAGGTCATGGATGTGGTGCAGACCTTGCGTCAGGCCCGTGCCACGCTGCGCACCGTCCGCCAGAACCTGGCCTGGGCAGCCATTTACAACGCGGTCTGCGTGCCCCTGGCCTTGGTGGGCTGGATGCCCCCCTGGCTGGCAGGTCTGGGCATGGCGGCCAGCTCGTTGCTGGTGATCGGCAATGCGCTGCGGCTGTCGTCTCCGTCATTCCAGTCAACCCTGCCCAGCGCTGCGCCAGCTGCGTCTGCCGCACGCTGAAGCGCCTTTTCAACCGAGACACCGCCATGGACGTCCTGTATTTGCTCATTCCCGTTTCCATCGTGCTGGTGTTCGTGATCATCGGCGTGTTCTGGTGGGCTCTGCAGGCGGGGCAGTTCGACAACATCGAACGCGAAGGCGAACGCATTCTCGGAGGCGATTGACCTAGGTCAAGCTGGCTGGGCCAGTGTGTGAAGACACTTCAACAAGTGGCATCAAAGAGGAGTTTTCGAATGTCCGTGACAACAAAGGCCGGCCCTGCAGCGGTCTACAACGACAGTGTGGTGCGGTGGTTCGCCATCGCTTCGGTGATTTATGGCGTGGTGGGCATGCTGGTCGGCGTGATCATTGCCGCCCAGCTCACCTGGCCCGAGCTCAACATGGGCATTGAATGGCTGAGCTATGGTCGCCTGCGACCGTTGCACACCAATGCGGTGATCTTTGCCTTCGGCGGCTGTGTGCTGTTCGCCACCAGCTACTACGTGGTGCAGCGCACCTGCCACACGCGCCTGTTCGGCGACAAGCTGGCCTGGTTCACCTTCTGGGGCTACAACCTGGTGCTCGTGCTGGCCGTCATCACCCTGCCGCTGGGCATCACCAGTGGCAAGGAGTATGCGGAGCTTGAATGGCCAATCGACCTGTTGCTCACGGTGGTGTGGGTGGCCTATGCCATCGTGTTCTTCGGCACCATCGGCATCCGCAAGGTGCGCCACATCTACGTGGCCAACTGGTTCTTCGGCGCCTACATCATTGCCGTGGCGCTGCTGCACATTGTCAACAGCGCGGCCATTCCGGTCAGCCTCACCAAGTCCTACTCGGCCTATGCCGGCGTGCAGGACGCCATGGTGCAGTGGTGGTACGGCCACAACGCAGTGGGCTTCTTCCTCACTGCCGCTTTCCTGGGCATGATGTACTACTTCATCCCCAAGCAGGCCGAGCGACCGGTGTACTCGTATCGCCTGTCGATCGTGCACTTCTGGGCCCTGATCTTCACCTACATGTGGGCGGGTCCACACCATCTGCACTACACCGCGTTGCCGGACTGGACCCAGTCGGTTGGCATGGTCTTCTCCCTGATCCTGCTGGCCCCCAGCTGGGGCGGGATGATCAACGGCATCATGACCCTGTCGGGTGCCTGGCACAAGCTGCGCGACGACCCCATCCTGCGGTTCCTGATCGTGTCGCTGTCGTTCTACGGCATGTCCACCTTCGAGGGCCCGATGATGTCCATCAAGACCGTCAACGCCCTGAGTCACTACACCGACTGGACGGTGGGTCACGTGCACTCCGGCGCGCTGGGCTGGGTGGGCCTGGTGTCCATGGGTTCGCTGTACTACCTGATTCCCCGCTTGTTCGGCCAGAAGAAGATGTATTCGGTGCCCGCCATCGAACTGCACTTCTGGATCGCCACCATCGGCATCGTGCTGTACATCGCCGCCATGTGGATTGCGGGTGTGATGCAGGGCCTGATGTGGCGCTCCATTAATCCTGACGGCAGCCTCACCTACACCTTCGTTGAGTCGGTCAAGGCCACCTTCCCGTTCTACGTGATCCGCCTGGTCGGTGGCGTGCTGTACCTCAGTGGCATGGTGATCATGCTGTGGAACGTGGTGATGACCGCTCGCCAGGGCCGCATCGTCGACGTGCCGGTGCTCAACGTCAATCCCGCACACGCCTGAGGAAGAACACCATGGCCAACAACAATGAAAAACTGACCGGTCACGCCCGGATCGAGACCAACAACTTCCTCATGATCGTGCTGATCACGCTGGTGGTTGCCGTGGGCGGGCTGGTGGAGATCGTTCCGCTGTTCTTCCAGAAGTCGACCACCCAGCCCATCGAGGGCCTCAAGCCGTACACGGCCCTGCAGATCGCCGGGCGCGACGTGTATTTGCGCGAAGGTTGCTACAACTGCCACTCGCAGATGATCCGCCCCTTCCAGGCTGAGACGCTGCGCTACGGCCCGTACTCGGTGGCGGGTGAGTTCGTGTACGACCGCCCGTTCCAGTGGGGCTCCAAGCGCACCGGCCCCGACCTGCACCGCGTGGGCGGCCGCTACAGCGACGAATGGCACCGCATCCACCTGATCAACCCGCGCGATCTGGTGCCCGAGTCCAACATGCCCGCCTACCCCTGGCTGGAGAAGAAGCAGGTGGACGAGAACTCGTTGCCCAAGCGCATGGAAGTGCTGCGCACCCTGGGCGCGCCGTACACCGACGAAGAAATCGCCGCCTCGGTGGACGCGGTAAAGGGCAAGACCGAAATGGACGCCCTCATTGCCTACCTGCAGGTGCTCGGCACCGCGCGCAAGTGACCCGGAGGCTCCATGGAAATCAATGATCTGCGCAGCATCGTCACGGTGCTCAGTCTTGCCTGCTTCCTCGGTATCGTGGTTTGGGCCTGGTCACGCAAGAACAAGGCCGACTTCGATGAAGCCGCCCGCCTTCCGCTGCACGACGACTGAGTGTCCGCACTGAAAAGAGAAACATCATGAGCGATTTCACAAGCGATTTCTGGCACCTGTACGTGGCCATCCTCACGCTGGTCAGCATCCTGGCCTGTCTGGTGCTGCTGTGGATCAGCGGCACCACCAAGGCCGCCACGCATGCCGACAACACCACCGGCCACGTGTGGGACGGCGACCTGCAGGAGATGAACAACCCGCTGCCCAAGTGGTGGGTGTACCTGTTCATCATCACCGTGGTGTTTGCGCTGGCGTACGGCGTTTTGTACCCGACCTTCGGGAAGTACCAGGGCGTGCTGGGCTGGTCGTCGCAAGGGCAGCACACCGCTGAAGTGCAAAAGATGCAGGAGGCCATCGCTCCCATCTACGCGAAGTTCAACGGCATGAAGCCCGAAGACCTGGCCGGTGATGCTCAGGCCATGGCGATCGGTGAGCGGCTGTTCATGAACAACTGCGCCCAGTGCCACGGCTCCGATGCCCGCGGCGCCCGCAGCTTTCCCAACCTGACCGACGGCGACTGGCTCTGGGGCGGTGATGTGGATGCCATCAAGACCACCTTGACACAAGGTCGCATGGGCAACATGCCCCCGATGGCTGCTGCCGTGGGTTCAGCCGAGGAAGTGCGTAACCTCGCCAACTACGTCCTCAGCCTCTCGGGCACCCCGCACGACACGATTCGGGCCGCCAGCGGCAAGGCCAGCTTTGGCACCTGTGCAGCCTGCCACGGTATGGATGGCAAAGGCAATACTGCGCTGGGAGCCCCCAACCTGACCGATGGCGTGTGGCTGCACGGCTGGGGCGAGGAGGCGGTGATCCGTGCGATCAACAACGGCTTCAACAACCAGATGCCTGCGCAGGTGACCCTGCTCAACGAGTCACAGATCCATGTGCTGACGGGCTATGTGTGGAGCTTGTCCAACCGGCCCAACAACCGTCCGGCCAACTGAAGCGCCACCCCCGCAGCCTTCGTTTCAGTCCTCTTCAACACCCCGTGAATCCAACCACTCCTGAACCGCGTCGGACCATTCCCATCGTGCCGGCTTTGCCGGAGGCCGGGGCGCAGGTCGCGGCAACGGATGAGGTCATGGTGTCGCTGTATGCGTCGCGCGAGAAGATCTATCCGCGTTCCGTGTCGGGATTGTTCTCGCGTTGGCGGTGGCTCACGGTCTGGATCACGCAGATCGTGTTCTATGGTCTGCCGTGGCTGGAGTGGAACGCCCGCCAGGCCGTGCTGTTCGACCTGGAAGCGCGGCGCTTCTACATCTTCGGCCTGGTGCTCTATCCGCAGGACTTCATCTACCTGACCGGCCTGCTCGTCATTTCGGCACTGTCGTTGTTTCTCTTCACGGCCGTGGCCGGGCGGTTGTGGTGCGGTTTCGCCTGCCCACAAACGGTCTACACGGAGATATTTCTTTGGATCGAAAAGAAGGTGGAGGGCGACCGCTCCGCCCGCATGCGGCTGGACAAGTCTGCGCTCTCAGCCGGAAAGCTTGGCAAGAAGTGGCTCAAGCACGCGCTCTGGATTGCCTTCTCGTTGTGGACCGGTTTCACGTTCGTCGGATATTTCACACCCATTCGCGAGTTGGCGGTCCTGTCATGGACCGTGTCGCTCGGGCCCTGGCAGACTTTCTGGGTGCTGTTCTACGGGTTTGCCACCTACGGCAACGCCGGTTTCATGCGCGAGCAGGTGTGCAAATACATGTGCCCGTACGCCCGTTTCCAGAGCGCCATGTTCGATCGCGACACCATGATCGTCACCTACGACGAAAAACGTGGCGAACCGCGCGGTGCGCGCAGCAAGAAGGCCGACCCGAAGGCCCTCGGCCTCGGCGCCTGCGTGGACTGCACGCTGTGTGTGCAGGTCTGTCCCACCGGCATCGACATCCGCAAGGGTCTTCAATATGAATGCATCGGATGTGCCGCGTGCGTGGATGTGTGCGATGACGTGATGGACAAGGTGGGTTACCCCCGGGGTCTCATCCGATTTTCAACACAGAACGGCATGGCCCAGGGTTGGGACACGGCGCAGATGGTGCGGCGGGCTCTGCGTCCCCGGGTACTGGGTTATTCGGCTGTATTGCTCGCCATCACGCTGGCCGTGTTCGCCAGCCTGTTCCTGCGCACGCCGCTGAAGGTCGACGTGATCCGGGACCGGGGATCCCTCGCCCGCATGGTGGAGCAGGGGCGTATTGAGAACGTCTATCGGTTGCAGATCATGAACGCCACCGAGTCAACGCAGCGCTATATCGTCAGTGTTGCGGGTTTGCCGGGCATCGCACTCGCCTCGGATACCGAAATCGAGGTGCTACCCACCGAGGTCCGTTCGGTAGCTGCCCGGGTCCAGATTCCTCCGGCATCGACCGGCGGTGGCTCCCATGCCATTCACTTCACCGTACGGTCCATCGGCCCGGACGCTTCCGAGGTCACTGAAAAGGCCGCCTTTCTGGTCCCGCGGTGAAGCTCCTGCAACGCCCGGTCACTCTCCATCAGCCCTCCGCCCAGCCATGAATCAGCAACCCGATGCCTCCGCTCCATTGCCTGCCGGCCAACATCTGCCGTGGTGGAAAATCCCACAGGTGGTGCTGATTCCTGCGGTCCTTCTTGCCGGCGTTGCGGCTACCTCCACGATGGTGGTCATCTCTGCCATCGGCCAGGATCCCGTTCTGGACAAAGAGGTCTACGAGCGGGAACGCCGTGCTGCCCAGGCCCTGCAAGGTCAAGCCAAGGTCGAAGCACTGATGGCGGTGCAACCTGCGCAGCAAGGCCGCAACCACGCCGCATCGCCGGTGGTTCCCTCGGACGAATGAGCTGCGCCAGCCGGCACCTTGCGCCTCGCCCCGAACACACGGCAACCACCACGGTGAACCGAGGAACACCATGAACCCCAGGTACCTGATGGCCATCGTCTGGCCGGCATTCCTTGTGGCCGCAGTTCTTGAGATCGCGGTGTTTGCGCTGGTGGACCCGCACGAACTGCACTGGCTCGGCGCACCTCTGGAGATGCCCAGGAATGCGGTCTACACCATGGCCTTCTTCGGTTTTTGGGCTGCAGCTGCGGCTTCCAGTGCGCTCAGTCTCCTGCTGACCCGGTCCTCGGAGGACCTCAATGCGGCAGGGGAGGGGGAGGGCGGTTCCCCTGGTTCACACCGGGCCAGACACTAAGCCCATGCCGCAGGGCGGTCAGCGGCAGCTCTGGGAATTCACGATGCGCTTGAGCGCTTCGGTGTCCTTGATGTGCACATAGCGCTGCTTCACATCGATCACACCGTCGTCCACAAACTTTGAAAACGTGCGGCTCACGGTTTCCAGTTTCATGCCGAGGTAACTGCCGATCTCTTCGCGGGTCATGCGCAAGATCAGCTCGGACTGGGAGAACCCCCGGGCATGCAGACGTTGCACCAGATTCAGCAGGAATGCCGCGAGCCGCTCTTCGGCCCGCATGCTGCCCAGCAGCAGCATCACACTGTGGTCGCGAACAATCTCGCGGCTCATGATCTTGTGCACATGGTGCTGCAAGGTGGTGAACTCTCGGGAAAGCTGTTCCACCTGGTCGAAAGGCATCACGCACACCTCGGCGTCTTCCAGTGCAATGGCATCACAGGCATGGTGGTCGCTCACGATGCCGTCCAGACCAATGATCTCGCCTGTCATCTGGAAACCGGTGACCTGGTCGCGCCCATCGGCGGTGGTCACGCAGGTCTTGAAGAAGCCCGAGCGGACCGCATACAGCGAGGTGAAACGGTCGCCATGGCGGAACAGGGGGGTGCCGCGCTTGATGCGGCGGCGGCTGGAGATGACCTGATCGAGCTTGTCCATCTCTTCGGTGTTCAGCCCCATGGGCAGACACAGTTCTCGGAGATTGCAGCTGGAGCAGGCGACTTTGATGCTGGAGGCGTCCATGATGAGATTGGGGATTTGCCGTTGAGCTTACCCCAGGCGGTCTTGCTGTGTCGAGCCGTTCGCCCCGATGGCGACAGGGTGGCTTCGCTTGATCAAGGTCAAAGGCTCGTGCTTCTGGTTGCGGCACAGTCGGCGGAACGAACCGGAGTACCCCATTGACACACGTCGTTCCCACCGAATTGCTCCAGCGCTTTGACGTTCCGGGGCCCCGCTATACCTCCTATCCCACGGCCGACCGCTTTGTCGAAGCTTTTGGCGAGCCACAGTACATCCAGGCGCTGGAGCAGCGGAGGACGGGGCCGGTGGCGTCGCCGCTGTCCTTGTACGTGCACATTCCCTTCTGCGAATCGGTGTGCTACTACTGTGCATGCAACAAGGTCATCACCAAGCACCATGGTCGCGCCGCCGAATACCTGAGGTACCTGTCACGCGAGGTCGAACTTCAGGTGCAGCACCTGGGTGCGGGTCACAGCGTGTCCCAGTTGCACCTCGGCGGAGGAACGCCCACCTTCCTCTCGGACACCGAGCTCGAAGACCTGATGCACATGATCCGCCGCCATTTCAATCTGGTGCCAGGCGGCGAATACTCCATCGAGGTCGACCCCCGCACCGTAACGGAAGAGCGCCTGCAGACCCTGGCCCGGCTGGGCTTCAACCGCCTGAGTTTCGGCGTCCAGGACTTCGACCCCGCCGTCCAGAAGGCCGTTCATCGGGTGCAGCCGGCCGAGCAGGTGTTCAGCCTGGTGGAGAGTGCGAGGAAGATCGGATTCGAATCCATCAACGTGGATCTGATCTACGGCCTTCCCCTGCAAACGCCGGAATCGTTTGCCCGCACGCTGCAGCAGGTGGGGCAACTGCGCCCCGACCGCATCGCCCTGTACGCCTACGCCCACCTGCCTGCCCGGTTCAAGCCTCAGCGGCGCATCATCGCGGCCGAGTTGCCCAGCCCGGGCGACAAGCTGGCCATGCTTTCGGCGTCCCTGGACGACCTGCAGGCGGCCGGTTACGTCTATGTGGGAATGGACCACTTTGCCTTGCCCACGGATGCGCTGGCAGTCGCCAAGCGGCAAGGGCGCCTGCACCGCAACTTCCAGGGTTACTCCACCCAGCCTGACTGTGACCTGATCGCGCTGGGTGTCTCGGCCATCGGGCGGGTGGGCGCCACCTACAGCCAGAACGCCAAGACGCTCGATGAGTACCAGGACATGCTGGACCAGGGCCGGCTGCCGGTCGTTCGCGGTCTGGCGCTCACGCGCGATGACCTGTTGCGGCGCAGCGTCATCATGTCCCTCATGTGCCAGGGAGAGCTGAACTTCGAATCCATTGAACTGGGCCACCTGATCGACTTCCGGGCCTACTTCGCCCGTGAACTCGATGCACTGGCGGAACTGGCGGACAAAGGACTCGTCAGCTTTGACAATGCTGGGGTACAGGTCACTTCCGTGGGTTGGTATCTGGTGCGCGCCATTGCCATGGTGTTTGACAAACAACTCCAGATGGATGTGGACCGAGCGCGTTTCTCGCGGATCATCTGACCCTTTCCCATCCGTTTTCATTCACCTCCGCATCGGACCCGAAATGCAGACCTCCATGGCCCTCACTGCACTCTTCATGGGTCTGGTGGGCGGGCCGCATTGCGTCGCGATGTGTGGCGCCGCCTGTGCGGGTATTGGAAGGGCGGCCGGCGAGCGAGGCACCCGCGCGCTGTTCGCATTCCAGTTCAGCCGTTTGTTGGGTTACGCGCTGCTGGGTGCGGTAGCGGCGGGTTCGGTGCAGGCGCTGGGCTGGCTGGGCACCCATACGGCAGTCATCCGCCCCGTCTGGACCATGTTCCACGTAGCGGCCATCCTCCTTGGCGTCGTGCTGCTGTGGCAAGCCCGGCAACCGGCCTGGATCGAGTCCATGGGGCAGACGGTCTGGCGCAGGGCGCGACCCGCGCTTGCGCGCATGGGGCCTCGCGCGCCAGTGGTACTTGGCATGGCCTGGGCGCTCATGCCCTGCGGGCTGCTGTATTCAGCCCTGCTGGTTGCGTCGTTGTCGGCCGCCTGGTGGGAGGGCGCTGTCGTCATGGCCCTGTTCGCTCTGGGCACCTCCCTCTCACTGACCGCCGGGCCCTGGCTGCTGCTGCGCCTTCGGCAGGCCCGCTCAGGTGCCTGGGCCATTCGCCTGGCCGGACTGGCGCTGGCGGTCACCTCCGGCTGGGCCTTGTGGATGGGGCTCACGCAACCCACGGGTTTGTGGTGCCTTTGATCAACTTCGCTGCCGGGCCGGCAGCGTTGCCAGCAGCAGCCCGAGCAGGGCAATGCCGAAGGCCAGCATCTGCACGCCGGTGAGTCGTTCACCCATGAACAGCACGCCGATGGCAGCTGCGCTGATCGGCAGCATCACCGTGAACACGCCAGCCTGAGAAGCCGGCACGGTCTTGAGCCCCGTCATCCAGAGCCAGACGGTCCAGACACTTGCAGCCAGTCCGTAGAACAGCAGGAGTCCCCAGATAGGCAGTGCCACGCTGGTGAAGTCGAACTGAAGCGCAGCCCACAACCCCATGGGTGTGACCAGCGCGAACCCCCAGAGGTTGATGATCGCCGAGATGCGCTTGGGTCCCAGCCCATCGGTCAGGCGCTTGCCGATCACGACGTACGCCGCCTCACACACCACCGCAGCGAACACCAGCAGGTTGCCCAACAGAATGCGGTCCATGCCCAGCGGACCGGGCTCAACAGCAACGGCCAGCGAAGGGTCGGTCTTCTGCAGCGAGAACAGCCCGATACCCACTGCAGCGCAAGCGATGCCTGCCGCGCTGCGCCGCCCGATGCGCTCCTTGAGGAATATCCAGCTCAATAGCGCCACCACGGCTGGTATGGACGACATGACAACCCCGGCCGCGACGGCGGTGGTCAGGCTGACACCGAACAGCATGCACACCGAGAAGAGGAAGTTCCCCAGGAAGGATTCGAGGAACAGCAACCAGCGCGTGCGGGCACCGATAGAGGGTTCGTCCGGCGGTTTTTTCAGCCACCGCCACATCGCCAGGCCCCCGATACCGAACCGCAGCCACGCGAGAAGGAACACGGGAAACACCAGCACCAGCGGTTTGGACAGGGCAACGTAGCTGCCCACCAGCGACATGCTGGTACCGAGGCTCAGGTAGGCCCACCATCGGCTGGAGCTTGAAGGCGTTGGGTGCATGTCTTTGTGTGGAAGCAGCGCCGGATCATGCCTGAAGTCCCCGATGCGCAAATGAGCGCGCGCTGGCCTGGCAGACCAAGATGCTTTCCATATCAAGGAAAATTGATTTCACAGTATGGGATCATGAAATGATGCACCGCAGAAAAATTTCTTGATATGGAAAACCGTAATTCATAAAGTGAAAAACACGCCAGATGCTGTTGAAATTACTGGAAAAAATAAATGTCTTATATAAGACACAAGAGCTAGAAAATGTCTTCTATAAGACTTACAGTCAAGCCATCGCCAGCACACAAACTGCCCGCTGCCGACCCATTCCTCTCAACCTCACGGAGCACTTACATGCCGCAATCTTTCACCGAGCAACTCAGCCGTGCACAGCAAATCGAAGCCCTTGAAAAAGAATGGGCGACCAATCCCCGCTGGAAGGGTGTCAAGCGTGGTTACACCGCCGCGGACGTGGTGCGCCTGCGCGGCAGCATGCAGATCGAGCACACGCTGGCCAAGCGTGGTGCCGAAAAGCTGTGGGACAAGGTCAATGGCGGTTCCAAGAAGGGCTATGTGAACGCCTTTGGCGCCATCTCCGCCGGCCAGGCCATGCAACAGGCCAAGGCAGGCCTGGAAGCGGTGTACCTCTCCGGCTGGCAAGTCGCCGCCGACGGCAACACCTCCGAAACCATGTACCCCGACCAGTCGCTCTATGCGTACGACTCGGTACCCACCATGGTTCGCCGCATCAACAACACCTTCAAGCGCGCGGACGAAATCCAGTGGGGCCGTGGGATCGAGCCAGGCAGCCCGGAATTCATTGACTACTTCCTGCCCATCGTGGCCGATGCCGAAGCGGGTTTTGGTGGTGTGCTCAACGC
>JALORL010000120.1 GCA_025458915.1 Hydrogenophaga sp.
CTCAAACTGCGCATCGACGTAGCTGAGGTTGCCCTGAACCGACCACCGCGCGGTCGGCTGTAAGCCCATGCTGGCCTCAATCCCTCTGGACGACTGCTCCCCGACCAGCACGGTCAGGCTGCTGTTGTTCTGATCCTGTGTGGCAATGTTCTTGCGGGTGATGTGGAAGGCCGCCAGCGTGGCGTTGCCCTTGCCCGCCCAGAAGTTCAGCTTGCTGCCCACCTCGATTTGGCGGCCGGTGGTGAGGTCGCTGTTGTCGCGCACATTGGCAAAAGTCGCCGTGCTCAGGATGCCGGCCGGTGGATCGGCGGCCGTGGCGAACTGACCATACAGACTGGCCTCGGGCGTGACGTCCCACACCAGACCGATGCGTCCGGTGGTGGGGCTGTAGCTGCGTGAATAGCTGGCAGGGTTGGCAACCGTGATTTCGCGGCGGTTGGTGAGGTTCAGTTCGATGCGTTCGTGGCGGAGTGCGGTCACCAGGTTGAGGCTGGGCGCGAGCGCGGTGCGGTTCTCCGCATACACGGCCACGGTGCGTACCTCGTTGTCGCGGTCTGGCCGGAAGCCTGGCCGCATGCCGGGAATGTCAAAGAAGCGCTCGGTTTGAAACCGATAGGGATCGACCTGCTCATTGCGGCTCACATCCAGGCCAAACGCCCAGTCGCTGCTTTGGCCAGCAAGCTGGCTCTTGTAGATGCCGTCGATCCGGTTGCCCACCATGCGCTGGTCATGGCGTTGAAGCAACGTAGCGGAACGCACCACCGCCGTGTTGGTGCTGTTGAACACATAGGTCTCCACGTTGCGGTAGTCGCGCAGGGCGTCGTACGCGTAGAGCGTGTTCTTGAACTGAAGGCTTTCGCTGACTTTCCAGTCGGTGATGGAGCGCAGCCAATGCACGCGCTGGGCGTAGATGCCGTCTGCGCTGTTGTAATTCTTGAAGCGCGTGGCCTCGTCAATGCGCAAGGTGCCTTGCACAGGGTTGAGGAGCGGTGTGCCCCAGTAAGGGCGGTCGACCTGCTCGTCCTGGTATTCGTAGGCCAGTGTGTGACTCACCCCACCGCGCAGGTCGGAGAGCAGCGATGTGGCCAATTGCGTGGCCTCGCGCTCCGACCCTTCGGTCCAGACACCTCCCTGGCGGTGATTGAGGTCGAACCTCAGGTAGTGATCGCCGCTGCCATTGCCGTCCCCGGCAATACGGCGATTGAGGCCGACTGATACCTCCCTGAGGTGGTCACTGCCCAAACGAAGCTGCGCTTCGCTGAGGCTGTACCGTACAGGCAGTTTGGTGATGTAGTTGATGGTGCCGCCCACCGCACCCGCTCCGTTCAGAAAGCTCGAAGGGCCACCGATTACCTCCACGCGGTCGTAGATCCAGCTGTCTACCGGACGTGCGGCGATGGTGTACTGGACATGAATGCCGTTGAATAACTGCGAAAGCGAGGTACTGCCAAACCCCCGGTACTGCACACCAATGCTGCCAGGCGCATCGTGCGCCGTGACACCTGGAACGGCGTTCAGCGCCTCCTGCGTGTTCTGCGCACCGCGCGCATCGATGGTGGCGCGGTCCACCACGGTGAGGGTGGCTGGCGTCTGACGCGGCGTCAGACCCAGACGGCTGCCGGTTTCCATGGGAACGTCCAGTTGCAAGCGCCCGTTGGGCTGTTCTTGTGTACCACGAACATCGATAGTCGCAAGACTGCCTGCGCTGTCCGATGTAGCCTGAGCCAACGCTGACGGGCTGACCAGCACGGAGATGGCGGTGGACAAAGCCAGGCTCAGCGGGGATACAGGGAATGGAAGATGTGTATGGATCATGGTTTTAAAGTGGCAAAAAACAGAAAGGAAAAATGCTCAGTGCTTTGTGGGCCCTGGCGTAGCGTGGTGTCTGCACGCAGACCATCACTTCGCGCTCACCGGCGCGCTCAAAGGTCAGGGTGATGGGAAAACGCCCGCCATCCTTCAGCGGCTGTTGAAGGTCCAGCAACATGAGGTGATGACGGGCATAGCTGCTGTGGCGCATTGGCTCATCGCTCTCGGCAGGCAACGCAAACGCCGGCACTTGGCGCATGCGCATCACGTCGCCGTCCATCCGCATATCAGCTGGCCACATCAGGCATCAGGGGCGCGGTATGGGTGGTGAGCGTGGCGTGTGGCAGCCAGGTCAGCACCGCCTTCGCCTTCGCTTGCTCACTGACCAGCGGACATACAGCCTGTGGTGCCAGGTTCACCGTGAGCCCCAGCCGGATCTGAAAGCGGGTGAAGAACACCATGACCGCGCCGGTGGTAGTCAGCATGGTCAGGAAGGGAAACACGTTGAGGCCAGCATAGAAATGCCAACGCTTGGCCGTGGCGTGAAAACGTGGGGGTTTAAGCACGCCGGCCGGCTCGCGGGCTGCTGTGGGAAGGGCAACATTCACGATGCGGATTCCAGAAAAATGAATGATCCAATTGCCTCGAACGAGGCAGCTGCAATCGCTAAGGCTTCGTGCATTCAGGAAGCCCGGGCAGCACAGACGTCAGTCAGGAGCTCAGACCGGTAGCCCTGCAAGCCGGGACGGCGCCTGCCAAGGAACTGCAGGAGCGGCCTGCAAAAGGGTGGCTCTGGCAGGGCCGGAACGTCGAGATCGCGGCGGCAGAAGCCGAGCGAGAGCGCGGCACACGGTTTCGGTTTTTGCATCAACTACCCCCGCGAGTTCGCGCAGCCGGGGCAAGCTGGTGCGAATGGCATCGGCGTGAACAGCGACCCCCAACACGTCCTGCTCTGTGTCATGACCCAGTAACCTGAGCAAATAGGCCACCCGCTCGGGTACGGGGCCGGTACGCAGCGCTGCGATGTCCAGGCTGCGTCGCTGCAACTGCATCACGGCTTGCTGCAAGAGGCGCTCGCGGGTGGCCATGCTTTCAAGATCCACAGGGTCCAGTCGAGCGGGGGTGAGCGCGCTGGCACCCAGCCGGTAGGGCTGATCGCAGAGTGCTTCAAGACCGACCAGATCGCCTGGCAACGCCAGCTGCACCAGCCTGAAGGCAGCTGACCCGACGCCCTGGGGGCGATCCAGGCACACAATGCCGTAGGCAACGCGCCAAAGCGGGCCGCAGTCACCGGCCAACCATGGGGTGTCGGCGCTGGCAAATGCACGCGCCTGACTTAGATGAACGTAAGACACAAGTAGCTCCTGTGCTGACCCAAGACAGACCCAGCCGGGCAACCTTTGCCGGGGATGGATCGAAGAGCAGCGGGCCTTTTCCAGGCAGCACCGCTGACGGGAGTCAGGACAGGAAAGGAGGACCCGTGGCCCGGGGTCTGGCGTGAGGCCAGTTCAGCAGAAACGTGAGCCCCTCAGGAGAAAACACGCTGCGCGACGCTGCTGGTACCGTGAACACTGCCGCATCGGATGGCAGGCACCGGTCCAGAGCCAGTCCACACAAGGCGCAGTGGTTCAGATCGCCCAGGTGTTGCAGCAGCGGAGGGGCGCCTGGATCTTCACCAGGCTGTTCAGCAGAGGTTACCGGGTCCAGCTGGACCCAACGCACACCACCGGCACCGCAGACTTCAACCCATCCAGCGCGTGAGGAGCCTGCTTCCATGGACTCGCTGGGGATGGCTCCCGCCGCGCCCATGGCCCGAGACACCGCCGGCACCAGGGAAACCAGCAGCATCAACGCCAGCACCCAAGGGGTGCAGGCGCGGCTAAAGGCTGGCCAGCTGAGGCGACTCATGGGAAGGAACTTCTGGCTTGATGCGTTCTAGGGCGTGTTCACACTGTTTTCAAGCGCGAACAGGTTGAAAACAGCGACATTCCAGGCGCGTGACGGCGGCCAGACTGGCTGTCTGGCACTGTGAGTGCAACGACGAAGGCACTGTTTTCAACCCATTCCCTTCGGATTTCAGATCTGGGAAACACCATGTGAACACGGCCCTAGCCTCTCAAGCAGGAAGTTCGTTGATGAAACAAAGTGGTCGAGATCGTCATTGGGCAAGGCGCAAACCACAGCGATAGCCATGGAAATCACGAAGATTTGCAACGCAGCATGGTGGCGATTCTCTGCGTCCCTATTTGGCGAACTTCCAACTCAGGACACTAGCGAGCGATCAGTGCTTGTGGCCGGAGCCGTGACCGCCGTGGCCGTCGCCCTTGGACATCTTGGCGTTGAGGGCACGCGCCGCGGCCTTGACCTCCACCGTTTCCCGCTGGCCGTCTTTGCCTTCAAGCACCAGCGACAGGCTCACGAGATCGCCTTCCTTCACTGGACCCTTTAGGTCCATCAGCATCACGTGGTAGCCGCCAGGCTTGAGCTCCACCGTCTTGCCCGCTGGCAGGTCCAGCGCGGGCACGGCGCGCATTTTCATGACGTCTTGCTCCATCGCCATTTCATGGATTTCCACCACGCCCGCCACAGGGGAGCTGGCAGAGACCACCTTGGTGTCGGTCTTGGCAGTGAGCTGCATGAAAGCGCCGGTGGCCTTTTGTTGCGCCACGGTGGCGCGCACCCAGGCGTCTTTGACCGTGATGGTGGAGGAGGCTTGCGCCCAGGCATTGGCGGACACAGCGAGCAAGGTGGCAACGAGCAGTTTTTTCATGAGGTTCTCCGGAAGAAAGGAAGCCGGCCCGATGGCGGTGCCCGGCGGCGCGCGCAGCAGGGCTGGCGCAGGAAACAAAGGAAATGAAGATGGTGCACACCCGTTAAAGCACGGGCCCAAGCACCGGTCATGAGCGCGGCGCGCAAGGCGCGGCTCGGGTCAGGCCTGGGGCGGTGCGCGCGAGAGCGCCGACGGCCATTCGGATCGGGCCGCCAGCGGAGTCAGGCCATCGGGTGGCTGCACAAAGGCAGGTTCCGCCACGGCCAGGCTCCAGGCCACTGGCGGCAGGCCGGCCGACCCGCCCAGGTGGCACCAGGGGCAGTGGCGGGCACCATCGCCAGGGTGTTCGCCCTGGCCTGCCGGTTCGGCAACGGCATCGGTGCCCACCTGGACCCAGGTGACGCCGCTGACACCGCAGATCTGCACCCAGCCGGCGTCGCCCCGCGCCGCCACCGTGACCTGGGCCACCGCAGGCGCCAGCGCGCCCAGCAACAGGGCCAGCGCGGTCAGCCAGGCGGCAAATCGGCGGGAAGAAACAGACATTGTCATGGGGAGATGTAGTTTATCAGCGGGCGTCAACTGCGGGACGCACGAACCGACGAACGCCGATCTACCATCCAGCCCACCCCCACAAGGAGACTTTGCCATGATCACACTCTGCGGCTTCTCGGCCAGCAACTACTACAACAAGGTCAAGCTCGCGCTGCTGGAAAAAGGCGTGGCATTCGAGGAGGAACTGGCCTGGGTCGGTGAAACCGACAAGACCGCCAGCCCGCTGGGCAAGGTGCCCTACCTCAAGACCGACGCCGGCCCGCTGTCGGAGTCCACCGTCATCCTCGAATACATCGAAGAAGCCTTCCCGCAGACCCCGCTGCTGCCACCCGACGCCTTTGCTGCGGGCAAGGTGCGCGAGCTGGTGCGCTACCTGGAACTGCACCTGGAGCTGGTCGCGCGCAACCTGTACCCGGAAGCCTTCTTCGGCGGCAAGGTGAGCGACGCCGCCAAGGAAAAAGTGAGCGAGCAGCTCAGCAAAAATGTGGCGGCCTTTGCCACGCTGGCGAAGTTTTCTCCCTTCGTGGCCGGCGACACCTTCACCCTGGCCGACTGCGCGGCCGTGGTGCACCTGCCGCTGGTCAGCAGCGCCACCAAGATCGTCTACGGGCGCGATTTTCTGGCCGCGCTGCCGGTGCGCGACTACCTGAAAGCCATGGGCGAGCGCGCCACGGTACAAAAGGTCAACGCAGACCGCAAGACCAACACCGAGCTGATGCTGCAGCGCGCCCGCGCCGCCAAGGGCTGACCGAACGCCCTGCCTCTGCCATGCGTGAGCCCACGGTGATTCCGCCGCCGCCGGATCTGACCGAACGCCCTGCCTCTGCCATGCGTGAGCCCACGGTGATTCCGCCGCCGCCGGATCTGGCCGAGCGGGCCACCGCCGGCCTGCTGCGCGCCACGCTGCGCACCTTGCTCAAGCCGATGTTTTCGCCGCGCTGGTCCATCGGCTTCCAGCGCCGCTGGCTGGAAGGCCTGTCCAGGATTGCGCTGGTGCCGCGCTCGGTGCGCATCACCCCGGCTGGCGTTGCGGGCGTACCCGGCGAATGGCGGCGGCACGGCGATGCGCCACCGGTTCGCGCCGGCCATGTGCTGTACCTGCACGGCGGCGCCTACTGCGTGGGCAGCGCCGCCACCCACCGCGCGCTGACTGCCCGGCTGGCGCAGGGCACCGGGCTGCCGGTGTTCGCGGCCAACTACCGCCTCGCCCCCGAGCATCCCTTCCCCGCTGCGCTGGACGATGCGCTCGCCGTCTACCGCGCGCTGCGGGCGCAGGGCCCGGTGGTGGTGGGTGGCGACTCTGCAGGCGGCGGGCTCGCCCTGTCGCTCACCCTGGCACTGCGCGAGGCCGGCGAGCCCCTGCCCGACGCGCTGCTGCTGCTCTCACCGCTGGCCGACATGGAGCCAGAGCAGATGCCCGAGGAACCGCCGGGCGAAGCCATGCTCAGCGCGCCCTGGGCGCAGGACTGCGTGGCCCACTACCGCGGCGATCCCACCCGGCCGCCCGACCCCCGTTGGTGGATGGGCTCGCCGCTTAAGGCCGACCTGCACGGATTACCGCCGGTGCTGATCCAGGCGGGCACCGACGAAATGCTGCACGACCAGGCGCTGGCACTGCACGCCGCGCTGCGGGCGGCTGGCGTGAACAGCCGCTGCGAAATCACCCCCGGCCGCTGGCACGTGTTCCAGCTGCACGGCGGTGCGCTGCGCAGCGCCGACGATGCCATCGACCGGCTGTGCCGCTTCACCCGGGAAACGCTGGACAAGGCGCCTGCCAGCGGGGCCCCGCCCCGCCACAGCGAGCACGAGGTGGTGATCTTGGGCGGCGGTATGTCGGGCGTGTGCGTGGGCATCCAGCTGCAGAAGGCCGGCCTGCGCGACTTCGTGATTCTGGAGAAGCAGCCCGGCCTGGGCGGCACCTGGTGGGACAACCGCTACCCCGGCGCGCACGTGGACGTGCCGTCGCCGGTGTATTCCTTTTCCTTCGCGCCCAACCCGACCTGGAGCCGCCGCTTTGCCTCGGCACCCGAGATCCAGGCCTATGTGCAGCGGCTGGCGGCAAAGCACTTTCTTGGCGCGCGCACCCGCCTGGACACCAAGCTCGTGGAAGCCCGCTTTGACGAGGCCACCGGCCATTGGCACTTCCGCACCGAGCGCGGCGATACGCTGCGCTCGCGCTTCTTCGTCTGCAGCACCGGCCCGCTGAACCAGCCGCGCTGGCCCGACATCCCGGGGCTGGACCAGTTCACCGGCGAACGCCTGCACTCCGCGCGCTGGGACCACAAGGTGCCGCTGGCCGGCCGGCGCGTGGCGGTGATCGGCACCGGCTCCACCGCGTCGCAGCTGGTAGGCCCGATTGCGCAGGTGGCCGGACACCTGAGCGTGTTCCAGCGCACCGCCAACTGGGTGCTGCCCCGGCTTGGGGCCGCCGGGGTTTTGATGAAGGCACCGTGGCGCGCAAGGGCATGCTGCGCACGGCCAGCGTGCACCTTGAAAACCAGGTGCCCGATGTGGCCTTGCGCGAACGGCTGGTGCCGCCCTACCCGCTGGGCTGCAAGCGCATCATCTATTCGAACGATTTCTACCCCGCGCTGGGACGCCCCAATGTGTCGCTGATCACCGCCGGCATCGAACGCATGACCCCGCGCGGCATCCGCACCCTGGACGGTGTGGAGCACCCGGTGGACGTGCTGGTTTGCGCCACGGGTTTCGACACGGTGCGGCTGCTGGCGTCGGTGGAGGTCACCGGCCTGGGCGGGCGGCAACTCAGCGACGCCTGGGCCCATGGCCCCGAGGCTTACCACGGCGTGACGGTGGCCGGCTTTCCCAACCTGTTTCTCATGCTCGGCCCCAACACGGCCACCGGCCACACCTCCACCCTGCTCTACATCGAGCCCTGGCCGAACACAACAAAGCCCTGCAGGCCCGCCTGCAGGGCTCGGTGTGGGCGCAGTGCCGCAGCTGGTACCGCATGGAGGGCGGGCGCATCGTGGCGCTGTTCCCCGGCTTCACGGCCGAGTACGTGAAAGCCGTGAAAACCCCCGACCCCAAGGCCTACCAGCTGGGCTGACCCGGGCCTTCCGCTTAAACGCCCAGGCGGCTGCCGATGCGCCTTACTTGCTGGCCGTCTTCTTGGGCCGGATGGCGTCCGCCGTGCCCTGGATGAAGGCCTTGATCTTCTGCACATCCTCCATGCTGAGCTTGCCGGTGAAGTCGGGCATGCCGCGCTCGGTGGCCGGGCCCTTGTAGACGAACTTCTCGAGGTTCTCGATGTAGCCAGCGTCCATGTAGCCCAGGTTGGGAATGTTGCCTCCGCGGTCCACGCCCGGCACCCCGTGGCAGAACACACAGTTGCTCACGTACAGCGCGGTGCCTTCGGGCACATGGGCCGGGTCGTACTTCACGCCTTCGACCAGCTTGCCGAGCTGGACCGCCACGTGCGCCGGTGGCTCGGCCTTGCCGCCCACGGCAAAGGTGTAGACCGTGCCAGGGCCCAGGCGGTCGGTGGCTCGCTGCGCCAGGCCGTACACACCGCCCCAGCCCACCGCAATGGACACGTACTGTTTGCCATCGACCAGATAAGTCGACGGTGCCGCGATCACGCCGGTTCCAGTGGGCGCCTGCCAGAGCTGCTCACCGGTGGTGGCGTTGTAGGCGATGAAGCGGCCGTCTGCCGTACCCTGGAACACCAGATTGCCTGCAGTGGTGAGCGTGCCACCGTTCCACGGCGAAATCTGCTCCTTGGTCCAGGCGGCCTGCTGCTTCACCGGGTCCCAGGCCACCAGACGGCCGAACGGCTTACTGGTGGGGGGCTCGGCGTTGGCGAACTTGCCGGTGTTCCAGCCCATGTTGGAATGCGGCTCGCCAGGGCGGTCGCCGTTGAACTTCCAGGCCTTGTTGTCCATCAGCGTGAGCGGCACGCCCTGCACCGGCATGTAAACCAGCCCGGTTTGCGGGTTGAACGACATGGAGTGCCAGTTGCGCGCGCCGAAAGCACTCGGGATGATTTCGCGCGGGCGGTCGCCGGTGCGGGCAATGGCGGTTTCGATGGGGCGGCCGTTCTGGTCGTAGCCGGTGGCCCAGTTGACGTCCACG
>JALORL010000121.1 GCA_025458915.1 Hydrogenophaga sp.
GGCGAATCGCACTTCGACAACATGCGCAGCTTCTTCATGGGCAACGGTTTCGACCGCGTGCTGGACCAGAAGGACATGCCACCCGACGCCTTCGTGGGCACCTGGGGCGCAGCCGACGGCGACGTGCTGAGCAGCGCCCATCGGCATTTCCTGGAGCAGCCCACCGACCAGCCGTTCTTCGGCTTCATCTTCACCTCGTCCAACCACGTGCCATTCGAGTTTCCGGACGGCGGCTTCGCGCTGCACGAGCAGCCCCGCAACACGGTGAACAACGCAGTGAAGTACGCCGACCACGCGCTGGGCCGCTTCATCGAACAGGCCAAGGCCTCACCCTACTGGGCCAACACCCTGTTCCTGGTGGTGGCCGACCACAACGCGCGCGTGTACGGCCAGTCGCTGATGCCGGTGGAGCGTTTCCACATCCCGGGGCTGATTCTGGGCGGCCCCATCGCGCAGCCGCAGCGCATTGCCACCGTGGCCAGCCAGATCGACCTGGCACCCACGCTGATCTCGCTCATGGGTCTGAGCGGCAAACACCCGCTGATCGGTCGCGACCTGAGCGACCCGGCGCAGCAGGCCCGCCCGGGCCGCGCCATCCTGCAGTTCGACAAGACCCAGGCCTACCTGGAAGGCGACCGGCTGGTGTTGCTGCAGCCCGACCAGCCGCCGCGCCTCATGCACTACGCCCAGGGCGCCCTCACCGATGCCGCCGCGGCCGACCCCACGCTGTTGCACAAAGCCCTGGCCCATGCCCAGTACGCCCCCCTGGCCTACCGAGAAAACCTGCACCGCTGACGGGTGCCGGCCTGCGGGCGCCTACCAGCCCAGCCCGATGCGCAGCGGCAGATACACCGCCATGCCGCACACGATGGTGCCCAGCACACCACGCTGCCACACGAACCACAACAGGCCGGCGGCGGCGGCAAACAGGCGTGCATCCTGCCAGGTCTGGATCAGCGCGCCGTGCGACATCACCACCTCCGGCACCACCACGGCCGACAGCGCGGCAATCGGCGCGTACTGCAGGCCGCGCTGCGCCCAGTGCGGCAGCGTCCACGGCCGCTCCGACAGAAAGAAGAAGCCGCGCGTGATCACGGTCACCACGCCCAGCGCCACGATGGTCAACAGGGTCCAGGGATCGAGGTCAAGCATGGTGCCCTCCATCAGGCGCGGGGCGCAGCTTGTCCAGCACCAGGCAGATGGCCACCGCGCTGGCAATCGCCACCAGGATGTTGAGCTTCAGCGGCAGCGCCCAGGCCGCCACCGCCGCCGCCCCGGCCACGCCGGCCGAGACCAGCCGCAGCTTCGACGTGGCCAGCGAGGCCAGCACCCCCAGCAGCGCCAGGATGCCGGCAAACCCCAGCCCCCATTCGGTGGGAATGGCGTTGGCCAGCGCGATGCCCACCAGGCTCATGCCCATCCACGACAGGTAGTTCACCGCGCAGTTGCCAGCGAGGTACGCCTGCTGGCGCGCCAGCTCTTCCGCCGTCTGGCCAGGTTTGGGGAAGCGGCGGGAAAAGAAGACATAGCTCAGGTCGCCGGTGACGTAGCCTGTCACGATGCGCTGGAGGCGCGGCAGGTGCATCAGGTACGGCCGCAGATGCGCCGAGAACACCACGAAACGCAGGTTCACGCAGAAGGCCGCCGCCAGGATCACCCACAGCGGCGCACTGGCCGCGATCATGGGCACCGCAGCCAGCTGCGCACTGCCGGCGTAGACGATCAGCGTCATCAGCACCGCTTCCAGCACCGACAGGCCGGACTTCACCATCGCCACGCCGGTCATCAGGCCCCACGCCGCAATGCCCATGGCCACCGAGGCCTGATCGCGCACGCCTTCCCAGAATTCGGGGTAGGTCCGATGGACCTTCTGGAAAAACATCAGCCCGACACGTATGGGGCCGATGGGCCGCCCAGCACCTGGCCCGGCTCCAGCGCAAAACCGCGCAGGAAATCCGCCACGGCCAGCCGCTTGCCGCCCGGGCGCTGCAGGCGCGTCAGCACCAGCACGCCGTCGCCGGTCTGCACGCGGATGCCGTCGTCGGCCACCGCCAGCACGGTACCGGGGGCGCTATCGCCACCGCCTTCGGCCCGTGCCGCCCACACCTTCACGGATTCACCGTCCAGCGTGCAGCTCGCGCCCGGAAACGGATCGAAGGCACGCACGCGCCGCTCCGTCACCAGCGCCGGCAACCGCCAGTCGATCGCGGCTTCGCTTTTTTCGATCTTGTGCGCATAGGTCACGCCCTCGGCCGGCTGCGGTACCGGGCGCAGCCCGCCACAGGCCGCCAGCTCCAGCGCCTCCACGATCAGCCGCCCCCCCAGGGCGGCCAGGCGGTCGTGCAGGCTGGCAGTGGTGTCCTCCGGGCCGATGGACAGGCGCTCGGTCAGCAGCATGTCGCCGGTGTCCAGCCCCGCGTCCATCTGCATGATGGTCACGCCAGTGTCCGCATCACCCGCCTCGATGGCCCGGTGGATCGGCGCTGCTCCGCGCCAGCGCGGCAGCAAGGAGGCGTGAATATTCAAGCAACCCAGGCGGGGTGCATCCAGCACCCACTGCGGCAGGATCAGCCCGTAAGCGGCCACCACCATCGCATCGGCCCCGGCCGTTTCCATGGCATCGCGGGCGGCGGCTGCGTCTTCGGGGTATTTGCCATCGAGCCGCAGGCTGCGCGGCTGCGCCACCGCCATGCCGTGGTCGAGCGCAAACTGCTTCACCGGCGAAGCCTGCAGTTTCATGCCCCGGCCGGCGGGGCGATCGGGCTGCGTCAGCACCAGGGGAACCTGGAAGCCGGCGGCGTGCAGGCCCTGCAGTGCCACCTCGGCAAACGCCGGCGTGCCGGCAAAAATGATCTTCATGCGGAAAAGGACGACGCGGTCGCCCGGTAAGCCTCAGAACCGGTTGCCCAGATCGTCCAGCAAGGGTTCGTCGGTGTGCACCACCCGGCGCACAGTGCCCTGGGGATCGATGTGGATGTGCATCAGCCGGGCAAGCGAAAAGGCCTCCAGGTAGCGGTAGGTCCACACGTCGCCCTCGAAGCGCGCCACGCGGTCCACCAGCGCCGGCCGACCGAATTCGCGCAGCACGTCCTCGCGTGTCCAGCGGTCGGTTTCAATGCGCGCCAGATTGGCCGCCTCCAGCGACTGCTGCACCCGGACCACACGGCCCTGGGCGTCCAGGTCCAGGTTGAACACCTGCTGCCCCGCCGGCTGGCGCGAATACTGCAACCGGGTTCCTTCGGCCAGGGCGTGCACCGCGGTGGGTGCCCCCAGCCGGCGTTCCACCTCGGCGCGGGTTTCGCCGGGCACCACCCGTTCGGGGAAACTGCTGCAGCCAGTCAGCAGCCCCGCCAGCAGGGCTACAGCCAAGGCTTGCAAACGCATCGTCATCGGTAGCTCCCTTTCAAATCGCTCCCTCCCTCAGGCCCGCATGGCCTCGCGCTGCGCCTTCACCAGCTTGCCCTTGATGCGGTTGCGCTTGAGCGGCGACAGGTACTCCACGAACACCTTGCCCATCAGGTGGTCCATCTCGTGCTGGATGCACACCGCCAGCATGCCGTCGGCCTCGATCACGCGGGACTTGCCTTCGCCGTCCTGTGCACGCACCCGCACGGCCAGCGAACGCTCCACCCCGTCGTAGATGCCGGGCACCGACAGGCAGCCTTCTTCGCCTTTGCGCTTCTCCGGGCTGGCCCACTCGATCTCGGGGTTGATCAGCACCATCGGCTGGTTGCGGCCCTCGCTCACGTCGATCACGATCAGCCGCTCGTGCACATCCACCTGTGTGGCCGCCAAGCCGATGCCGTTGGCCTCGTACATGGTGGACAGCATGCGCGGAATCAGCGCCCGGATGCGATCGTCGATCTGTGCGACCGGACGGGCCACCGTGTGCAGTCGGGGATCGGGGTAACAGAGGATGGTCAGCGGTTCGGCAGAGGACATGGCTGGACGGGGCACGGGGTTCGGGGGTGCGGGCGGTCGCCGGACGGGCAATCCCTCGCGGGGTCCCGCGCAGGCCGGTCGGGGGCAGCCTGCGGGCGGGCGGATACGTTTGTCGGTATTTTCGCCACTTTTGGCGGACGGCGCAGCCCCCGGCAGCCATAAACATTGCCTAATCAATGGCTTGGGCGCAGAATCAAATGCGAATTGTCAAGACCAAAGCGCTGTCTCGAACAGGCTGCCAGCCCCGAGGGGAATCGGCCTTGCCGCGAACGTGCATGCCCCAGGGGCCCTACATGCCATTGAAGACACGACCGACCTCCCGCCTCCCCCGCGTTCAAGACCTGCGTCCCCTGGCGCTGGTGACCCTGCTGCTCGCCTCCGGCCTGACCACCGGCGCCCTGGCCCAGAATTTCCCCATCACTGACAACCAGCGGGCCACCGCGAACCAGGTCGCCCAGGCCGGCGTACCACTGTCCGAGCTGGCTCCCGACGCCCCCGACAGCTACACCGTCAAGCGCGGCGACACGCTCTGGGGCATCTCCCGCATCTTCCTCAAGAGTCCGTGGCGCTGGCCCGAACTGTGGGGCATGAACCTGCAGGACATCCGCAACCCACACCTCATCTTCCCCGGCCAGACGCTGTTCCTGGACACCAGCGGCGGCAGCGCCCGCCTCACCACCCGCCCGGGTGGCGCAGGTGAAACGCCGACCGTTCGCGTGTCGCCCCGCACCCGCTCGGAAAGCCTGTCCGACTCCGCCATTCCGCCCATCTCCCTGCAGGCCATCGAATCCTTCCTGGCCGAGCCGCTGATCGTCGACGAAAGCACCTTCGCGCTGGCACCCCGCATCGTCTCCGCCGCCGACAGCCGGGTGCTGATCACAGCGGGTGACCGGGCCTATGCCCGGGCCCTGTACGGCAGCGGTGAAAGCGAAGCCGAGCCGCTGAGTCTGGCTGCCGGCAAACCGCGGGACTTCCGCGTGTTCCGCAACGCCACGCCCCTGCGCGACCCCACCACCGGCGAGGTGCTGGGCTACGAAGCCCAGTACGTCGGCAAGGCCCAACTGGTGCGCGCGGAAACCCGCGTGACGCCTCCGGCGCCCCCCGCGCAGCCGGCAGCGCAGACCAAAGACGTCTACACGCCGCAATTTGAAAACACCACCCACAACATCGAGCGCACCCAGATCCCCGGGGGCTCCGCTGCGGCCAGCGCCACCGAGATCGTTCCGGCCACCATCGACATCGTGCAGGCCAAGGAGGAAATCCGCATTGGCGACCGCATGCTGCCAGAGCCACCGCGGGAACTCACCAACTACGTGCCCAGTGCGCCACCCATGGCCATCAACGGGCAGATCGTGTCGGTGTACGGCAACGCGGTCACCTTTGCCGGACAGAACCAGGTCGTCACCATCAACCGCGGCATCCAGCACGGCGTCGAGCGCGGGCATGTGCTGGCCCTCAAGCGGGACCGTGTCCAGATGGTCGACAAGACCGACAGCGCGCGCACCCAGATCCGCCTTCCCGGCGAGCGCAACGGTCTCATGATGGTGTTCCGCACCTTCGACAAGGTGTCCTACGCCCTGGTGCTGCAGATCGCCGACGGCGTCAAGGTCGGCGACAGCTTCGAGAATCCCTGAACGGCCCATGGGTCCACAGGAGCTGGCCGCCTGGCTGCGGCTGCTGCTCACGCCCGGCGTGGGCGCTGACAGTGCGCGCAAGTTGCTGACCGCCTTCGGGCTGCCCGAAGCGGTGTTCGAGCAGCCCCGCACGGCCCTGGAAACCGTGGTCGGCAAGAAACGCGCCGACGCCCTTGGCAACGTCCCCGACGGGCTGCCAGGTGCGGTGGCGCAGCTGCAGGAATGGCTGGCTTCGGACAACCACCACCTGCTCACCCTGGCCGACCCGCGCTTTCCCCAGGGCCTGCTGGAAATGGCAGACCCGCCCCTGCTGATCCATGTGCTCGGAGACCTGACCACCCTGGACCATCCGCAGCGGCTGGCCATCGTGGGCAGCCGAAACCCCACACCGCAGGGCGAAGCCAATGCGCGGCAGTTCGCGCAAACGCTGTCCGAGGCCGGTGTCTGCGTGGTCTCCGGCCTGGCGCTGGGCGTGGACGGCGCTGCGCACGAAGGTGCGCTCGCCGGCGGCAGCCCGACGATTGCCGTGGTGGGCACCGGTCTGGACCGGGTCTACCCGCAGCGGCACCGCGACCTGGCGCACCGCATTGCGGGGCAGGGCGCGATCGTCAGCGAGTACCCGCTGGGAACGCCCGCCCTGTCGGAAAACTTTCCACGCCGCAACCGCATCATTGCCGGTCTTTCCCAGGGCACGTTGGTGGTGGAAGCCGCCGTGCGCTCGGGCTCGCTCATCACCGCCAGGCTGGCGGCCGAACAGGGACGCGAGGTGTTCGCCATCCCGGGCTCCATTCATTCCCCGCAGGCCCGGGGGTGCCACGCGCTGATCCGCCAAGGCGCCAAGCTCGTCGAATCCGCGCAGGACATTCTGGAAGATCTGCGTCTGGACGTGGCCGCCCAGGCGCCTGTGCCTGCCCCGGCCGCGGCACCCGACGACAACCTCCTGAAGGCGCTTGGCCACGACCCCGTCAGCCTGGACGTCCTGCAAGCCCGCACCGGCCTGGACACCGCCACCCTGCAAGCCCGCCTGCTCGAACTCGAACTCGAAGGCCACGTCGGCCGCCTGCCCGGCGGACTGCTGCAGCGCATCGGCACCAGCTGACCACAACCCGAGCGCTGCGGGCCATGCAGCATCCGGGCAAGCCCTTTGGCAAGCTCAAGAGAACGCGGGTAGGGAGATACGCAGGATTGGCGAAGAACCCAATCCAACACCGGCGCGAAGTGTCCCAGTTCCAGAGCACCCGTGGAACCGGCTCAGCCAGGCCACAGGGTGCGTCCCCCTGCCAAGCGCCGCAGGTGCGCCAGAGCGGGGGGAAGCCGCGTCAGCGGCGCAGGGGGGTGCGCCGAATACAGCGCAGGGGGTGTACCTAATTCAACAGACGCTCAGGATTGGCGTCGAGCTTGGCCAGGGCATCGCGCGTGGCACGCACGGTGAGCGCCTCGTCCTCGCTGGGCA
>JALORL010000122.1 GCA_025458915.1 Hydrogenophaga sp.
ATCCGGCCTTGCGCATGCCGCTGCGCCACCTCGACGATGCGCTGCGTCATCCACACGTAGTCGTTCTCGACCAGACCCATCTGCGCCATGTCGTCCTCACGGTGCGCATCAAAACCGGCACTGATGAAGATCATCTGCGGCGCGTGGGACTCCAGCCGGGGCATCCAGAACATGTCGACCAGCTCCCGCACTTCCATGCCTTTTGTGTAGGCGGGTACCGGCACGTTGACCAGATTCGGTGCGTTCGAATGCTCGCAAGCGGGATAAAAAGGGTGCTGATAAAAGCTGCACATCAGGATGCGGTCGTCACCGGCCACGATGTCCTCGGTGCCGTTGCCGTGGTGCACATCGAAGTCAATGATGGCCACGCGCTTGAGGCCATGCCGCTCCAGCGCGTACTTGGCGGCCACCGCCACGTTGTTGACGAAACAGAAACCCATGGCCTGGTTGCGTGTGGCGTGGTGGCCCGGCGGGCGCACGGCACAGAAGGCGTTGGCGAGTTCGCCCGCGATCACTGCATCGGTGGCGTCGATGGCCGCGCCTGCGGCCATCTGGATGGCGTCCCAGCTGTGTACGTTGATCGAAGTGTCGGGGTCGATCTGAGCGTGCGACGGTCCTCCGGCCTCCAGGTCGTCGCGCAGGTTGTCGCTAAGGCCGCGCAGCGCGGCGAGATGCATGCGGCTGTGGGCGAGTTCCATGTCGGCAATGGAGGCCGCTGTGGCCTCCCGTCTGTCCAGTGCCACGTCGAGTCCGGACATCAGCAAGCGGTCCTGAATGGCATCCAGACGCTCGGGGCATTCCGGGTGTCCCCGGCCCATTTCATGACGCCAACAATCCTTGTGGGTGAAATATCCGGTGGCCTGGCTCATGGGGGATTTGCGGTAAGGTTCACGGCATGCACGCCGACTCAAAACTACACCAACTCCTGGTTCAGCTTAACACGGTCATCGTAGGCAAGGAACAGCAGGTTGCGGACTGCGTGGCCTGCCTGCTGGCCGGTGGACACCTGTTGATCGAAGACGTTCCGGGGGTTGGAAAAACCACTCTGGCGCATGCCCTGTCGCGCTCGTTCGGGCTGCAGTTCTCCCGCGTTCAGTTCACCGCCGACCTGATGCCCAGCGACCTGGTGGGCGTGTCGATCTACGAACGCGGGCGCGAAGGCTTCGTGTTCCATCCGGGTCCGGTGTTCGCCCAGGTGTTGCTGGCCGACGAGATCAACCGGGCCAGCCCGAAAACACAGAGTGCGCTGCTCGAGGCCATGGAGGAAAAGCAGGTGACGGTGGAAGGTGCCACACGCGCCCTGCCCAATCCGTTTTTCGTGATCGCCACCCAGAACCCGCACGACCAACTGGGTACCTACGCCCTGCCCGAGTCGCAACTGGACCGCTTCCACATGCGCCTCTCACTGGGCTACCCCGACCGGGCCGCCGAGCGCGAGCTGCTGCGCGGCCAGGACCGGCGCGACATGCTGGAACAATTGCAGCCCGTGCTCACGCCCGCCGATCTGGCCCGTCTGCAGCAAGCCGTGAGCGAAGTACACACGGCCGAGCCGGTGCTGGAATATCTGCAGGATCTGGTGGCGGCCACCCGCTCGGGCAGGTGGTTTGCCCAGGGCCTGTCGCCCCGCGCGGCGCTGGCGGTGGTGCGCTCGGCCAAGGCACAGGCGTTCCTGAGCGGGCGCGACTATGTGGCCCCGGACGACATTGCCGCCATCCTGCCGCAGACCGTGGCGCACCGGCTGGTACCGGTCAGCGACGCAGGGCGCGGGCCCGTGGAGCAGGTGCGCGCCATGGTGGACGCCACCCCCCTGCCCTAGCCATGCATCCCCCCCGAAGTGCCTTTGGCAGCCCCCACCGGGGGGCAGCAGCTGTGGCCCGGCAAAACCGGCTGCAGGGGGCGTCCGGCAGCCTTCGGCCTTGGGCTGCCGTCCGCAAGCGCGCACAGGCCTGGTGGCACAGCCGCCTGCCCCGCACCGACACCCTTACGCTGACCCAGCGCAACGTCTACATCCTTCCCTCCCGCCCCGGCTGGATGCTGGCCTTCACGCTCCTCCTGCTGCTGGTCGCCAGCATCAACTACCAGCTCAACCTGGGATACCTGCTGACCTTTCTTCTGGCCGGCTGCGCGTTGGTGGGCATGCATGTGTGCCACGGCAACCTGCGCGGCGTCACGCTGCACCTTGGCACACCGAATCCGGTCCATGCCGGCCAGGCGGTGGCACTGGACATCCGCCTGGCCAGCGAGCGCAAGAGCCCGCGCTTTGGCCTCGGGTTGGGGGTGGTGGACCAGGACGTGCGAGGCCAGCCCCTGGCCTGGACGGACGTACCAGCCCAGGGCAGTGCACAGGTTCAGGTGGCGTGGCCAGCGCTGGCGCGCGGCCTGCATGCGCTGCCGCCACTGACCGTGCTGACCCTCTACCCGCTGGGCACCTTCAAGGTCTGGACCGTGTGGCGCCCAGCGTCGCAGGTGCTCGTATACCCGGCGGTGGAAAGCAACGCTCCGCCTTTGCCCGGGGGCGAACCACTCGCCGGCCACCAGGGCTCGGCGCGGGTACAAAGCACCGGCGAATTCGACGGCGTGCGCGCGTACCGGCGCGGCGACCCGATCCGGGCGGTGGTGTGGAAGAAGGCAGCGCAGACCTTTGCCGCCGGGCGCGACGATCTGGTGAGCCGGGATGCGTTGTCTACCCAGCGCCAGCAACTCTGGCTGGACCATGCCCAGTGTGGCCTGGTGGATGTCGAAGCCCGGCTGTCGCGGCTCACGGCATGGGTGATCATGGCCGACCAGCTGGGAATGGACTATGGCCTTCGGCTGCCGGGCCGCGAACTGCCACCCGACCAGGGCGTGTCGCACCGCTCCCGCTGCCTGGAGGCGCTCGCACTGTGCTGACACTGCCCACCCCATTGCTTCAGGGTGGTCTGCCCCGCGACACCCGCGACACCCTGTTCCTGCTCGCCGTGGTGGGCTGGGTGGCGCTGATGCAGATCGGTCACATCCCCTGGTGGTGCTCCGTGCTGGCGGGCGGCGTACTGCTCTGGCGCGCGCGGCTGGCGCTGCGCGGCAAGCCATTGCCGGGCTGGTACTGGAGGGCGGGATTGCTCGGCCTGACCTTGTTGGCCACCTGGTTCACCCACAAGACGCTGCTTGGCCGGGACGCCGGCGTCACGTTGATCGTGGTGCTTCTGGCCCTGAAAACGCTGGAGATGCGCGCCCGCCGCGATGCCTTCGTGGTGTTCTTCCTGGCCTTCTTCACGCTGCTCACGCATTTTTTCTATTCGCAATCGCTGCTCACGGCCGCCGGTATCCTGCTGGCGTTGCTGGGGCTGCTGACGGCATTGGTCAATGCCCACATGCCGGTGGGCAGACCCTCCCTGTGGCAGGCAGCGCGAACCGCTGGTGGCATGGCCCTGATGGGCGCACCGGTCATGCTCGTGCTGTTCATGCTGTTTCCCCGTTTTGCGCCGCTGTGGGGCGTGCCCAGCGACGCCATGACCGGCCGCACCGGCCTGTCCGACCGCATGAAGATCGGGGACGTGGCCAGCCTGATGCAGGTGGACGAAATTGCCCTGCGCGTGCGTTTCGACGACCAGCCTCCCCCCTTGGGCACCCTGTACTTCCGGGGCCCGGTGTTCAGCGATTTCGACGGACGCGAGTGGCGCACTCTGCGTTCGGGCTTTCCGGAGTCGATGCAACTCCCAGCCGACCTGGGCGTTCGCGGCGACCCGGTGCGCTATGAGGTCATCCAGGAGCCCACCAGCCAGCCCTGGCTGATGGTGCTGGAGGCCACCCCGCGCGCGCCGGAGATCGTCGGCAGCACGCCCTACCTTACGCCCGACCTGCAGTGGCGGGTGCGCCGCCCGCTCAACGACCTGGTGCGTTACCGCGCCGAGAGCTATCCCGACTTCCGCCACGGCCCACTGGAGACGGTGATCGGGCTGCAGGACTACCTGCAGCTTCCGGGTGGCTTCAACCCCCGCACACTCGAACTGGCACAGGACCTGCGGCGCCAGTTCGGTGCCGGCCCGCAACACAACCAGGCGCTGGTGAATGCAGCGCTGGGCCGGTTGCGCACCGGTAGCTACACCTACACCGTGGACCCGGGGGTGTACGGTCTGCACACTGCCGACGAGTTCTGGTTCGACCGCAAGGAAGGCTTCTGCGAACATATTGCGTCGGCCTTCGTGATCCTCATGCGCGCCATGGACATTCCGGCCCGCATCGTCACCGGCTACCAGGGCGGCGAATTGAACACCGTGGACAACTACTGGACCGTGCGCCAGCGCGACGCCCATGCCTGGACCGAGGTGTGGATCGCCGGCCGGGGCTGGGTACGCGTCGACCCCACGGCCGCGGTGGCCGATTGGCGCATCGGCTCGCTGGACCGCCTGCAACCGGCCGAGGGCGCCATCGCATCCGCCTTTCGCAACCTCAACCCCACCCTGGTCACCCAACTGCGCAACTTCTGGGAAGCCGTCAACACGCGCTGGAACCAGTGGGTGCTGAACTACACCCAGGGCCGGCAACTGGAGCTGCTCAAAAGCCTGGGGTTCGAGTCCCCGCGCTGGACCGACCTCGCCTATGCCCTGCTGGCTGTTCTCGTGGTGGTGAGCCTGCTGGGCGCAGCCTGGACGCTGTGGGAGCGCCAGCAGCACGACCCCTGGCTGCGCCTGCTGCAGCAGGCGCGCGCCCGCCTGGAGCGGTCGGGCCTGAGAGGAACGGACAACCTCCCTCCGCGCGCGCTGGCGCGGGCTGTGGAGCAGCGGTTTGCACACGCCGACACGGCGGCACTCACCGGCTGGCTGCTGCGGCTGGAGGCCCTGCGGTACAGCCCGACCAGCCGGGACAGCCTCGCTACACTGAAGGCTGAATTCCGACAGCTGGTGTGGCCAGCCAACAAGATGGGTTGAAGGTGAGCAATCGTTTTCTTTTCCGGGCACTGGCCCTGTGCCTGCCAGCCATTCTGGCGCTCGGCACGGTGTCCATGGCGCAGGCCAGTGGCACCCCTTCCAAGACCCGGCCTGCCGGTTCCGCACGGGCACCGGCCTGGTTCTACGGGCAGCACACCGGGGCCATGGCTTTTGCCGATGAACTGGCCGCACGCCAGAGCCTGGACCCGGCGTGGGTGCGCGCACAAATCGCGCGGGCGCAGCATTTGCCGCAGGTGGTTCGGCTCATGTCGCCCGCACCCCAGGGCACGCCGAAGAACTGGGCCGTTTACCGTGCGCGTTTCATCGAACCCACGCGCTTGCAGGCCGGCTTGGAATTCTGGCAACGCAACCGCGAAACACTGGCGCGGGCCGAGGCCGAGTACGGTGTGCCAGCCAGCCTGATTGTGGGCGTCATCGGCGTGGAAACGCTGTATGGGCGACACACCGGCAACTTCCGCGTGATCGACGCGCTCACCACGCTGGCGTTCGACTTTCCGGCCGTGCATCCGCGTGCACTGGCGCGCACCACCTTCTTTCGCGAGGAACTGGAGCAGTTCCTCAGTCTGGCCCACCGGACCGGCATGGACCCCCAGACGCCACGAGGCAGCTATGCCGGCGCCATGGGCTGGCCGCAGTTCATGCCCAGCAGCTGGGCCAAATACGCCATCGACTTTGACGGCGATGGCCATATCGACCTGTTCAACAGCCAGGCCGACGTGATTGGCTCGGTGGCGCACTACTTCAAGGCCTTCGGCTGGCAACCCGGCATGCCTACCCACTATGCGGTGGGCTTCGACCGCACGCGCCTGGACTTGCCCACGCTGCTGGCCCCGGACATATTGCCCACCTTCGATACCGGCACCTTGATGGAAAAAGGTGTGGTGCTGCCTGGCCGGGCGCGCGACCATCTGGGCAAACTGGCGCTGGTGGAGCTGGAGAACGGCAACGAGCCGCGCAGCTATGTGGTGGGCACCGAAAACTTCTACGCCGTGACGCGCTACAACTGGAGCAGCTACTACGCCATGGCCGTGATCGAGCTCGGCGAGGCCGTCCACGAACTCCTGGACGGCGCACGCTGAGCGTCACCGCCCCCGAAAGCGCAAAGGGCTCAGTGCACGTTGGGCACCAGGAAGTCCTGGCTGATGCGGCTGCCGAGTTCGTTCACACGGTCCAGGAACTGCGTGAGGTAAGCGTGCAGGCCGGTGGAAAGAATCTCGTCGATCCGGGCGTACTGCAGGTCGGCCTTGAGCTTGCCGGCGCGGCGCAGGGTTTCGCCCGAATGGTCGTTGGCGACGACGCTGAGGTTGTTCACCACCTCATTGAGGCTCGCCGCCAGGCTGCGGGGCATGTCGGCCCGCAGGATCAGCAGCTCGGCCACGCGCTCGGGGGTGATCACATCGCGGTAGACCTTGCGGTAGACCTCGAAGCCGGACACCGAGCGCAGGATGGCGCTCCAGTGGTAGAAGTCGTATTCCTGATCCAGCTCGCTGGCGGCACCGAAGAAGTCGCTGTGCACCGCGTGGAACTTCACATCGAGCAGGCGGGCGGTGTTGTCGGCGCGTTCCAGGAAGGTGCCCATGCGGTAGAAGTGGAAGGCTTCGTCCTGCAACATGGTGCCGATAGCCACACCGCGCGAGAGGTGCGAACGGAACTTGACCCACTCGAAGAACTGGCTGGGGTCGCGTTCGAACGCATTGCTCTTGAGCATGCGGTTGAGTTCCAGCCAGGTCTGGTTCTGGGTTTCCCAGAACTCGGTGGTGAGCGCTCCGCGCACCGCCCGCGCGTTCTCCCGTGCCGCGCGCAGGCAGGACACAATGCTCGACGGGTTTTCCTCGTCGCGAACCATGAAGTCCAGCACGTTGCGTGGTGTGATGTCCTGACCGTACTTCGCCGTGTAGCTGGGCAACAGTTCGCTGATGGTCAGCAACCCCTCCCACCCCACCTGCGCCACCGCCGCCGACTGCGGCAGCATCGAGGTCTGGTAGTTCACATCCAGCATGCGCGCGGTGTTCTCCGCCCGCTCGGTGTAACGGGACATCCAGAACAAATGGTCAGCGGTACGAGACAACATCAGAGAACTCCAGAAGCA
>JALORL010000123.1 GCA_025458915.1 Hydrogenophaga sp.
GGGGTTACTCCAGTATCCAGGTGTCCTTCGTGCCCCCACCCTGCGACGAATTCACCACCAGCGAACCCTCCTTCAACGCCACCCGCGTCAGGCCCCCCGGCACCATCTGCACGTCCTTGCCCGACAGCACGAACGGCCGCAGGTCGATGTGGCGCGGTGCCACGCCGCTCTCCACGTAGGTGGGGCAAGTGGACAGGCTCAGCGTGGGCTGGGCGATGTAGCCGTCGGGCTTGGCGATCACGGCCTTGCGGAAATCTTCAATCTCGGCCTTGGTGGACGCCGGGCCCACCAGCATGCCGTAGCCGCCCGCGCCGTGCACCTCCTTCACCACCAGGTCCTGGAGGTTGGCGAGGATGTATTTCAGGTCTTCCGGGTCGCGGCCCATGAAGGTGGGCACGTTGCTCAGGATCGGCTTCTGGCCCAGGTAGAACTCGATCATCTTGGGCACGTACGGGTAGATCGACTTGTCATCGGCGACACCGGTGCCCACCGCGTTGCAGATGGCCACGTTGCCACTGCGGTACACGCCCAGCAGCCCGGCGCAGCCCAGCGTGGACGTGGGGCGGAACACCAGCGGGTCGAGGAAATCGTCGTCCACCCGGCGATAGATCACGTCCACGCGTTTGGGGCCGCGGGTGGTGCGCATGTACACGAAGTTGTCCTTGACGAACAGGTCCTGCCCCTCCACCAGCTCGATGCCCATTTGCTGGGCCAGGAAGGCGTGTTCGAAGTAGGCGCTGTTGTACATGCCGGGCGTGAGCACCACCACCGTGGGCTCGGCCGTGGTGGCCGGGCTGACCGCGCGCAGGGTCTCCAGCAGCAGGTCCGGGTAGTGCTCCACCGGGGCCACGCGGTTCTCGCGGAACAGCTCGGGGAACAGCCGCATCATCATCTTGCGGTCTTCGAGCATGTAGCTCACGCCGCTGGGCACGCGCAGGTTGTCTTCCAGCACGTAGTACTCGCCCACACCGTCGGCGTTGGGTGCACGCACGATGTCGATGCCGGCAATGTGCGAATAGATGTTGTGCGGCACATTCACGCCCATCATTTCCGGGCGGAATTGCGCGTTCTGGAAAATCTGGTCGGAGGGAATCAGGCCCGCCTTGATGATTTCCTGCTCGTGGTACACGTCGTGGATGAAGCGGTTGAGCGCTGTCACCCGCTGTACCAGACCGGCTTCCATGGTGCGCCATTCGTCTGCCGGGATGACACGCGGAATGAGGTCGAACGGGATGAGGCGTTCGGTACCGGCGCCGTCTTCGTCCTTGGCGCCATACACGGCGAACGTGATGCCCACCCGCCGGAAGATCATTTCCGCCTCTTCCCGGCGGGCCGCCATCACTTCCGGGGGTTGCTGGGCCAGCCAGTCCGCATAGCGCTGGTAGTGGGCCCGCACCTCGGCGGGCGAGGCGTGCATTTCGTCGAACATCGGTCGGCTCATGGGCAAGAATCTCCTGCCAACAGCATAGCAAGGACTGGGCCAGCGCTGACGTTCAATCGCTGGTTTCCGGGCCGTTGCCGGTTTCCGTTGCGGCAAAGGCGGGCTCCGGGTGGTGCCAGAAGCGCCGCGCGGATTCGCGGTGACACAACACCTGGCCAGGCTGCGCGCTGCGCCAGGTGGCTGCCCCGCAGGCGGCAGATGTGACCCAGGGAATGCTTCGCTGCCGGTAACGCTGCAGCACCACCGGCGAAGGGTGGTTGAACCGGTTGCGGTAGCCGGATTGCACGACGATCCAGCGCGGACGCAGGGTGTTGAGCAGCACCGGGCTGGACGAACTGCGGCTGCCATGGTGCGGCGCCAGCATGAGCGTGGCGCGCAGCGCCGGATTGCCCAGTGCCATGCGCACCTCCTGCCGCTCGTCAATGTCGCCTCCGAGCCAGGCGCTGTGTTCGCCCGCCGACACCCGCAGCACGCAGGACATCGCGTTGGTGGATAGCTTGGCTTCCCCGTCCCCGTGAAAGTCTTCGGGCTGCGGGTGCAGGAACTCGAACAGCACGCCATCCCATTCCCACCGCTGGCCGGCCAGACAGCGGCGCCGGGGATCGGCATCGTACGAGGACAGCCAACGCGCCTGCGGCTGCGCCGCCTCGATGGCCAGCGACCCGCCGGAATGATCGCTGTCGCTGTGGCTCACGACCACGGTGTCCAGCCGAACGCCCAGCGCCCGCAGCAACGGCACGACCACCCGGTCGCCTGCGTTGCTCTCGGGGGAATGGCGGGGACCGGTGTCGTACAGCAGGCTGTGGCCGGCAGTGCGAACCAGCACGGCACTGCCCTGCCCCACGTCGAGCGCCAACACCTCGAAGCTGCCAGGGGCCAGGCGCGCGGGCTGCCACAGCAGGGCCGGCGCCAGCAGCAGCGCGCCTGCACTGCGCAACGGCCAGGGCCAGCGCATGATGAGCAGCAGACCCCCCACCACCCCGGCCGCCGCCATCCAGAAGGGCGCCATGGGCCGATACACCGCCGCCCAGGGCCACTGCGCCAGCCAGGCCAGACCCAGGCCCAAGCCCTGCACCAGCCAGGCGGCCAAGTCCCACAGGGGCGGTGCCAGAACGCCCAGCAGCGCCAGCGGCATCACCAGCAGGGTGACCAGGGGAATGGCGACCAGGTTGGCGGCGAACGATGCGACCGAAAACTGTCCAAAAAGCAGCAACGTAAGCGGCGCCAGAGCCACCGTGATCACCGCCTGCGTGCAGGCCATGCGCCAGAACGCGCCGCCGAGTTGCAGCGCCCAGCGCCGGACGGCGGAGCGGTCAGCCACAAGCGCGGCAGCAGACCCACCCGGCAGCCCCTGCCCCGTGGCCAGCAACACGCCCACCGCCATGAAGCTGAGCCAGAACCCGGGCTGCAGCAGCGCCATGGGGTCCACCACCAGCACAGCCACCAGGGCACACCACCACACCTGCGGCCAGGGCCAGCGCCGCGCTCCCAGACGCAGGATGGCCACCACAAAGAGCATGGCCACCGATCGCTGGGCTGGCAGCCCCCAGCCGGAGAACAGCGCATACGCCAGACCCAGTGCCAACCCGCCCCAGGCAGAGGCGATCGGGGTGGGTGCGGCCAGCAGAACCCCTGGAAAGAAACGACCCAGCCATGGCCACAGCGCAGCCACCAGCGCCGTGGCCATCCAGGCGAACAGCGTGACGTGCATGCCGGACACCACCATCAGATGGGCCACGCCGGTGACACGGAACAGCTCCCAGTCGGCGCGGTCGATGGCGGACTGGTCTCCCAGCAGGATGGCGGCCAGCACACCACCGGCGCGTGGGTCCGCCACGCGGTCCAGAATGGCATCGCGCACGTGTTGGCGCGCCGCTGCGAGGGTGTAGGAATTGGCCGGGTCGCGCAGTTCGGGCGGCGGGTCGCGCCGGCCGTCGCGCACATGGCCGGTGGCCCCAATGCCGCGACTCCACAGCCACAGTTCCACGTCGAAACCGTGCAGATTGGCGTTCCCGTGGGGGCTGCGCAGACGCACACTGAATTGCCACCGTTCGCCAGTGCGCACGCCGGGACTGCCAGGACCCTGTGCCCAGGGCGCCGTGGTGCCTTCGCCGCCATACCAGCCGAGCTGCAGCCGGCCCGGCAGCGCGACGGGCGCTCCACGCAGTTGCGCCGATTCAACCGAGAACTCGAAGCGCTCGCCCTGTTCGGTGCGTTGCGGCAGCGAAACCACGCGGCCCACAACTTCGATGGTCTGCCCTTGCAGTTCCGGCGCCAGCGCCTCGGCAGAAAAAGCTGCAGCCCGCAGCCCGGCCCAGCCCGCGGCACCCAGCGCACCCGCCACAAGCAGCAGCAACCAGGATCGCACCCAGGCCAACCGGCCCGGGGACCGCCTGCCGCGCCAGTACCAGACCACACAGCCGCAGAGCAGCGCAGCGACCGCCAACAGCCCGGCGTAGACCCCACCGGACGCCAGCGTTCGTTGCTGCAAATGGACCGCCAGGCCCGCCACAAAACCCAGGGTCAGCGCCCATGTTCGCCACCCCATGCTCAGGCCGGCGAGCGACGCGCACCACCATCGCCGGATGGCGCAAGACTTGCTAGCATGGTTGCATCGCTTGCGTGCCGCACGGTCGCACGCGGATCCTCTGTCCGTTCCATTGTTGTCCTCCCTCCTGAAAGCCCTGCATGGCCATCCACGTTGCCCTGAGCCACATCACGCACTACCGGTACGACCGGCTGGTCCGCCTAGGGCCGCAGGTAGTGCGCCTGCGGCCTGCGCCACACAGCCGCACCAAGGTGCTGTCGTATTCCCAGACGATCGAACCGGGCGGCCACTTCATCAACTGGCAGCAGGACCCGTTCGCGAACTACCAGGCACGCCTGGTGTTCCCCGAACCCACCACCGAGTTCAAGGTCACCATCGACCTCGTCGTCGAGATGGCGGTGTACAACCCATTCGACTTTTTCCTGGAGCCGCGCGCCGAAAACTTCCCCTTTTCGTATGAAGCCGGCCAGCAGCAGGAACTCGCCCCCTACCTGGCCACCGCGCCTCTCACCCCACTGCTCAAAGGCTATCTGGAACGGGTGGACCGCAGCACCCGCCGCACCATCGACTTCCTGGTCGATGTGAACCAGATGCTCCAGCGCGACATCGCCTACACCATCCGCATGGAACCCGGTGTGCAGACGCCGGAGGAAACCCTGACGCTCCAGAGCGGCTCCTGCCGCGACAGCGGCTGGCTGCTGGTGCAGATGCTGCGCCACCTGGGGCTGGCGGCGCGCTTCGTGTCGGGTTACCTGATCCAGCTCGCACCCGACGTGAAATCGGTGGACGGGCCCAGCGGGCCGGAAAAGGACTTCACCGACCTGCACGCCTGGTGCGAAGTGTTCCTGCCCGGCGCCGGCTGGATCGGCCTGGACCCCACCTCCGGCCTGCTTGCCGGCGAAGGCCACATCCCGCTGGCCTGCACGCCTCAGCCCTCCAGCGCGGCGCCGGTGGAAGGCGCCATGGACAAATGCGAAGTGGCATTCAGCCACCACATGGGGGTTACCCGGGTGTACGAATCCCCACGGGTGACCAGCCCCTACACCGACGATCAGTGGGCAGCCGTGCTGGCACTGGGCGAAAAGGTCGACGCCGACCTTCAGGCCCACGACGTGCGCCTGACCATGGGCGGCGAACCCACCTATGTGGCTATCTCCGACCGCGACGCCGCCGAATGGAACACCGATGCCCTGGGCCCCACCAAGCGCGGCTACGCCACCGAACTGCTGGGCCGGCTGCGCGAGCGCTACGGCCAGGGCGGCTTCGTCCACATGGGCCAGGGCAAGTGGTACCCCGGTGAACAGCTGCCGCGCTGGGCACTGTCGGTGTTCTGGCGGGCCGACGGTGAACCCTGCTGGCACAACCCCGCCCTGCTGGCGGACGAACGCGACGAAGCCCATTGCACCAGCGAAGACGCGCGCCGCTTCACCGAGGCACTGGCGCGCAGGCTGGGCCTGTCCACCCAGTACATCACGCCCGGCTTCGAGGACACCTGGTACTACCTGTGGCGCGAGCGTCGGCTGCCGGTGAACGTGGACCCGTTCGACGCCCGGCTGGACGACGAGCTCGAACGCGCCCGCTTGCGCCGCGTGTTCACACAAGGCCTGGAGGCTACGGTGGGCTACGTGCTGCCGCTGCAGGCCGCGGTGCATGGCGGCGCCCTGGCACCCGAGACCCGCAGTGCCTACCACCGCGTGTCGGGTACGGTGTGGTCCACCGGCCCCTGGTTCTTCCGCGACGAGCGCATGTACCTGGTGCCCGGCGATTCGCCCATGGGCTACCGCCTGCCGCTGGACTCGCTGCCCTGGGTGTCTGCGGGCGACTACCCGTACCACATCGAACAGGACCCGCACACCCCGCGCGACCCGCTGCCGCGCAGCGCCACCACGCGCCATCAGGTGTCCCCGCACCAGGTGGGCGGCGGCTTCGCTGAAGGCGGCACCGTGTCGATGCAGGGCAGCGATTTCGGCGCCGCTGGACCGACGGAGGGAAGGCAGGACGATGGCCCGGCAGGCGCGTCGCAGCCCTTGGGCGCGCGCCTGCCGCAGCGGGGCGAATCGGCTGGCTGGCTGACCCGAACCGCGCTGGTGGTGGAGGCCCGCGACCCGCACCGCTCCAATGGCCCCAAGGTGGAAAAAGCCATGGGGGGCAAGTTCCGGCATCTCTACGTGTTCATGCCGCCCATGGCCCATCTGGAGGACTATCTGGACCTGCTGTCGGCGGTGGAAGCCACGGCAGAAAAACTCGGCATGCCGATTGTGCTGGAAGGCTACCCGCCGCCACGCGATCCGCGCCTGAAGATGCTGCAGGTCACGCCCGACCCCGGCGTGATCGAGGTCAACATCCACCCGGCGCACAACTGGTCCGAGCTGGTGGGCAACACCGAATTCCTCTACGAAGCCGCCCACCAGACACGGCTGTGCGCCGAGAAGTTCATGACCGATGGCCGCCACACCGGCACCGGTGGTGGCAACCACTTCGTGATGGGCGGTGCCACACCGGCGGATTCGCCCTTCCTGCGCCGACCCGAGCTGCTGGGCAGCCTGATCGCCTACTGGCACAACCACCCTTCGCTGTCGTACCTGTTCAGCGGTCTGTTCATCGGTCCCACCAGCCAGGCCCCGCGGGTGGACGAAGCGCGCAACGACCAGCTCTATGAGCTGGAAATTGCGCTCGAGCAGATTGCGAAGAACCGCGAGGTACACGGTGAACAGATGCCCCCTTGGCTGGTGGACCGCACGCTGCGCAACATCCTCATCGATGTGACCGGCAACACCCACCGCAGCGAATTCTGCATCGACAAGCTGTATTCGCCCGACACGTCCACCGGCCGCCTGGGCCTGCTGGAGCTGCGCGCGTTTGAAATGCCGCCGCACGCGCGCATGAGCATTGCCCAGCAGCTGCTGCTGCGCGCGCTGGTGGCGCGCTTCTGGCAAAAACCGTTTGCCCACAAGCTCACCCGCTGGGGCACCGAGCTGCACGACCGCTTCCTGCTGCCCGAACCGCACTTTGAATTCCGTTTTCCGCTGGTGGGCCAGGTGGCGGCGCGCGGCATTGAACTCACGCTGCGCAACGCGCTGGAGCCCTGGCACGTGATGGGCGAAGAAGGCGCGCCCGGTGGCACGGTACGTTACGTCGACTCGTCGCTGGAGCGCATCGAGGTGCGGGTCAGTGGCTACAACGACAACCGTTACGTGATCACCTGCAATGGCCGTGCCCTGCCGCTGCAGAGCACCGGCACCGTGGGCGAATTCGTGGCCAGCGTTCGCTACAAGGCCTGGAGCCCGCCGTCTGCCCTGCATCCGTCCATTCCATCGCACGCGCCGTTGACCTTCGATATCGTGGACACCTGGATG
>JALORL010000017.1 GCA_025458915.1 Hydrogenophaga sp.
CTGGTCTCGCGCACGCTCGCCGCCGTGCTCGGCGGCTACGCGCTGGCCCACACGCTGCCGGTGGCGGTGGCGGCGGCGTGGTCCTCCAACAGGGCCGACGCCGCGCTGGCCGCCATGCAACTGAGCTTTCTGGTCTTCGTTGCAGCGGTGTTGTGGGCCTTTGCGGCCCGCAGCCTGCGGCGCGTCTGGATCGGGCTGCTGCTGCCCACCGCGCTGGCGGCGGTTGCCGCGTGGTGGTGGCTTTGATCGCTTGAACCCATGAAAGACTTCTTCCGCCAGTCCATGTCGTGGCTGCACACCTGGGTCGGGCTGCTGCTGGGCTGGGTGCTGTACTTCATGTTCATCACCGGCGATTTGCGCGACCTCGCGCGGGTGGGTGAATCCGCCATCAAAGCCCTGGCACCCGCCGGGGCCGAAGGCTGGTGGATCGACCTCCCGACCGGTCGCAACACGCCCAACCTGACAGTCTGGTGGAAACTCCCCGATCAGGAATGGCAAGAGCAGGCCATCGACGCGCAAACCGGCGCACCCGTCAAAGCCCGCGCGACCGGCGGCGGCCAGACGCTCTACCGCATGCACTGGCAGCTGCACTATCTGCCCCGCATCGCGGGCGAGTGGATCGTTGGCGTGGCCACGATGTCCATGTTCGTGGCCCTGATCACCGGCGTGATCGTGCACAAGAAGATCTTTGCCGACTTCTTTACCTTTCGGCCCGGCAAGGGCCAGCGCTCCTGGCTGGATGCGCACAACGTGGCCAGTGTCGTGACCCTGCCGTTCCAGTTCATGATCACCTGGTCCGGGCTCATCTTCATGATGTTCACCTACATGCCGCTGATCATCGCGGCCTGGTACGGCACCGGCGAAGCCAGTCGCAAGGCGTTTGAAGACGAGGTGTTCCGGCCCCCGGCGGTGACCGAGCGCAGCGGCCAGCCAGCCCCCATGGTGGCCCTCGACAAGGTGGTGGCGCAGGCGCAGGCCCGCTGGGGCGGCGCGGCCATCGCCTCACTGGACATCCAGCACCCGAACGACGCGCACGCCCGCATCGTGGTCAACGGCGACTACACGGCCACACCCACGCGCCATGTCGCCACACTGGTGTTCGACGGCGTCAGCGGCGAGCTGCTGGCCGAACAGTCGGCCGAGCAGTCTGCTGCGAAAGCCTTCCGCGACCTGATGCTGGGCCTGCACGAGGGGCTGTTCGCCGGCCCGGCCCTGCGGGCCTTGTATGTGTTGTCCGGCCTGCTCGGCGCGGCCATGATCGCCACCGGCCTAGTGCTCTGGAGCGTCAAGCGGCGCCAGAAGATCGAAAAAGCCCGCGCAGCGCCGCATGCGGGCCTGCGCCTGGTCGACAAGCTCAACCTGGTCACCCTCATTGGCCTGCCGGTTGCCATCGCCACCTACTTCTGGGCCAACCGGCTGCTGCCGACAGACATGGCCGGCCGGGCCGCCTGGGAAGTTCATGTGCTGTTCCTCACCTGGCTGGCCCTGCTGTTGCACGCCAGCCTGCGCCCCACGCAACGGGCCTGGATCGAACAAACCGGCCTGGCCGCCCTGGCCTTTGGCCTGCTGCCGCTGCTCAATGCCCTCACCACCGACCGGCATCTGGCGGCCAGCCTGCCGGCGGGCGACTGGGTGATGGCGGGATTCGACTTGAGCATGCTGGCGCTAGGCGTGGCATTCGCAGCCTTGGGCTGGTTCCTTCTGCAGCGCGAAGGGCGGTCGGTTGCCCCGGCCTCAGTTCAACGACCGACAAAGGCGAACCGAGGAATCGAAACCACCGAATCGGCGGAGGCGACCTCATGACGATGTGGCATAGCTTCGTCCTGTCACTGCTCGGTTTTGTATCGCTGGCGTTCGCCATGGACCGGCACCAACATCAGTTGCGGCCCGAGGTCCTTTCTACCTGGCTTCGCTGGATCCTGCGATCTCTGGGTGCCGTTCTGATCGTCAGCTCGCTGCTGGTACGTGCGTATTCATCGGGGTGGAGCGTCGGATTCATCGAGTGGGTGGGTCTGCTGACTGCAGCTGCCACTTGCGTTGTTCTCGGAATGACCTATGGGCCTCGAACATATCGAGTTGCGAAGGCACGGTGTACACACCACGAGCCAAAAGCATGAAGGCCATTGGGCCATTGATGGCTGTGCTGGCCTGGGTGATGCTGTTGGTCGGCCGCGCAGTGTCTATATGGCCATGACTCTGGCGCGCCAGCCTCAGGTGCTACGCGCGGTGTGGGCCCTCGGTGGGATCTCATTCCTCACACCTTTCGTCGACGTACTCCTATGTACGGACGATGCGGGGTGAGGTTTTCCGGGGCTCGTGCGTCTCCAACTTTGACGGGGCGTGACGTGGTTGTCACACCCCGACCACTCAATCAGCTATCAACAACTCAATCAGGAGTCTTCCATGTCGTTCAAACCCCTGTTCGCCGCCACCGTCCTGTCGCTCGCGCTCGCCAGTGGCGTGCACGCCAAGACACCGGCCACGCCGGCCACCGTGGCCGCCCATTACGCCACCCTGGTTCACGCCAACTACAGCGACACCCTGAGCTCGGCCAAGGCCATGCACGACGCCATCAAGGCCTTCACCGCGGCGCCGTCGCAGGCCAACCTGGACGCCGCCCGCAAGGCCTGGCTGGTCGCGCGTGAGTTCTACGGTCAAACCGAAGCCTTCCGCTTCTACGGCGGCCCGATCGACGACGACAAGGGCCCCGAGGGCCAGCTCAACGCCTGGCCCATGGACGAGTCCTACGTGGACTACGTGGAAGGCAAAAAGACCGCCGGCCTGATCAACAACCGCAAAGTGGCCATCACCAAGAAGTCGTTGGCTGCCCAGAACGAAAAAGGCGGTGAGGAGAACGTGGCCACCGGTTGGCACGCGATCGAGTTCCTGCTCTGGGGCCAGGACCTGTCCGAGACCGGCCCGGGCAACCGCGGCTTCGAGGACTTCGTGGACGGCAAGGCCCCCAACGCCGACCGCCGCCGCCAGTACCTGAACGTCGTCACCGAACTCCTGATCGACGACCTGAACTTCCTCGTCAAGGCCTGGGCACCCGGCGCCAAGAACAACTACCGCGCCAAGTTCGAGAAGGGTGGTAACGAGTCGCTGCGCAAGATGTTCGTGTCGCTGGGCTCCCTCTCGCGCGGCGAGCTGGCCGGCGAACGGCTGGAAGTGGCCCTGTCCAGCCAGGACCAAGAGGACGAGCACAGCTGCTTCTCCGACAACACGCACCGTGATGCAGTGACCAATGCCAAGGGCATAGAGAACGTGTGGCTGGGCCGCTATGTGCGCGCCGATGGCAGCACGCTGCAGGGCCCAAGCCTGCGTGAGCTGGTGGCCGCCAAGGACGCCGCACTGGCCGAGAAGACCACGCAGCAAATGCGCAGCTCGGTGCAGGCGGCCGAGGCGATTCCCGCCCCGTTCGACCGCGCCATACTGCCGGGCAACCCGGGTCGCGCCAAGATCGAGGCCACGATCCAGAGCCTGACGGCGCAGTCCGACCAGATCGTGGCGGCCGCTGCTGCGGTGGGCATCCAGAAGCTCACGCTGGTGCAGCCCTGAGTCCATTCGGAAATCACCGCTGACGGAGGACCTAGCTTGATTAAGGCAGCCCTGGCGGCCGCGGCGGTGGTGGCTGCCGGCGCCGCCGCTTTCCTTTCCACCGACACGCGTGCAGACGGCGCAGGTGCGGACCCACTGGGTGAGAAGACCGGTGGCGAGACGACAGTCTGGGCCACCGGGCGCCAGGCGTTTTCTTTCCCGGCCGCGAATCTGACAAACGAGGAGCGCACGCGCTTCGTCATCGGCAACTCGTTCTTCAAGCGAAACTGGGTCGAATCGCCGGCCAGCACCACCGCCCGAGACGGACTGGGGCCGCACTTTCTGGCCCGGTCTTGTGCGGCCTGTCACATGCACGATGGCCGCGGTGAGCCGCCGCCGTGGAAACGGGGCTTGTCCGACCAGGATCCGCTGGCACTGCTGTTGCGGCTGTCGGTGCCAGGCACCGATCCGTACGGTGGACCGAACCCGCACCCGGTCTATGGCGATCAGCTCAACACCGTGGCCGTGCAGGGCGTGAAGCCAGAAGGCCGCGTGCGCATGCGATGGGAACCTGTGCAGGGCCGCTTTGCCGATGGCACTCGCTACACGCTGCAAAAGCCGATCTACCAGATCGACCAGCTCGGCTACGGCCCTATGGACAAAGACATCATGGTCAGCCCGCGCGTTGCGCCGCAGGTGATTGGGGTGGGTCTGCTGGAGGCGATTCCCGAGCGAGAGATCCTGGCCAACGCAGCAGCGCAAGCGGCGATGCTCGACCCCATCAAGGGCCAGCCCAACCGGGTGTGGGACGCCTACGCGCAGCGTGAAATGATCGGCCGATTCGGCTGGAAGGCCAACGTAGCCACGGTGGCGCACCAGACCGCAGGCGCGTTTCATGGTGATCTCGGCGTAACCTCAACCAAGTTCCCCACGGAGACCTGCACACCCGCCCAGAAAGATTGCCTCGCCGCGCCCACCGGCGCAGAGCCCGGTGGCGTCGAGATCGAGGACAAGACACTCGATGAGGTGATCTTCTACCAGGCGGTGCTGGCGCCGCCGGCACGGCGCAACGCCAATGACACGCAGGTGCTGCGCGGCCAGGCCTTGTTCTCGCAGGCACAGTGCGCAGTGTGTCATCGGCCTTCCTACAAGACGGGTGATGGCCCCTTCCCTCGCTTGACGAGCAAGGCTGTGTCAGGTCAGACCATCTGGCCCTACACCGACCTGCTGCTGCACGATATGGGCGAGGCACTGGCCGATGGCCGCCCGGACTTCAAGGCCAACGGTCGGCAGTGGAAGACGCCGCCGCTCTGGGGCATCGGACTGCTCAAGGACGTGAACGGCCACACGCGCTTGCTGCACGACGGCCGTGCCAACGGTGTGCTGGAAGCCATCCTGTGGCACGGCGGTGAAGCCGAGGAAGCCAAGCAGAAGGTGCTCAGGTTCAGTGAGGCGGATCGGCAGGCGCTGGTCAAGTTTGTGGAGTCATTGTGATGTCGTACCCGCACTTTGCATCCGTCCGGCGAGGGGTTGTCGCAACTTTCGTGATGGCGGTCGGCCACCTCGGGTCCATTCCCTCAGTTCATGCGGAAGGGACGGTGGCCTTTCCCATCTACCGCGCCGAGCACGCACTCAGCGGCATCTACACGCACCAGTTTCTGCCCCTGTGGAGGTCCTTCGAGCGGGACTCTGCGGCACTGACGCAAGCGGCCAGAAAGCACTGTGATGGTCAAGCTCAGGCGGCTGAGCTTTCAGCGGCTTGGTCTCGCGCTCGTCTGGCGTGGTTGGCGGCGTCGAATCCGGCCTTGGGGCCGGTCGTTACGCGCCGCAGCCAACGTGAGATCGATTTCTGGCCGGTGCGCCCCGCGCTGCTTCAGCGCGCCTTGAACAGCAAGTCGCAGTCGCTGGCGCAAATGGAGCGGGTGGGTGGACCGGCAAAGGGCTTCCCAACCATGGAAGCCTTGCTGGCCGAAGCACCCTCACCCACGCATTGTCCCTACCTTGTGCTCATCGCCGAAGGCATCGAAGCTGAAGCCAAAGCCCTGACAGTTGCGTTTGCAGAGCAGTCTGCGAAGGACTGGGCGGCTGACGAAGGTACAGCACGCAGTGCCTTTGCCGAATGTGTGAACCAGTGGCTGGGGGGCTTGGAGAGCCTTCGCTGGCAGCAGATCGAACAACCGGTTCAAAAAGCGCTCACGGCAGGGGCCGGTCAGTCACCAGCCTTCGCACGCCGAACCATGGCGGAGAACCTCGCGGACTGGCAAGCGCAGTGGGCTTCGCTGCGCGCTCAGGCTCGGCTGACACCTGAGCAACGCAACGCGCCCCCGACACCCGGGCGAGCGTTGTTGCCCATTGAGGCGCTGTTGCTGGGCAAGGGGCACATCGCGCTGGCCGAACGGTGGGGCAAGGCTGTTGACGCCGCCAGCGCTGCCATGACTGCCATTCCCGACCGCCCCTCAGAGCGGAACCTGCTCGCGCTGTCGCAAGCCCTCAAGGGAGTGACTTCGCTGTACCAGAGCGAAGTGGCTGCTGCGCTGGATGTGCCGCTGGGTTTCTCCAGTGCCGACGGAGACTGACGCTTTGGGCCGCGCACGGCCAAGCTGGACGCGGCGCGAGCTTCTGCAGGTTTTGTCTGCAGCCGCACTCTGCCCTCCTGCCTGGGCCGGTCAACCACACGGCGCTTTGCTGGCGGCGGTGTGGCAGAGCAGCACGGAACAGCACCTTGGCCTTCTGACGATTGAGAACGGACGTCTGGAACCAGCCACCTCCTTGAAGCTTCCCACCCGGGCTCATGGCCTGCAGGTGGAGCCGGACGGCAGCATCCTGGCGGTTGCGCGCCGCCCTGGCGACTGGTTGCTGCGATGGCATCCATCAACCGGGCGAGCCGTGTGGCAGTGGCAGGAGGACGACAGGCGTCTGAACGGACATGGCGTGCATGTTGGTGCGACGTTGATCGTGACGACGGAAACCGATCGCGAAACGGGACAGGGCTGGTTAGGGGTCCGTGATCGCAGGTCGCTGGAGCTGGTCGATGCATGGCCGACGCAGGGGCGCGACCCACACCAGGTGTTGGTGCTGCCTCATGCGCTCGGTCGGTGGCCGGCGGGTACCCTAATCGTGGCCAACGGCGGCGTCAGCACAAGGCCGGAGACCGGCCGCAACAAGACGTTCGGGGATCGGCTGGACGCCTCGCTGGTGGCACTCGACCCGAAGAATGGAAGGCTCCTGGGGCAGTGGCGCCTGAGCGATCCCTACCTCAGCATCCGTCATCTGGCTTCCAGCCCGAGAGGCGGAACGCTGGGCATCGCCCTGCAGGCAGAACACGCCGACGAGGCAGTCAGAAGCGCGGCCCCCGTGCTGGCCACGTGGGAGGGTGACCAGCTGACCCTGGCCAGCAACCAGCCCGCGCTCGGCGGTTACGGTGGCGACATCGTCGCCTTTCCTTCAGACCACCAAGGTGGTTTCGCTGTGGGCTGCACCCGTGCCGACTCGCTGGCGTTCTTCACCGCCGACGGGCGATTTGTCCAGGCGGTGAACCACGCGCAGGCCTGCGCCCTGGCCTGCGCGGGTGACAACTGGTGGAACGCTGGCCAAGACGGCGCCCTGACTGACCGATGGACATCGAACATGCCTTCGTCGTCAACCAGTATGCGGGTGCCTGTTGCGTTGGATCTGCAGATCGACAATCACTGGCAACTCTACATCTGATAGCAATCAGAAACACTCTCGACCTGCGTGCGCTGCATCTTGGTGCGTCTTCATTGATTGGGGGGCCCTGCCAAGCGAATGAACGCACCGAGACTGCAGTGACGTTTTGAGCCAGCGCCATGGGTCCGGATTCCGCCATTGGGCGGGCAGTACATCGGGACCAAGCATGGCAATCAATCAACTTTCGCGACGATCGGCGATAGCCCGAAAACGCTGCGGCAAGGTACATCTGCCTTGCCGCAGCACCCAAACCTGCCAGATCGCACTTCTGGCCGTTGCGGCCTTGCGGTAAGGAGCCAAGCGTGGAGCTCCGACACCTGCGCTGTTTCATGGCCGTGGCAGAGGAGTTGCACTTCGCGCGTGCAGCCGAACGCCTGCACATCGAACAGTCGCCGCTGTCCAGAACCATCAAGGAACTGGAAGACGAGTTGGGCGTGCGGCTGTTTGAGCGCAACACACGCAGCACCCGGCTGACGCGGGCCGGGCAGATGTTCAAGGACCGCGTGCCGCAGGTCTTCACGGCACTGATGCAGGCACGCGATGGGGTTCGCGCTGTCTCGGCTGGGTATCTGGGCCAGTTGCGCATTGCCTTGTCCGACAGCATCTCGCAGCCACGCCTCACCGAGCTGCTTTCGCGATGCCGTGAAGAAGACCCGGATATGGAAATCCGGCTTCACGAAGTTCCGCTTTCACAGCAGCTCAAGGGACTGGAGGCCGATCTGTATGACGTGGGGTTTGCGCAGTCGCCCGATGTGGGCGAGCGGCTGATCGCCACACCGGCCTGGAGCAAGCCCATGGTGGTGGCGGTACCGGCACGCCACCCGCTGCTGATGCACAAGCGCGTTCCCTTGCACGAGGTTCTGCGCTACCCATTGGTGCTGTGCGACCCCGCCGTTTGCGAAGGCTGCAGCCGACAGCTCGCCCGCGTGCTCCAGGCAGAGGAACTCGAGCCCATCGTAGCGGAGCGTGTGGCCAGCCATGAGCTGATGATCACGCTGGTGGCGGCTGGGTACGGCCTGGGCTTCACCACGGCAGACAACCTCAGCACCGGGAACCACCCTGAAATCGTGACCCGTCCATTGGCGGGCCGAACACCCATACTCACGACCTACCTGGTCCAGCGCATAGGTGAACCGTCCGAAGCGCTGCAGCGCTTCGTCAAACGGGCGTTGCCCGAGCAGCCGCCAGGCACGAGCGACGCCCTTGCAACTTCAAAAGGGAGCACAACATGAAACTGCGCAATGTCGGGCAACGCGGGCTGGTCGCCATCTTGGCACTGGCACTGGCCGCGTGCGGCAGGCCACAACCTGTGGAGACGGTCGAGTCTCTGATGGATCATCCGGAGCGGCTCAAGCAACTGCGCAAAGTGTGCAAAACCGACCGCCCCAAGCTGGGCGACGAGCTTTGCGACCGTGTGGCCGAGGCGTCCAAGAGGCGATTTCTGGGTGACGGCAAGGTGCCCTACAACCCGCCGAAAGAGTCACCAAAGTTCTGACCTTTGCGGCGCGGCCACTTGCAACGCCAAATTCTTCGCGCGCTGGCCTGCTGCGACGTGGCGCGACGGGGTGCGTCCCAGCGCGGCCCGTTGTGACTGGCCGGGTATTCATGTTGCGCGCGACATGGTTCTGCCGAATCGAGTCTTTGACCGCTGCGGGCTGCTCTTCGATCCTGACGCGTGCGGCGCCCTTGCGTGCCGCTCGCGCACGCCATGGTGGCGTGCCGAGTAATCGGAGGTCGCGGTGCAGTCTCAGGGCGCAAGCCATCAAGGGGTTCTCTACGGTCAGATCGCGACGGTGCTGGGCGTCGTCGTGGTCGGCGTGTGGGGCGCCACCCAGTGGACGGCCCGGGCGCTGGGCCATCAGGCGCGCCTGGGCGCGCCGTGGTTCGAGGCCTTGGGCACGCCCGTTTACCACCCCTGGCGGCTCTTCGAATGGTGGTTCTTCTTTGATGCCTACGCGCCTGATGTCTTCGACGTGGGCGGCGCGATTGCCGGCGGCAGTGGCCTCGCGTCGGTCGGTGTGGCGGTCGGCATGTCGGTCTGGCGATCACGTCAGTCGCGGATGGTCACCACCTATGGCACGGCCCGCTGGGCGACGGTGGAGGACATTCGCCGAGCAGGCCTGAGCCGGGCTGCCGGTGTATTCCTTGGGCAGCATGGCGGGCAGTACCTGCGCCACGACGGCCCGGAACACGTGCTGGCCTTTGCACCGACGCGCTCGGGTAAAGGCGTTGGCCTGGTGGTACCCACGCTGCTGTCCTGGCCCGGCTCTGCGGTCATCCACGACATCAAGGGCGAGAACTGGCAGTTGACTGCCGGGTGGCGCGCACGCTTCTCGCACTGTCTGTTGTTCAACCCGACCGATGCGCGCTCGGCCGCCTACAACCCGTTGCTGGAGGTGCGGCGCGGTGTGCACGAGGTGCGCGATGTGCAGAACATCGCCGACATCCTGGTGGACCCCGAAGGCGCGCTGGAGCGGCGCAACCACTGGGAGAAGACCTCTCACGCGTTGCTCGTGGGCGCCATCTTGCACGTGCTCTACGCCGGCGACGACAAGACGCTGCGTGGCGTAGCCAACTTTCTTTCCGATCCGGCCTGCCCCTTCGAGGTGACGCTGCACCGGATGATGACGACGCCGCACTTGGTCAACGAGCAAGGGGGTGACCCGCACCCCGTGGTTGCTTCGGCCGCACGCGAAGTGCTCAACAAGAGCGAAAACGAACGCTCGGGCGTGTTGTCCACGGCCATGAGCTTTCTGGGCCTGTACCGCGACCCGACGGTGGCCGAGGTGACCTCGCGTTGCGACTGGCGCATCGCCGACCTGATCTCGACCGAACACCCGGTGTCGCTGTACCTGGTGGTGCCGCCGTCGGACATCAGCCGCACCAAGCCGCTGATCCGACTGATCCTGAATCAGGTGGGGCGGCGCTTGACCGAGTCGCTGGATGGCTCGGACGGCATCGCGCGGCGGCACAAGCTGCTGCTGATGCTGGACGAGTTCCCGGCCCTGGGTCGGCTGGACTTCTTCGAGACGGCGCTGGCCTTCATGGCGGGCTACGGCATCCGCAGCTTCCTGATCGCGCAGAGCCTGAACCAGATCGACAAGGCCTACGGCCAGAACCATTCGATCCTGGACAACTGCCATGTGCGCGTGACCTTCGCCACCAACGACGAGCGTACGGCCAAGCGCATCAGCGAAACGCTGGGCACGGCCACCGAGCTGCGTGCCCAGCGCAACTATGCCGGCCACCGGTTGGCGCCGTGGCTCGGGCACCTGATGGTCTCGCGCCAGGAGACGGCGCGCCCGTTGCTGACGCCTGGAGAGGTGATGCAGTTGCCGCCCGACGAAGCGGTGGTGATAGTCTCCAGCACGCCGCCGGTCAAGGCCCGCAAGCTGCGCTACTACGCCGACGCGAACTTCAAGCGCCGCGTGTTGCCGCCACCGGTCCTGACAGCCGGCCCCTACCGCGACGCGCCACCGGTGCGGGCGGACGACTGGGGCGAGCTGGCCGCGCCGTTGGAACCCACTGCATCCAATCCAGCCTTCATGGCCGACATGGATGCCGGAGAAGGCGGTCCCCGCCTGCAGCCGGAGCTGACGGAGATTGCAATGCACAACCCCGCAATCGACGCACTGACCAATGACCTGGCGCTGCTCGATGACGACGACGCGCCCCTGCCCCTTCCCCGCCAGCTCGATCCGGCCATGCAGCGCACGGCGCGTCTGGCCGCACTCGACCCCGATGACGGCATCGCACTATGAGCCAGTACCGACTGAACCTGTTCATTCCACCCGAGCATGCGCGACGCCTCGAAGAGGTGGCCGCCAAGAAGGGCGTGTCCAAGTCGTCCATCGTCGCGGCGGCACTGGCCTCGTGGCTGTCGCCGGATTCGGGCGACCAGCGCGAGGCGGCCATCGCCAAGCGACTGGACCGGCTCTCGCGCCAGTTCGAGCGGCTGGAACACGACCAGAACATCGAGATCGAGACGCTGGCGCTGTTCATCCGCTACTACCTCACCGTGAGCACGCCGGTGCCTGAGGGACACCAGGAGGCGGTCCGTGCGCAGGGAAAAGCCCGCTTCGAGCAATTCGTCGAACAACTGGGCCGCCACCTGCTGCGCGGCCGCAGTCTGGTGCGCGACGTGATCGAGGAACTGCATCCGCAGGAGCAAGGCCTGAACCGGCAACTGGACGAGGCCGCAGCCACGCCAACTGACCGCATGGACCCGCCCCGTCCTAAGGAAGGCCCACCACCATGACGGCGCAGCCACCCAGCCCCGAAAAGACCACGCTCGACCGCCGTGTCCGCATGTTGCGCACGGCCATGGGGCCGATGATCGCGGCCGCGCTGGAAGACCCGGACGTGGTGGAGGTGCTGCTCAACCCCGATGGATCGCTTTGGCTGGATCGACTTTCCGCCGGGCGGGCGCCGACGGGCGTGACCTTGTCGGCTGCCGATGGCGAACGGATCATTCGCCTGGTGGCGGCCCATGTCGGTGCCGAGGTACACCGGGGCCAGCCGCTGCTGACGGCCGAGTTACCCGAGACGGGAGAACGATTCGAGGGGGTGCTGCCGCCTGCCGCACCAGGCCCGGCTTTCGCACTACGCAAGCGCGCCGTGGGCGTGATCCCGCTCGACCGCTACGTGGCCGACGGGATGATGACGGCGAAGCAAGCCGGGTTCCTGCGCCAGGCCGTACACGAGCGGCAGAACATCCTGATCGCTGGCGGCACCAGCACCGGCAAGACCACGCTGGCCAACGCACTGCTGGCGGAGATCGCCACCACGGGCGACCGGGTGCTGGTGCTCGAAGACACCATCGAGCTGCAGTGCGCCGCTCGCGACCACGTGCCGCTGCGCACGCGCGCGGGCGCCGTGTCCATGGCCGAGCTGGTGCGCGCCACGATGCGGCTGCGGCCTGACCGCGTCGTGGTAGGCGAGGTTCGTGGCGGTGAAGCGCTGGACCTGGTCAAGGTCTGGGGCACCGGCCACCCCGGCGGCATCGCCACCATCCACGCCGGGTCGGCACACGGTGCGCTGCTGCGGCTGGAGCAGTTGATTCTGGAGGTGGCGGTGAACCCGCCGCGTGCGCTGATCGCCGAAGCGGTCAACGTGGTGATCTACATCGCCGGTCGTGGCCGCAAACGCCACATCGAAACGATTGCCCGCGTCACCGGACACGACAGCACGGGCTACCACCTCGGAGCGATGGATGCGCCCTTCCCGGAGTTGCCAGCGCCACCGCCACTTGCGCCCTCCCCCTCCCCGCCTCCTGCCGCGGACTCCCCTTCCTCAACCCTGCCTGGAGAAATTCCATGAGCCCTTCGCTTTCCTTTCGCGCCTTTACGCATCTGCTGGCCCAACCCTTCACTCGACGGCTCTCGTCTGCCTGCGTGGCCTGCCTGCAGCGCATCCACCGATTGGTCCAGCCCGCCCGCCACGGATTGCTCACCGCCGCCGTCATGCTGAGCCTGGCGGGCACGGCCAAGGCGGCCGGGTCCAGCATGCCATGGGAGGGCCCGCTGCAATCCATCCTGGACTCGATCCAGGGCCCGGTGGCGCGCATCGTGGCGGTGATCATCATCATTGCCACCGGCTTGGCATTGGCCTTCGGCGACACCTCGGGCGGCTTTCGCAAGCTGATTCAGATCGTCTTCGGGCTGTCGATCGCCTTCGCGGCCTCGTCTTTCTTCCTGAGCTTCTTCAGCTTCTCCGGTGGTGCCCTGGTATGAGCAGCGCTGCCGAACACGCCAGCCTCGCCAGCGGCTTCGAGATCCCGTTGCACCGGTCCCTCACCGAGCCCATCCTGATGGGCGGCGCGCCACGCACGGTGGCCATTGCCAACGGCACGCTGGCCGCCGCCGTGGGCCTGGGACTGCAGCTGTGGATTCCGGGCATCGTGCTGTGGATCGTGGGCCACTCGCTGGCGGTCTGGGGTGCGCGGCTCGACCCCCAATTCATGGCGGTATTTGCCCGGCACATCAAGCACAAGCCGCTGCTGGACGTGTGAGGAAGACACCATGTTCAACCTCACCGAGTACCGGCAACGCCCTGCCCTGCTGGCCGACTGGCTGCCCTGGGCGGGATTGGTGGCGCCCGGCGTGGTACTGAACAAGGACGGCTCGTTCCAGCGCACCGCGCGCTTTCGGGGACCGGACCTGGACAGTGCCACGCAGGGCGAGCTGGTGGCCACCACCGCGCGCCTGAACAACGCATTGCGCCGCCTGGGTTCAGGCTGGGCGCTGTACGTGGATGCTGAGCGCCGGCCGGCCGCCGACTACCCGCGCTCGAACTTCCCGGAGGCCCTGTCGTGGGTGGTGGATGAGGAGCGACGCGCCGCCTTTGAGGAGTCGGCCAGCCATTTCGAGAGCCGCTACCACTTCACGCTGCAGTACCTGCCGCCCGAAGAGGCACGTGCGCGGGCCGCCAACCTGCTCTACGAAAACCGGGCCAGCACGGGTGTGGACTGGCGCGAACGACTGGGTGCCTTCATCGCCGAAACCGACCGGGTGTTCGACCTGCTCGATGGCGTGATGCCCGAGATTGCCTGGCTGCAGGACGCCGACACGCTGAGCTACCTGCACGCCACCGTGTCGCCACGCGCCTACCCGGTGGCTGTGCCCGAGGTGCCGTTCCACCTCGACGCGCTGCTGGCCGATGCCCCGCTGCTGGGCGGCCTGGCGCCGATGCTGGGGGATGCGCACCTGCGCGTGACCACGGTGCGGGGGTTTCCCACATCCACCTGGCCCGGCGTGCTGGACGACCTGAACCGCCTCGGTTTTGCCTACCGCTGGTCCACGCGCTTTCTGTGCATGGACAAGGCCGAAGCCGAGAAGGAGCTGGCGCGCCTGCGTCGCCAGTGGTTTGCCAAGCGCAAGAACGTAATCGCCCTGCTGCGCGAGACGTTGTTCCAGCAGGAGTCGCCGCTGGTGGACACCGACGCGGGCAACAAGGCTGCCGATGCCGACGCGGCCCTGCAGGAGCTGGGCAGCGACCAGGTGGCTTTTGGCTATGTGACCGCGACGCTCACGGTGCTCGACACCGACGCGACCGCCGCCGACGAAAAGCTGCGCATGGCCGAGCGCGTCATCCAGGGCCGCGGCTTCGTCACCATCCCCGAGACACTGAACGCCGTAGAAGCCTGGCTGTCGTCTATCCCGGGCAATGCCTATGCCAACGTGCGTCAACCCATCGTCTCGACGCTGAACCTGGCGCACCTGATGCCGGTCTCGGCCGTATGGGCCGGACCGGAGCGCAACCGGCACCTGGACGGCCCGCCACTGGTCGTGACCCGCACCGAAGGCTCGACGCCCTTCCGGCTGGTGACCCACGTCGGCGACATCGGCCACACGCTGGTGGTGGGTCCGACGGGCATGGGCAAGTCGGTGCTGCTGGCTTTGCTGGCGCTGCAGTTCCGGCGCTATCCCGGCTCGCGAATCTTCGCGTTCGACATGGGCCGCTCGATGCGCGCCACGGTGCTGGGCCTGGGCGGCGAGCACTACGACCTGGGCCACGACGGCGACATTGCCTTCCAGCCGCTGGCCGGCATCGACCAGGAGGGCTACCGCAGCTGGGCCGCCGAGTGGGTCGAAGGCCGTCTGGTACACGAAGGCGTGGCTGTGGGACCGGACGAGAAGGCAGCGATCTGGTCCGCGCTGGGCAGCCTGGCCGGCGCACCCCGCGATCAGCGCACACTCACCGGCCTGTCGGTGCTGCTGCAGTCCAACGCGCTGCGCCAGGCGCTCGCGCCCTACGTGCTGGGCGGCGCCCACGGCAAGCTGCTGGACGCCGACCACGACCGGCTGGGTGCGGCCGACGTGCAGTGCTTCGAGATGGAAGAGCTGATGGGCAGCCGCGCGGCGGTGATGGCCGTGCTCGGCTACCTGTTCGCACGCTTCGAGGCCCGCTTCGACGGCGCACCCACCCTGCTGATGCTGGACGAGTCGTGGCTGTTCCTGGACGACCCGGTGTTCTCGGCGCGCATCCGCCAGTGGCTCAAGACACTGCGCAAAAAGAACGTGTCGGTGCTATTCGCCACACAGAGTCTGGCCGACATCCAGGGTTCCAGCATCGCGCCGGCCATCGTGGAGAGCTGCGCGAGCCGCATCTTCCTGCCCAACCCGCAGGCCACCGAGCCGCAGGTGCGTTCGATCTACGAGGCCTTCGGCCTGAACCGCCGGCAGATCGAGATCGTGGCCACCGCCGTGCCCAAACGCGACTACTACTACCAGTCGCGGCTGGGCAATCGCCTGTTCGACCTGGACCTGCGCGCTGTGGCCCTGGCCTTTGCCGGAGCCTCCTCGCCGCAGGACCAGCGGCTGATCGACGAAGTGCTGGCCACCTGCCCACCCGAAGGCTTCGCCCCCGCCTGGCTGCGCCGCCGTGGCCTGGACTGGGCCGCCGATCTCTTCCACCAACACCCCCATCACCACCCCGGGCATGCCCGACCTTCAGGAGAAACGCCATGAGTCTTCGTGCACCTCTTCATTCTTTCCGCTCTTTCAAACCCCGTCTCGTCGCGCTGGCCACCGCTGCCGCGCTGACCCTGGGTGCCACGCAACCCGCGCACGCGCTGTTCGGCGTGGGTGACATCGTGCTGGACCCGGTCAACCTCGTGCAGAACACCATGACGGCCGCGCGCACGCTGGAGCAGATCAACAACCAGATCCGCCAGTTGCAGAACGAGGCGCAGATGCTGATCAACCAGGCGCGCAACCTGGCCAGCCTGCCGTTCAACGTGGTCAACCGCCTGCGTTCGACGCTGGACACGACCCGGCAGCTGATCGCCCAGGCCAAGGGTCTGGCCTACCAGGTGTCGCACCTCAACACCGAATTCGCCCGCCTCTACCCTGAGCAGTACGCCGCCACAGTGAGTGGCAATCAGATGTTCCAGGACGCGCACCAGCGCTGGAAAAACACGCTCAACGGCCTGCAGACCGCCATGCAGATGCAGGCCCAGGTGTCGCAGAACCTGAGCCTGGACGAAGGCGTGCTGGCCGACCTGGTGAGCCAGAGCCAGTCGGCCACCGGCGCGCTGCAGGCCATGCAGGCGACCAACCAGTTGCTGGCCCTGCAGGCCAAGCAGTCCATCCAGTCGCAGCAGCTGATGCTGACGCAGGACCGCGCCGCCTCACTGGAGCTGGCCCGGCAGGCCGCGGCCATCGAGCGCGGCCGTGAGGTGACGCGCCGCTTCATCGGCAGCGGCACGGGCTACACGCCGCAGGGCGTGAGCTTCTACGGCCACTGAACCACCGGAGGCCTTGCCATGGACGACGTCGCCGTCATCGACCGCTTCCTGAACACCTTCTCCACCTACATCGACTCTGGCTTTGGGCTGCTGAACGGCGAGGTCGCTTTCCTCACCGCCACGCTGGTGGCCATCGACATGACCCTGGCCGGCCTGTTCTGGGCCATGGGCCACGCTACCGGCCAGGGCGAGGATGTGCTGGCCCGGCTGCTGCGCAAGGTGCTCTATGTCGGCGCTTTCGCCTACATCATCGGCAACTTCAACAGCCTGTCGGGCATCGTGTTCCGCTCTTTCGCCGGGCTGGGCCTGCAGGCCAGCGGGTCGGGCATGAGCCTGGCCACCTTCCTGCAGCCCGGTCATCTGGCCAAGGCGGGCATCGATGCGGCGGCGCCCATCCTGCAGCAGATCAGCGACCTCTCCGGGTTTCCGGAGGTGTTCATCAACATCGCGCCCATCGTGGTGCTGTTCCTGGCCTGGCTCACGGTGATCGTGAGCTTCTTCGTGTTGTCCGTGCAGCTCTTCGTGACACTGATCGAGTTCAAGCTCACCACACTGGCGGGCTTCGTGCTGGTACCGTTTGCCTTGTGGAACAAGACCACCTTCCTGGCCGAGAAGGTGCTGGGTAACGTGGTGTCTTCGGGCATCAAGGTGCTGGTGCTCGCAGTGATAGTGGGCATCGGAACAGGACTGTTCGCGCAGTTCCAGACCGTACCGGCCGAACCTTCCATCGATCACGCGCTGGTCGTGATGCTGGCCTCGCTCTCGCTGCTCGGGCTGGGAATCTTCGGGCCCGGCATCGCGACCGGTCTGGTGTCCGGCGCACCGCAACTGGGTGCGGGTGCGGCAGCCGGCACCGCGTTGGGTGCCACGGGTCTGGCGGTTGCAGGGGGCGCTGCCGTGGGCGGTGCTGGTGCGGCCGTGGCCGTCGGTGCACGCATGGCGCCGGGCGCGGCACGCGCTGCGATTGGCGGTGGCGCATCGGCGGCCCGATCGGCCAGCGGCTTTGCGGCAGGTGCGAGGTCGGCCTACGAGTCTGGCGCTGCCGCGTCCTCGGGCGGACCGCTGCGCGCCGCTGGCGCAGGCGTGGCCAACGTGGCTCGCACGGGGGCCAACGCCGTGGGTCAGAAACTGGCCGACGGCGCCCAGGCCGTGAAAGACAAGGTGTCAGGTTTTGTGACCGAGGCCGCTGCGGCTGCTGCTACTACGGGCGCCGAATCGGCCATGTCGAGCCCACCCACATCGGCATCCGCCAACGAGCCCGCCTGGGCGCAGCGCATGCGCCGACGCCAACAGATCGACCATGCCGCCACGACGGCTGCGCACACCCTGCGCGGTGGCGATGGCGGTGGCTCGGGCAGTGGTCCCAGCCTTCGTGATTCAGATTCCTGAGGAGACCCCAGCATGCGATTGAAACGACCGCAGGTGCGCTATGCCGACACGCCGCAGCCTGCCACCCCCTACCAATCGGCCGCACAGGCCTGGGACGAGCGCATCGGCTCGGCCCGCGTGCAGGCCCGCAACTGGCGCCTCATGGCCTTTGGTTGCCTGTCGCTGGCGATGCTGATGGCTGGTGGCCTGCTCTGGCGTTCGGCGCAGTCCATCGTCACGCCCTATGTGGTGGAGGTGGACCAGGCCGGTCAGGTGCGAACCGTCGGAGAAGCCGCCTCGCCCTACCGCCCCGGTGATGCGCAGATCGCGCACCACCTGGCCCGCTTCGTGACGCTGGTGCGATCGCTGTCCATCGACCCGATTGTGGTGCGGCAGAACTGGCTAGACGCCTACGACTACACGACCGACCGCGGAGCCGCCGTGCTCAAGGAGTACGCCCGCACCAACGATCCGTTCGTGCGGGTGGGCAAGGAATCGGTGACGGTGCAGATCACCAGCGTGGTCCGCGCCAGCGAAGCCTCGTTCAATGTGCGCTGGACTGAACAACGCTATGGCAACGGCGCGCCGGCCGGCACCGAGCGATGGACCGCCGTGATCTCCACCGTGCTGCAGACGCCGCGCACCGAGCAGCGCCTGCGCAAGAACCCCCTGGGCATCTACGTCAACGGCCTGTCCTGGACCCGCGAGCTGGATGCGAACGAAGGAACCAAGCCATGAAAACCCATAACCTCACCCCGGGCCATGTTGTCGTCTTGTTTGCCATTGCGGCCACCCTGGCTGCCTGCGCATCGCAGGACGTGCCGCCACCGGTGATCCCGTTGGACGAGCCGGTGATGGCCCAGCCGCTGCCCGAGCCGCCCATACCCGTGGAGGTTGTCGCCGTGCCGCAGGTGTTGCCCATGCCCGCCCAGATGAAGCCGTTGCCAGAGGCGCTGGACAAGCCGACAGCACACGAACCGGCCGACGAGCGGCTGCGGGTGTCGCGCGCCAACACGGAAGCCCGGGTGGCGCCGACGCGGGAAGGCTACGTCAACGCCATCCAGGTCTGGCCCTACACCGACGGTGCGCTGTACCAAGTCTATGCCGCGCCGGGCCGCGTGACAGTGATCTCGCTGCAGGCGGGCGAAGAGCTGGTCACAGTCGCAGCGGGCGACACGGTGCGCTGGGTCGTGGGCGACACGTCCAGCGGCTCGGGCGATGCGCTGCGCGTGAACGTGCTGGTCAAGCCGGTGCGCACGGGCCTGAAGACCAACCTAGTCATCACCACCAACCGCCGCACCTACCTGATCGAGCTGACCTCCACCGAAAGAACCTGGATGGCCTCGGTGTCCTGGGACTACCCCAAGGACCGCATGCTGGCTTTGCAGCGGCAGTCCCAGGCCGCCCAGACCGCAGCGCCGGTGGACGCAGGACTGTCGCTGGAGCGCATCCGCTTCCGCTATGCGATCAGCGGCAGCACGCCGCCCTGGAAGCCGCTGCGAGCCTTTGACGATGGCGAGAAGGTCTACATCCAGTTCCCAGCGGGCATTGCACAGGGTGAGCTGCCGCCGCTGTTCGTCATTGGTGCGCAAGGCGACGGGCAGTTGGTGAACTACCGCTTCCGCTCGCCCTACTACATCGTCGATCGCCTGTTCGGCGCGGCCGAGTTGCGGCTGGGCGCCGACAAGGGCGACGTGGTCCGCATCGAGCGCACGGACGGTGTGCCTCCCACCACTCGGAGGGACTGAGCATGGCCACGAACGACTCCACGCCATCGGACGCCAGCGGCCGCCCCACAGCGGCCAAGGTGTCACCCGAGTCGGTCGCACTACGGGCGCAGCCGCAACCGGTGACCCGCCTGAATCGCCGCAGTCTCGCGCTGCTCGCGGGCCTGCTGGCCTTGGGGGTGCTGGGGGCGACGGTGTGGTCGCTGCAGCCCAAGGCGCGCCGCGAGGCGAACGATCCCGCCGAACTGTTCAACGTAGATCGGGTGTCGCGTTCCGAAGGTCTGGGGAAGTTGCCCGCCGACTACTCAAAACTGCCGCCGCCGCTACCCGCGGCCGTGCCCGAACTCGGACCGCCCTTGCCCGGTGATCTTGGCCCTGCCATCGTCAAGTCGCAACAGCCGGTGGTGCCGAGCTATTCGCCACCGGGACACGACCCGGCTGCATCGGAGCGCGATGCCCGGCGCAAGGAAGCCGAGCAGGCAGCCGCTGCGTCGGTGTTCTTTCGCAGTGGTGGGCAGCGCGGTGCCGCTGCTTCGTCTCCCGCTGCAGCGCCCGCCGCTACCAGCACCACACCGAGCAACCTGGCCGGCTTCGAACCGATGGCGGCTGGCCCGACGTCAACAACAGCGCAGGCTGGCAGCGCTGACGCCACGACTGCACAAAACCGACAAGACCAAAAGGAAGCTTTCCAGAAATCCGGTTCCACGGAAACACGCAATTCCGGATCTCTGCAACTGCCCGCCTCACCGTACCAGGTGATGGCGGGCACGGTGATCGCCGGGGCCTTGGTCACCGGCATTCAGTCGGACCTGCCCGGCGACGTGATTGCCACGATCACCGAACCGGTGTATGACACCGCCAGCGGCAAACACCTGTTGATTCCCCAGGGATCGCGCATCCTCGGCCGCTACAACAGCCAGGTGAGCTTTGGTCAGAGCCGTGTCCAAGTGGTATGGAACCGGGTCATCCTGCCCGACACGTCCTCGCTGACGCTGGACAACCTGGTGGGCTCCGACCCTGCTGGCAGAGCCGGCCTCGAAGACGGCGTGGACTGGCACTGGGATCGGGTGTTCGCAGGTGCCGCGCTGACTTCGCTGCTGGGCATCGGCGCAGAGCTGGCCGCGCCGGAGAACCGGCAGGACGGCAACCGCATCGTGATCGCAGGCCGCGACAGCCTGCAGGACAGCGTGAACCAGATCGGCCAGGAGGTGACCCGCCGCAACCTGAACATCCAGCCGACACTGACCGCGCGGCCAGGACTGCTCATGCGCGTCATCGTGAACCGCGACCTGGTCCTGCGGCCCTACCAGCCGCTGTTTTTCGTCCGAGGGGGGCAGCGATGAGCACAAACCGTCAACTTCGCTTGGGGCCACGGCCCAAGACCGAAAGCGTCAAGCTGACTTTCGCCTGCTCGATCGCCTTGAAGGTCGAGCTGGATCGATACGCCGCGCTGCACGCGCAGACCTATGGCGAGGCCACCGATGCCCTGGCGCTAATCCCGCACATGCTGGAGGCGTTCATGGCACGGGATCGGGGTTTCAAAAAGGGCTCGGTTGAATACCGTCGCCATGCAGCTCGCCCAGACTCGCCAGTACCGACGCCAACCGCTACGTAAATCCAGCTGACCAGCTCCTCCAGTGCAGCAATGATGGACTGTCCAAGGTCCGGCCACTCCGGGCACCGTGGTGCTACGCCCTGCTACGCCATGGCGAGTTTTCTTCTACGACTTCTCTTTTGAGAATGGCATCAGGCGCTCGATGACCGCGCGCAGGAGCCACACCATGAAAAACGAAAAGTCGGAACCCTCGTGCAGACCCATCACGAGCTACCCGCCAGGTGCACTGGTGCGCAGTTCAGACATCTGCCGCGATCCCAGACGCGGCTATGCCGGCATTCTGCCGATCGACCGAAGCACCTGGCACCGTTGGGTGAAGTCGGGCAAAGCGCCGGCAGGCCGCTTCCTCGCCGGAACCTCTACGCGGGTCTGGGAGATCGAGGCGGTCCGCAGTCTTGGAACATCTACGCCGTGATCGTGTCGATCCGGTCCGCCAGCCACTGCAAGGCTTTGCGACGCTCATCAGCGTATTCGGCGTGGGTGTAGGCCGCCACGACGGAACTGCGCTCCTGGTGCGCAAGCAGCCGTTCCACCACATCACGGGAGAACCCATTTTCCCGCAACAAAGTGGCTGCCGTCCCCCGAGTTCCGTGCGGTGAGAACTCCGGCACCCCAAAATCCAAACGCTTGATGAAATGGTTGAGCGTAGCGTCCGAGATCGGCTTGCCCTGCCCTCCCAGGAATCGCATCGGGAACACATACTCGCCATGCCCTGACATCTTCTTCAACTCCTGCAACAGGTCGACTATCTGCTGCGACAAGTAGACCCGGTGCGGGCTACGCATCTTCATGCGCGCGGCGGGAATATCCCAGATGCGCGCCTCCAGGTCGAACTCGTCCCACTTCGCCAGCCGCAATTCGGACTTGCGTACCATGGTCAGCATGAGCAGCTTGACCGCATAGACGGTCACGGCACTGGCCGTATGCTGCATGCCGACCTTCTTCCAGAAAGCGACCAGTTCCTTTTCCGACAAGTGCCGATGGTGGGTTTTGGGCGGCACCTTGATGACGCCCCGAATCGCCACGGCCGGGTTGCTGTCCACCAGCAGCTTTCGGATCGCGTGATTGAAGATCTGCTGAATCAGTGCCCGGCAGCGATCAGCCGTTGTCGGCACATGCTTGAGCGCCTCCACGATGGTCAGCACGTGGGCCGGCTTCACCTCCGCCAAAGCCTTTTCACCGATCGTGGGATTGATGTGAGCATCCAGCAGACGGATCGTCTGGCTTCGGTAGCTCTCGGACCGATAGAACAGGGTATCGGCGATCCATTGCTTGGCGAACGAGGCAAACGTGACGCGGGCACGGTCTTCCGCTTCCCGCTGTGCAGTTGTCTCCCGGATGAATCGGATCGGATCCACCCCCTTGGCCACCAGCGCGCGCAACTCCGCATGCTTATCACGCGCATCGGCAATGCCAATCTCGGGATACGGGCCAATCGTCAACTTGGGCCTGCTACCACCGAGCCGGTAGCTGTAGCGCCAAATTTTCGATCCCGTGGCCAGCACCTCGACATACAAGCCCCCGCCATCCGTCAGGACGTAGGGCTTGGCCTTGGGCTTGGCCGCGTTGATGACCGTCGCACGAAGGGCGTAGTTGACACTGCGATCTGACATGGGCGGCTCCATGAAACCGGCGGGAGGTCGCCGGTATGGCTCCATATTCTGCACCATGGAGCAATTCATGGAGCCATGAAGCCGCAATGCGGGCCAGCTTCGCGCAACGACGGGCAACAAAAAAGCCCCATCTACAGAGAGAATCGAGGCTTTCATACAACCCGAGACACCCGGGTAAAACGAGACTACATGTTTTCGATCATCACGGCACCGAAGCCCGAGCAGCTCACCTGGGTTGCACCGTCCATGAGGCGGGCGAAGTCGTAGGTGACCTTCTTGCTGGCGATGGACTTCTCGATGGAGCTGATGATGAGGTCTGCAGCTTCCTTCCAGCCCATGTGGCGCAGCATCATCTCGGCAGACAGGATCTCGGAACCAGGGTTGACGTAGTCCTTGCCAGCATACTTGGGTGCAGTGCCGTGGGTGGCCTCGAAACACGCAACGGTGTCGGATAGGTTGGCACCCGGAGCGATGCCGATGCCGCCCACCTGTGCAGCCAGCGCATCAGAGATGTAGTCACCGTTCAGGTTCAGGGTGGCCACCACCGAATACTCGGCAGGGCGCAGAAGGATCTGCTGCAGGAAGGCGTCGGCGATGCTGTCTTTGACAACGATTTCCTTGCCGGTCTTCGGGTTCTTGAACTTGCACCACGGGCCACCGTCGATCAGCTCGGCACCGAACTCGCGCTGGGCCAGCGAATACGCCCAGTCGCGGAAACCACCCTCGGTGTATTTCATGATGTTGCCCTTGTGCACGATGGTCACATTGGGCTTGTCGTTGTCGATGGCGTACTGGATCGCCTTGCGCACGAGGCGCTCGGTGCCTTCGCGCGACACCGGCTTGATCCCGATGCCCGAGGTGTTCGGGAAACGGATCTTGGTAACACCCATCTCTTCGGTCAGGAACTTGATGAGCTTCTTGGC
>JALORL010000124.1 GCA_025458915.1 Hydrogenophaga sp.
CGAACTGGCAAGACGCATTGGGTACCTTGCTCACTCTCGCACTCACCAGCTCAGTCCAGCGCCCTGTAGGCGCTCGCATTTGAATAAATCAGGGACGACGAAGTAGGGCGTTCGCGCCATGGCCCAAGTCCTTGGGCGTTCCCTGAGCATCATCAGCCGGAAGATCCTGTTCAACAGCCCGCAGCATGCCACCCTCTTTCCTTGAAGCCCAAGGTGTTGCATTTCGGACTTGAAACTGCCCCTTCAAATGAGCCGTGTGAGCCGGAAATCGCCGTCATCTGAAATTGCGTGCATCAACTCGCGCTGCGGCGGGTGTTGTGCAGACCTTCCCTAGAATAATCTGCCTATTTCATTTAATGCATAAACAGCGACAACAGAAAGCCATGCGGATAAATAGCTTTCACCACCTCGAGAACGAATAAAAGACATGCGCTCGTCCTGTTCCACATAAAGCACCCTTGCCGTCCCAATCACTTTTAGCGCCTTCCAGTACAACACATTGTTTGCGAAAAATCCAGTCATTGCCATTGGTGGCAGCAGACATAGCAAAAATCCATATTGCACAATCCACTTTTGCTCAAAAGCAAAAACATTGAACATAAGAAAGTTGAGGAGCACGATTCCGGCATAAAATGAATAAATAAAAAACAAGAATGCGATCAAGCCAGTCAAATGCATTCTCTTGAAAAAGAACCATGAAAAATGAAAGATGAAAGCCCAAAAATTGAATCCGACAATAAGCTTATTGTTCTTGTGTTTTGAGAATAGAGTAGCCGCCAACGCGCTATCATTGGTAAATGCTCTAAACTCATCTATTGAGATATTTGTCTGCATTGGCTATCAGGTTGTTAAAAACACCATCGAACATGCTGCGATCATTGATTTCGAAGAAGCAAGGCGTTGAGATGTGTTTGTGCAGGGATTGCGAAGGCCGTCTCGGCCTGTATGTGGGCCCTGTTGCCTGTGCCGGTTGCACGTACCCCAGTCCTCACGCCTGGCGCTCGTCCCAGCCGCCTATGCTGCCCAGACGCACCCGGGTGACAAAGCATATCAACGCTTGTCCAGTCAGCTTGGTCTGACCGATGCGCTTGATCCTAGCCAGGCCGCCAGCCGCCCCAAAACCCGACCACTCAGAACAGCCTACAAGCGATTTTTCTTGAGGGTGCAAGGGGTGAGGAGCCCCACAGATCACCACTTTTCGGCCCTGCACCGAATTTTTCAACGGCCTGTTAGTGGACCCCACGGATTTACTCAAGGTCCGATGCCGTCGCAAACGTTTTCCGGTTCGTCCCCTACCGATTCAACGCCGTTGGCATGCCACGTATAGTATCCGGTTGTCTCGTTCTTCAGCCCTTGAATACTGACAATGACCGGAATCAATACGTTGTTGAAACGCGCTGCCTCAAAGCCCGTCCGTTGCTGCAGAAGGACTAACGCTGAAACCGGTGGGGTCATTTCCGCCTGCGTGGGGGCAACAAGCTTCCCGTCGGAATCACTTACAGTCCCGCGGTTGCGAAAAAATTCGTGCAAGCGGTGGCGCTCTTCTTGCTCGATTGCAGCGAGAGCTTTGCCAACTGCCACATAGTCAAAACTTTGCAGTGAATAGGTGGGGCGTGTATAGCTGTTCATCACAACCAGGGCCCGGGCGAATTCAAGCTCCTCGCCGGGGTTGTAGCGCAGACGAACGCATGCCTCCATGTATTCGATCCAGCCCGCCGGAAATTCACCATCAGCCCACACAGTGCGGCTGCTCGAATAATGGCGCCTAGGAGAAAGACGAGTGCGCAGCACGGCTTGATCGTCGGAAACAAATCGCTTAATTGCAGCATAGATCTCGCGGTTTGGATCCTTTCCTTCGCGAACCTTGACTGCACCAGCATCTAACCAACGAAAGAAGACCGTTTTTTGGTCACCCGGTTTAGAAAGGGTGCTATTATCTTGAGTGGAGTTTGCTGACTGGTTATTGCAGCCCACCAAGCCGAGCAAGAAAAAACAAATTTTTAGCACTCTGATACTCTGTCGCATTCTCTCTTTCGATGATTTCTGTTTCAGAAGTCCGAAATCTCCGAATCGGGAAAAACCACCCTCTGAGCGACTGCCTAACGAACTGTTTTTATCAGCCGCGAAGTAACGTTTGAATTGAGCATGGGCCTCCCTTCTCGGCTGATCAACGCTGTTCGTTAGATGCCGAAATATGGCGTTCGAACGCTATGTGCACGGAGGACACCAGCGCTGGAGCACCATACGCGTTGATTCTAAGCACTTGAAAAATATCTGGCATTTCAAACCATTGAACAGACATCTCGCAAACTATTCCGAATACTGCGAGTAAAGCGCCTAAGTAAATCGAAATGATGAACCTGCGATCTATTTTGGCTACTCCTACTCGGCCTTGAAAAGCAAGCGTTAACACTGCTTTCCAGAGACAGAGTAGGCACCCGAGCGCGGTAACTGCAAGAAATGGAACAAAACAGCCATGCCACGGGATAAGGTCATACGTTTCCCAATACAAGGCGGCAATAAAAACCAAGTAAAACGAGGCAAGCAGAGTTAGCGGAGCCAAGATCACCAAGGCTTCAAGGGATACTAGCACTTTGGATAGCGGTTCGTTCACTAACGGCATCTTTGATTTAAATGGGCCAAAATCCAGTTGCCCATGACCGCTGTCGTTAAACAAAGTGGCATTACATCTCCAGAATGTGTTTTAAGCCAATCCAGTAGCGCCACACACTGAACGAAAGGGTAGATTCAACAGCTCCAAAAAAACGACTGGTCTACCTGTGCTTGAGCGGCTCGACAGATCGGGCGCGGGAGCCCTTGGGCAGTTTACTGGGAAGCACGCGGTTGTAGCGTCTAAACCTGCCGAACGCTGCAACCGGTATGACTGCCACGTGGGCCATTGCCAGACAACCGCGTCGGGTCGTTACCACCAGTTCACGCGACAGGAAGGCAGTCGCAGGAACAGCGAGTCCACCCATCCGCAAGTCAAGGTCAGCTGCACCTCCCATACCAGCCGCTCGGACCAGTTGTGGTTGCCACACTGGAGGTCAGCTTCATGGGGGTCAAAGCGATTTGAACTGCCAGCACCGACCGGCTCCTGCAGCTGCATTCCGACCTTTGCGTGTACGCCTGAAAACAGCCCATCTTCACTTCTGGCGAGTCCCGACGATGCACGCATATCTGCGGGTTTGTGCTGACATAGGGTGCCTTACTCAACTGCGGGGATGCAGGGCACCATTCCATGGATCCAAAGTTTGCGTGGTCTTTTCCCGTGCCTTGAGAATACAAACCAAGCATTAACCACGCGTAAGTGCTTGTTTTTTTATGGAGTAGAAGTACAGACTCGATTGTCGAATGACAGACTCAATTGTTCTCGACAAACGCTCACCACTGCCCACTCTCCATCCGGATCGCCACCTCGCAGTCGTCAAAGATTTCGAGCTTGGCGATCTTCACGCGCACGCCGATCACGCCGGGCAGCTGCATCAGGCGGCGCGTGAGCTTGCCGATCAGGCTTTCCAGCAGGTTCACGTGTTCGGCGGTGCACTCGTCGATGATGATCTGGCGCACCTTGCGGTAGTCGAGCACGTGGGTGATGTCGTCGTCGTGCGGCAGCAGGGGTTGGGTGCCCTGGTTGAGTTCGGCGTCGACCTGGATGGGTGTGCTGTCATGCCCGGGGCCCCGTGTTGCCCCCATCCGAGCGGACCCGAAACACCTCGACCCCTACCGCTTCGCAGTCGGGATAGACGTCAGGCTTGCAGGTGGACAGACGCACCGCGTGCACGTCCGGGTGTTGCAGCAAGCGCCCGACCAGGTCGTCACACAGGGTTTCCTGGAGGCCTATGTGACCTTGCTGAATGCGCTCTGCAACGACGGCACGCACGAAGTCATAGTCCACCACCTCGTCGAGACGGTCGGCGCTCGGTGTTGACGCTGCATAGGGGACATACAGGTCCACATCGATCCAGATGCGTTGTGCGGCCGTTTTCTCGAAGTCGTGAATGCCGATCTGAACCCAGACCTCGTGCCGGCGAAGGAACAGTTTTCGGTATTTCATCCACGGGAAATTGGGTTCAGGCTCGTTCATGGGCACCCCCTGCAGCCGCAAACAGTTCGTCCACCACAAACATCACGTCGCGTTCCAGGGGCACGAGATGTTGTCCGTTGTCCACGCACAGCGTGGTGCCGGTGATGGATGCAGTGCGCGCCATGAACAGGCAGGCGCGTGCAACATCGGCCGGGTCAATGGGTTTGCGCAACAGGTTGATGCGGCTTGCGCGCTCGAAGTTTTCCGGTTTCTGGGGACCGCTGAGATACATCAATCCCGGGGCAACACCACACACACGGATGGCAGGAGCCAGAGCCTGGGCCTGCAGCGAAATGACGCGCTCGAGCGCCAGCTTGGACGCGGTGTAGGAAAAGTAGTCCGGGTTCAGGTTGTAGATTTTCTGGTCCAGGACATGGATCATGCTCGCGTCGGTGCCTGGGCGCTGGGCATGCTGCCGGGCCAGTTCCCTGCCCAGCAGCATGGGGGCAATCAGGTTGACCTCCAACTGGGCGCGGGCCCGCGCGGGATCAAACGCCGCACCGGTGTCGGGTTCAAACAGCGACGCGTTGTTGACCACGGTGCGAAGAGGCCCGGCGTGTTCAGCGATGTCTCGCACCAGGGCGACCACCTGTTCCTCCCGCGACAGGTCGGCGCGGGCCAGATGGACGGTTTGCCCGGCATCGCGCAGTTCCGCACGCAGGGCGTTGGCCTGGGCGTCGGAGTGCTGGTAGTGGCACCACACCTCCCATCCGGCGCCAGCGAAGGCGCGGACCAGCTCGGCGCCAAGGCGCTGGGCGCCGCCTGTGATCAAGACCCTGTCAGTCATGGTTTACCGAAGCCTCCAGAAGACCACGCAAGAAAAAAGACAGATCTTGCGCGAAGTAGAGGCGTTGTGCTGGGCTCAGCAGGAAGTCCTCGTGAAGCGTCTTGATGAACACGCAACCCCGCCTGCCTTGACCCTCGGAATTGGTCATGGCCGGGTTGAGGACATAGCCTTCCCGTTCCGCGCCCAACAAACACGAGTGCAGGCCAGGATGGCTTTCGAACAGCTTTCTGGCATCGGAATGGTCGGGTTGTTTCGCGGGCCAGTACACCACGTTGACCTTGCGCACATTGAGTTCCAGGCGAAATTCCAGCCGGGCGCCAGCACCCGTCAGCGGTTTTGTCGTGACGGTGTAGTCCGCGATGAATCCCTGCGCCTTGTGCGCAACGACCGCGCCGGCCAAGGGTCCTTCGGTCAACGCCACCAGGTTCTCCGAGATGGCGGTCGGTACTTCCTTCTCCAGCACCAGGGTGGTGAGTTGCCGCAGCTTGCGCGAACCCCCGTCGCCGAAAACCAGGGCAACCACGACCAGCCCCAGTGGCAGGCCCACCGTGAGGATCGACACCGCGGCAGCGATCGCGTCCTTGTCGCGGTCGAGCATGCCGCTGGCCAGCAGGCCCAGGGCGTTGGCCAGGGTGAGCAGCATAATCGCCGCCAGTCCCACCTTCGCCCAGCTCGGCAACGCCAGCATCTTGAGCCACCGGATCAGATCGCTGGAAGATCTCACACTTTCTTCGTTCATATGAACTGCAACGTTTCCGGGTCGCCCGATGGATGAATTGCTGCGAATTATCCGGCAGCACATCGCCGCAGCCGGTGGCTGGCTGCCGTTTGACCGCTTCATGGCCCTGGCGCTGTACGAACCTGGCCTGGGCTACTACGCCAACGCCTTGCCGAAGTTCGGCCATCTTCCGCACGGGCCGGCCAGCGCAGCGGGGCAGGGCAGCGACTTCGTGACCGCGCCCGAACTCTCGCCACTGTTCGGCCACACGGTGGCGCGGCAGGTGGCGCAGGCGCTGGACGCCACCGGCACGAACGCAGTGTGGGAATTCGGCGCCGGCACCGGCGCGCTGGCCCTGCAGGTGCTGGACGCGCTCGCCGCGCTGGGCCGGCCGCTGCAGCGCTACACCATCGTCGACCTCTCTGGCAGCCTGCGCGCGCGCCAGCAGGCCACACTGGCGGCGCATGCCCCGGTGGTGCACTGGGCCGATGCGCTGCCCGAAACCTTTGAAGGCGTGGTGCTGGGCAACGAGGTGCTGGACGCCATGCCGGTGCAGCTGCTGCACCGCGCGGGCGGGCAGGGCGATGGCGTGTGGCACGAGCGCGGCGTGGCACTGGATGCAGCGGGCGCGCTGGTGTGGCAGGACCGGCCCACGGCATTGCGTCCGCCGCTGGACATCGAAGGCCCGCACGACTACCTCACCGAAATCCACCCGCAGGCCGAGGCGTTCGTTCGCACCCTGGCCGACCGCTGGACCAGGGGCGCAGCCTTCTTCTTCGACTACGGCTTTCCCGAGGCCGAGTACTACCACCCGCAGCGCCACATGGGCACGCTCATGTGCCACCGCGCCCACCGCAGCGACGACAACCCGCTGGCCGACGTGGGCGAAAAGGACATCACCGCGCACGTGAACTTCACCGGTGTGGCCCTGGCCGCGCAGGATGCCGGGCTGAGCGTGCTGGGTTACACCGCGCAGGGCCGCTTCCTGTTGAATGCCGGGCTGACGGACCTGGCCCGGGACGCCAGCGCGAAAGACAATGCGCTGCTGGGCAAGCTGGTGAACGAGCACGAAATGGGCGAGCTGTTCAAGGTGCTGGCACTGGCCCCGGCGGCCAGCAGCGAAGGCTGGCTGCCGCTCGGCTTCGCCACGGGCGACCGCACCCACAGGCTCTGACACGATGAAACACCCCCGCCGCGCTCCGTGCGCCCCCTTCAAGGGGCTGGCACCAGCAGCCGTCCGTCCTGAGCCTGCCGAAGGGCGGCCCGGCGGTACCCCTGGGTGGAAACCGAGGAGCTGCGCGTGATCCGGTGGATGATCGTCATCTTCCTGGCCCTGCTGCTCATCAGCTGGTTCACGCCGCTGCTGCAGAAGCTGGGTTTCGGCAAGCTGCCCGGCGACTTCCGCTTCAAGGCCTTCGGGCGGGAATGGTTCATCCCGCTCACCACCACCATCCTCCTGAGTTTCGTGGCCAGCCTGATCGGCCAGTTCATCTGAGCAGGGTCTGCACGCGCGCTTCGGCGCGGCGCACCGTGACATTTCTGGCATTTCAAGGGCTCTTGTGCACCCGGGCCGTGACGCGGTTGGCCGCATGCACCGCCGGGTCGGGCACCTTGCGCTGTAATCGCAGCACGCACCATTCGTGTGCCCCCCTGCATGCCCACCGAACACATCGGCCGCTACATCGTTCTTGACCTGCTGGGCGAAGGCGCCATGGGGGTGGTGGTGCGTGCCTACGACCCGGAGCTGGGGCGGGTGGTGGCCATCAAGACGCTGCGCACCGCGGGCATGGCCCCTGACGCGGTGCAGGCCCACGAACGTCGCTTCGTGGTGGAGGCGCGATCCGTGGCGCGCCTGCGCCACCCCGGCATCGTGGCGGTGCACGATGTGGGCCGCAGCGCACAGGGCGCCTACCTGGTGATGGAGTGCGTGCAGGGGTTGAACCTGCGCCAGTGCCTGAACCAGGGCGTGCGCTTTTCCGTCGCGGGTGTGCTGCACCTGGTGGGTGGCGTGCTGGCGGCGCTGGAACATGCGCACCAGCACCACGTGCTGCACCGGGACATCAAGCCCGAGAACATCCTGGTGGACCAGCAGGGCCATGTGAAGCTCACCGATTTCGGCATCGCCAAGATGCTCGACCAGAGCGACATGCAGGCCACGCTGGTGGAGGGCCAGCTCATTGGCACACCCCGCTACATGGCGCCCGAGCAGTTGCGCGGCGAAACGCTGGACGCGCGCTGCGACGTGTTTGCCTGCGGAGTGCTGCTGTTCGAGCTGCTGACCGGTCGGCCACCGTTTGATGGCACCCAGTTCGTCGAGATCACCCAGAACATCCTGCACCAGCCCACGCCCAGCGCGGCGGTGCTGGTTCCGGCCGTGCCGCCAGCACTCGACCGGGTGCTGCAGCAGTGCTTGCACAAGGACCGCACGCTGCGGTACGCCTCCATGACCGCGCTGCGCGAGGCCCTGGAAGCGGTGCAGCTGGCTGCTGCCGGTGCGGGCAATGGCTCGCTGGCCGGGGGCGCGCCCGACCTGCGCGATTGGGTGTCTGCGGACAGCCAGTCGACCATGGCGAACCTGCTGGCAACGGTCAAACCGCCGCCACTGGGTGGCGTGGGCGCGTCGGACACGGCGCTGCTGCGTTCGCTGTCGCCGCAGGTCGATGTGCCGCTGGCGGGGCCACCCGGTGCAGCGGACGCGTACCTGGCCACGCAACCGCTGCGGTCAGACCCTGTCCCCCCTGGCTGGTGGTGGCCTGGCCGGTGGCGCACGCCGGCGCTCGCCCTGGTGGCGTGTGTGCTGGTTGGTGCAGCCTGGTTGCTGGGCTTGCAGGTGATGCCGCCTGCCGAGCCACCGCTGGCGGGTGCGTCGGAAGCCCTGCCAGCGGCGGCAGCCCCGCCGACGGTACCGATCCAGTCTGCGGTGGGGGGTGCGGAACCGGTGGGGCAGGGAGCGGACGGCGCCGGCGACGCCAGCAGCGACGTCCGCGCCCCGGCGCTGCTGCCGGGTCCGCTGGTCGCGGGGCAGGTTGCTGAGCCGCGCATGACCCGTGCGCCACCCAGCGAGCCTTGCACGAACCTGGGATTCTTTCAGCGCGAGCGTTGTCTGTGGACCCAGTGCAAGACTGCCCGGTACCGCAGCCTGGCGGTGTGTGCACGCTTCCGCTGAGGCCGCGATTGCCGGCGGGATCGCGCGACCGATACCCCATGGGGTGTCTTGAAATCCGCAGGCGGACCTCCATGTCCGGGAGACATTGCTGGAGCTTCCCATGTCCGACCCCTTGCACATCGTCTGTCCCCACTGCCACACCAACAACCGCGTGGCCGCGACCGCCCTGGGCGCAGCGCCCAACTGCGGCAAATGCCACCAACCCCTGTTCACCGGCCATCCGGTGGAGCTTGACGAGGCGGCGTTCGACAAACACATCGCCCGGTCGCAGGTGCCGGTACTGGTGGATTTCTGGGCGCCCTGGTGTGGCCCTTGCCGCATGATGGCCCCGGCTTTCGAGCAGGCGGCGCGCGCGCTGGAGCCCGACATGCGGCTGGTCAAGGTGAACACCGAGGTGGCACAGAACCTGGCGGCGCGTTTGCAGATCCGCAGCATTCCCACCCTGGCGCTGTTCGTGGGTGGGAACGAAGTGGCCCGGCAGCCGGGTGCGATGGGCGCGTCCGACATCGTGCGCTGGGCGAAGGCGCGGCGCGGCTGAAGGCCGGCATCCGGTCGCTGCCAACACCCCCGGAGCCAGGATGTTTTCGGGTTACCCGGTTACTATTTGGGTAACTGTTGTAAAAAAGCATCGATTTCCGGCTTGCATCTTTCTATCGATTACGTATCGGTTACGGAAGCAGAAAAAAGCCAATGGCGACAAATAGTTAACCCTTAAACATCAATAATTAAAACAACATTACAAAACGGTGCATGTAATCCAGTTTCGGGAAAACCCTGCCGTTGCCGTTGCAGCCCCACGGGCTCAATGCGCAGGCCGAACGGACACCCCCGGTGGACCGGTCGGCAGCAGGCGGCCCCAGGCCTGGTCCACCGGAGTTCCCGTGGGGCTGGCAGGGGCCGATTCCCCAACGAGGAGACCCTTCCATGAACCGTTCCCTGATTGCCCTGGCCGCTGCGGCCGCCCTGTCCTGCGCCGCCGGCGCCCATGCCCAGGTGGCTTTTGACGCCAACCTGGAGCTCGACACGCTCTACGTCAACGCCATTGACGCCCCCGCCACCAACGCCCGCGACAGCGACCTCACGCTGTCCGGCCGCATCGAAGTCAACGCCACCACACCGCTTTCGGGCGGTGGCGCGTTCGTGAAAGCCCGCGCCAGCCTGCTGACGAAGAAGGACGGCGACGCCGCCGTGGACGACCTCTGGGTGCAGTTCGGCAATGCCGGCGCCGACCTCAAGCTCGGCCGCTTCGAAGCCATGGACCTGTTCCCGCTGGGCAAGGATGTGCTGCTCGAACTCAACGTGGGCGGCTACGAGGCCTACCGCGCCCAGTTCCTGCGCGGCCGCTTCGGCAGCGACGCCTTCCACGGCGCGCTCGGCTTCAACGCCGGCCAGAACCTGCGCTTCGAACTCGGTCTGGTGCAGACGAAGGAGGACGGCCTGGCCAAGGGCTTCCGCCCGGCCGTGGCCTGGACCACCGGCCCGCTCACGCTGCGCGCTGGCGTGGAGGCAGTGAAGATCGTCGGCCAGACCGACAACGAAAACGGCGCCGGCGTGTCGGCCAGCTACCAGTTCAGCAAGGACAGCGTGCTGCACACCAGCTTCGCCAAGCGCGGCGACGACCAATCGGTCGGCATGAACGCCATCGTCGGC
>JALORL010000125.1 GCA_025458915.1 Hydrogenophaga sp.
GATCGGTTGCGACCCCATCGTGGCCGCGCACAAGGAAACCTGGCAGCGCCTGCGCGCCGGCCGCAGCCATGTGGCCCTCAACGCCAACGCCACGCCCACGGCCGCGTTCGTGAAAAACCCGGAGTGGCAGAACCCGGCCCAGGAGTGCGTGGACACGCTGGTGAACAACCTCGGTGCCGAGGCAGTGGGCGTGTTCGACGCCGAAGCTGCCGCCACCGCCCTCATGGGCGACAGCATCTACACCAACCCGCTGATGCTGGGCTACGCCTGGCAGCGCGGCTGGGTGCCCCTGGGCCATGCGGCGCTGATGCGCGCCATCGAACTCAATGCGGTGGCCGTGGCGAACAACAAGACCGCTTTCGAATGGGGCCGCCGCGCCGCGCACGACCCCAAGGCTGTGCAGGCCCTGATGTCTCCGGCCTCGCCCGGTGCACAGGTCATCCAGTTCAAGAAGCGCGAAACCGTGGACAGCCTGGTGCAGCGCCGGGTGGAGTTCCTCACCGGCTACCAGAACGCCGCCTACGCCGCCAGCTACCAGGGCTTCGTGCAGCGCGTGCGCGAGGTGGAAGCGCCGTTCGGCAAGTCCAGCCTGACGGAAGCCGTGGCGCGTTGCCTGTTCAAGCTCATGGCCTACAAGGACGAGTACGAGGTGGCCCGCCTGCACAGCGACACCGCATTCCACGACCGCCTGGCCACCCAGTTCGAAGGCGACTTCAAGCTCAAGCTGCACCTCGCGCCGCCCCTGCTGGCGAAGAAGAATGAAAAGGGTGAACTGGTGAAACAGAAGTTCGGCGGCTACATGTTCACCGTGTTCCGCCTGCTGGCCCCGTTCAAGTTCCTGCGCGGCTCGGCCCTGGATCCGTTCGGCAAGACCGAGGAGCGGCGCACCGAGCGTGCCCTGATCGGCGAATACCGCACCTGCATCGAAGAGCTGCTGCAGACGCTGGACGCCGGCAACCATGCCCTGGCGCTGGAAATCGCCCGCCTGCCCGAGCAGATCAAGGGCTTCGGCCACGTGAAGGAACGCAACCTGGCCGCCACCCGCAGCCGCTGGAGCGCGCTCATGGCGCGCTGGCGCCAGCCCGAGCAGGGCGCTGTGCAGGCCGCCTGAGGGGGTATCCGGCCCCCGGCGACCGCGCAGGGCGCGGCATACAATCCCCGGTTGCGACCAGTTCGCCCGGGTGGTTTCGACTGAAGGCCCATCCGGGCCTTCGTTGTTTTCACAAATCGAACCTGTTGGAGATTGCCCGTGTTCATTTCCCCCGCCTACGCCCAAGCCGCCGCCGGTGGCTCCACCCAGGACACCTTGCTGGGCCTGCTGCCCCTGGTGCTGATGTTCGTGGTGCTGTATTTCGTCATGATCCGGCCCCAGATGAAGCGCCAGAAGGAACACAAGGCCATGGTGGAAGCGCTGGCCAAGGGCGACGAGGTCGTCACCGCCGGCGGCCTGCTGGGCAAGGTGTCCAGGATTGGCGAGTCCTACATCGGCGTGGAACTTGCCGATGGCGTGGAAGTCCAGATGCAACGCTCCGCTGTGATTCAGGTGCTGCCCAAAGGCTCGATCAAGGCGGTCTGACATCCGATCCCCGGGGCGCCCTGGTGGCGCCCCCTGTTCTCTTTGAAGGCCCTGGCGGCCGCCCACCACCATGAACCGTTACCCGCTGTGGAAGTACGCGATCATCACCGTCGCGCTGCTGATCGGCCTGATCTACGCCCTGCCCAACCTGTTCGGTGAATCGCCGGCGGTCCAGGTGTCGGCGGCCAAGGCCTCGGTCAAGGTGGACGGTTCCACCGCCACCCGCGTGGAACAGGTGCTGGCCGAGCAGGGCGTGAATGCCTCGCTGATCCAGTTCGAAGGCAATTCGGTGCGGGCCCGCTTCGAGACCACCGACGACCAGATCAAGGCGCGCGACGCCATCGACCGCGCGCTCAATGCCGACCCGGCCGACCCCGGCTACGTCGTCGCGCTCAACCTGCTGCCGCGCACACCGGCGTGGCTGGCCGGTCTGGGCGCGTCTCCCATGTACCTCGGCCTGGATCTGCGTGGTGGCGTGCACTTCATGCTGCAGGTCGACATGCCCGCCGCCCTCGTGCGCCGTGCCGACGTGCTGGCCGGTGACCTGCGCGTGGCCCTGCGCGAGAAGGGCGTGCGCCACGGCGGCATCAGCCGCAACGGCCAGACCATCGAGCTGCGCGCCAGCGACGCCCAGACGCTGGAGGCCGCGCGCAACCTCATCAGCGACCAGTTCACCGACCTCGTGGTGGAAGAGGTCTCCGAGGGGTCCGGTGGCCGGCTGCAGATCACGCTCGCGCCGGAAGCTGCCCGCCTGGTGCAGGATCAGGCGCTCAAGCAGAACATCACCACGCTGGGCAACCGCATCAATGAGCTCGGGGTGTCCGAACCCGTGATCCAGCAGCAGGGCATCGACCGCATCGTGGTGCAACTGCCGGGCGTGCAGGACACCGCCAAGGCCAAGGACATCCTGGGCCGTACTGCCACGCTGGAGGTGCGCCTGGTCGACGAAAGCAGCGAAGGCCTGGCGGCCGAACGCGGCACCGGCCCGGTGCCCTTCGGCTCCGAACGCTACCTGGACCGCGAGGGCCGTGCCGTCATCGTGCGCCGTGATGTGCTGCTCACCGGCGAAAACCTCACCGACGCACAGGCTGGCTTTGACAGCCAGACCCAGGAAGCGGCCGTGCACCTCACGCTTGACGCCAAGGGCGCGCGCGTGTTCCGCGATGTGACGCGCGAGAACGTGGGCAAGCGCATGGCCATCATCCTGTTCGAGAAAGGCCGCGGGGAAGTGGTGACCGCGCCGGTCATCCGCACCGAGATCGGCGGCGGCCGGGTGCAAATCTCCGGCAGCATGACCACGGTGGAATCCACCGACACCGCGCTGCTGCTGCGCGCCGGGTCGCTGGCTGCACCGATGGAGATCGTCGAGGAGCGCACCATCGGCCCGAGCCTGGGCGCCGAGAACATCGAGCGCGGCTTCAACAGCGTGATCTGGGGTTTTGCCGTGATCGTGGTGTTCATGGTCATCTACTACCTGCTGTTCGGCGTGTTCTCCAGCGTGGCGCTGGCGTTCAACCTGGTGCTGCTGGTGGCGGTGCTGTCCATGCTGCAGGCCACCCTCACCCTGCCTGGCATCGCCGCCATGGCGCTGGCGCTGGGCATGGCCATCGATTCCAACGTGCTGATCAACGAGCGCATACGGGAAGAGCTGCGGCGCGGCGCTGCCCCCCAGACCGCCATCCAGAACGGCTATGAGACCGCCTGGGCCACCATCCTGGACTCCAACGTCACCACGCTGATCGCCGGCATTGCGCTGCTGCTGTTCGGTTCCGGTCCGGTGCGCGGTTTTGCGGTGGTGCACTGCATCGGCATCCTCACCAGCATGTTCTCCTCGGTGTTCTTCAGCCGCGGGCTGGTGAACATGTGGTACGGCCGCCAGCGCAAGCTCAAGACCCTGTCGATCGGCACGGTCTGGAAGCCGGACACCGGCAGCGCCGTTTCCACCAAGTCCAACTGAACAACGGGACACGACCATGGAATTCTTTCGCATCCGCCGCGACATCCCGTTCATGAAGCACGCGTTGGCCCTCAACGCGTTCTCCACCATCGCCTTCGTGCTGGCCGTGTTCTTCCTGGTCACCCGCGGCCTGAACCTGTCGGTGGAATTCACCGGCGGTACCGTCATGGAGGTGGCCTACGAGCAGCCGGCCGACCTGGGTGCGGTGCGCGAAGTCATTGAGGATCTGGGGTATGCCGAGGTGCCGGTGCAGAACTTCGGCACCTCCCGCGAAGTGCTGTTGCGCCTGCCGGCCGTTTCTGGACAGACCGCCGGCCAGCAGAGCGAGACCGTGCTGGCCGCCCTGAAGGCGAAGGACCCCACAGTGGAATTGCGCCGCACCGAGTTCGTGGGCCCGCAGGTGGGCCAGGAACTGGTGGAAGACGGCCTGCTGGCGCTGGCCATGGTGGTGGTCGGCATCGTCATCTACCTGGCGTTCCGCTTCGAATGGAAATTTGCCGTGGCGGCCATCATCGCCAACCTGCACGATGTGGTCATCATCCTGGGCTTCTTCGCCTTTTTCCAATGGGAATTCTCGCTGGCGGTGCTGGCGGCGGTGCTGGCGGTTCTGGGCTATTCGGTCAACGAATCGGTCGTGATCTTCGACCGCATCCGCGAAACCTTCCGGCGCCAGCGCAAGATGACGCCGGCCGAGGTCATCGACCATGCCATCACCTCCACCATGAGCCGCACCATCATCACCCACGGCTCCACCGAAGCGATGGTGCTGTCGATGCTGCTGTTCGGTGGCCCCACCCTGTTCTATTTCGCGCTGGCACTGACCATCGGCATCCTGTTCGGGATCTACTCGTCCATCTTCGTGGCGGCATCGGTGGCCATGTGGCTGGGGGTTTCCCGGGAAGATCTGGTGAAAGCCGGTCCGCGCAAGGAAGGCGATCCGGACGATCCGAACGCCGGCGCCGTGGTCTAAGGCCTGTTCCTCCGCCATGGGCGCAACCCGGTCCGTCAGGGGGCCAGCCCCGATGCCGAGGTATGGATCTTTCGTGTCATACTGAAACCATCGTGGTTACGCCTGAACAACACGTTTCATCCTTGGCCAAACAGGCGCGTGAACTCTTCGTGGTTCACGTGGGTCGAGCGCTCCCCGAACTGGTCCGGGTGTGCGACAAGCGACTGACCGCCTTGCTCGACCAGCCTGGAACGACCCGCGAGCAGCAGGAAAGGCGCGAGGCCTGGTCCCTGTTCCAGCGCCACCAGACGGCCTGGCTCAACGGCAGCCGCAAGGAACTTCAGAGAACCCTGCTGCCACGGTCGGGGTCCTCCAGCGGCAACCCGCTCAGTACCGGCCGGCTTGAACTGGTGGCCGACGACACCATTGACATCCAGATCATGGCCTCCCGCATGGCCATGCAGGTGCTGGAGAAAACCTCGACCGAACTCAACGACCTGCGCCTGCGCATCCAGCATCTGGAAAAGCGCGCCGAGCTGGCCAAGGGGGATGTGCTGCTGCCCGATGTGGTGAGCCGGATCCTGGTGGATCAGTGGCTGGAAGCCCAGTTGCCGCGCGAGGCCTGGCAGCTCATCCAGGAGGCCCTGGCACCGCCATTTGCGGCCAAGCTGCTGGAGGCTTATCAGGCCGCCAACCAGTTTCTGGTGGCCAGTGGCGTGATGAAGGACATCGATCTTCAGCAACTGGTCAAGCGCACGCCGGGTTCGCGCACCGGCTCCACGCCGCCACCGCCGGTGGTGGCTGGGCGGCGGTCCAGCGATCCCCCGCAGACAGGACGTGAATTTGCGTCTTCGCGAGGTCAGGCTGGTTCTGCTTCCGGCGCCATGGGCGTGCACGACGAAACCCGCATGATGACCGGCGCCACACCGCTGGCCCGCGCACGGATGCGGGCGCAAGGCGTGATGGGGCGCCTCAAGCGCATGCTCGCCGACAAGCTGGGCGGTGACTTCGAGGCCACCCAGATCCTCCCACCTTCGCCGCGGCTGGAGCAGGCCCTGCAGCAAAGCCTGTCGGCGTTGCGGGTGGACGTCGGTATGGGGTCCACCGGCAGCATGGGCCTGGCAGGAGGCTCCTACCAGATCGATGCCAGCCATGTGGAGCGCGCTTCCAGCGCGCTGCGCCAGCGCTCGGCGGAACTGAAGCAGGCGGCCAGCACGCCGTCCGAGAAGGCCACCATCGAGGTGGTGGCGCTCATGTTCCAGAGCATCCTGGCCGAAGAACGCATTCCTCCCAGCGTGCGCGTCTGGTTTGCCCGTTTGCAGATTCCGGTGCTGCGGGTGGCGCTGGCCGAGCCCGAGTTCTTCAGCGCTTTGCAGCACCCGGCGCGCCGCCTCATCGACCGCATGGGCTCCTGCGTGATGGGGTTCGAAACCAACCTGGGTTCGGCGGCCCTGGAGGCCGAGATCAAGCGTGTGGTGCAGGTGATCGAGCAATATCCCGAAACCGGTCGCCGCGTGTTTCAGCTGGTGTTCGACGAGTTTCAGAAGTTCCTCGCCACCCACCTCAGTGGCCAGGAAAGCACCAGCCGTGTGGTCAGTGTGGCGCAGCAGATCGAACAGAAGGAAACGCTGTCGGTGCAATACACGATCGAGTTGCGCAAGCTGCTGGACGATGTGCCTGTGCGCGACGAGGTGCGCGAGTTCCTGTTCAAGGTCTGGGTGGATGTACTGGCGGTGGCCAGCGTGAAGTACGGTTTGAAGCACGAGGAGACAGCTTCGCTCAAGCAGGTCGCCACCGATCTGCTCTGGGCCGCCAGCGCCAAGCCCAACCGCAACGACCGGGCGCGCGTGATCCAGCAGTTGCCCAGCTTGCTCCAGCGGCTGCGCCAGGGCATGGGCTTGTTGGGGTATCCGCCGGGTTTGCAGGACCAGCACATCAAGTCGGTGAGCGATACGCTGGCCGATGCGTTCATGTCCCGCACCGAGGCCATCCCCGAAGCGAGCATGGAACGCCTGGCCCAGCGCCTGGCCAATCTGGAAGATTTCCTGCCCGAAAGCGGGGTCGGCGATCTCGATCTGGACAACGAGAGCATCGAGATGATCACCGGCGTGGACGCCAGCAACATCGAGGTGATCAACCAGGGCGGCAGCCAGCCGAGCGAGGCCATGCGGGCCTGGGCGGCCGAACTGCAGATCGGTACCTGGTTCGGGCTGGACCACAACGGCAAGCTCAACAGCGTGCAACTGGCTTGGCGAAGCCAGCGCGGGCAGTTGTTCCTGTTCGTGACCAACGAAGGCCGCTGTTTTCTGGTGCAGTCGGCCCGCGTGGCCGCCTATCTGCAAGCCGGCCTGCTGGTGCCCAGCGAGGACGAGGCGCTCACCGTGCGTGCCACGCGCGATGCCCTGGCCAAGCTCGACGCCAATCCTGAGCGTCTGTTGAATTAGGTACACCCCC
>JALORL010000018.1 GCA_025458915.1 Hydrogenophaga sp.
GGCGTCAACGTGTTTCCGACGCAGATCGAGGAGCTCATCCTGCGCCAGAGTGCCCTGACGGCGCATTACCAGTGCGTGCTCACCCGCAACGGCCCCATGGACGATCTCACCGTGGTGGTGGAAACCCGGCCGGGACTCTCCCCGGAGAGCGACGAGGCCCGCACGGCAGCGGCCAGTCTGCAGCACGATGTCAAGGCGTATGTGGGCACTAGCGTTGCTGTTCGGCTTTGCGCCGAGGGCGGTGTAGAACGCAGTCAGGGCAAGGCCAAACGCGTTCTGGACCAGCGCGGGCGCTGAGCTTGCGGCCGAAGCGTCGTCCGGACGTCACACGCGGGGTTCAACCCCCTAGCGGGTCGGGACGCCACTCGCTACATTGCTGGGCAAAGGAACGGGCCAATGGACAAAAGCGTGGTCTTTGCGAAGACGGATGGCGGGCGCGAGGCACTAACGGGTCGACCGGCCGGTCTGACGCCGCGCCTGCGGTCGCTGCTGATCATGGCCGATGGCAAGCGAACGGTCGCCGATCTGGACAAGATGCTGGGCGGCGAGGGCACAGCGGCGCCGTTGCTGGAGCAACTGGTGGCCCAGGGCTGGATACAGGTGGTGGTACCCGCCCCGGGGGCAGCGCGCGCACCTGGTGCTGCGCCCGCACAGGGTGTTGCGGCCGGTGCCCCGCCGTCGGTGTTTGCGGTGGGCGACATCTGGCCGCTGTCGGACGCGCGCCGCCGCGTGGTGCGGTTCATCAACGACCAGCTCGGCCCCATGGGGGAACCCCTGGCCATGCGGATCGAAGACTGCAAGACCGCTGCCGAGTTGCAGGCAGCGCTGCCCCGGGTGCGGGACGGGTTGCGGAACTTCAAGAGCACGTCCACTGTGCAGCGGTTCGACGACGAAATTGTGGTGCACCTGCCCAAGGCCTGACCATTGGCAGCTGCCTTGCGGACCGCTCGCTGAAACCCCGCTGGGTCGCCGGGTGAGCACCTTTTCTAGAATGACGGTTTTTTCATCAGGAAGGACCCTCCCATGCGCCAACTCCGCAACCTTGCCCTGGCCGCCACAGCGCTGGGCGCGCTTGCTGCCACGCCAGTCCTGCACGCCCAGGCCATCTACGGCGAACTCGGCTATTCGGCACTCTCCGCCAGCCTGTCGGTGCCGGTGCTGGGCGTTTCGGTCAAGTCCGAGCCCGCCATGGCCCGCGCCATGCTCGGCATCTCACCCTTTGCCGGTCTGGGTGTGGAGGGCATGATCGGCACCGGCATCAGCGATGACCGCCTGCGCGGCAACCAGGCCATCAATTCGCGTGTCAAGGTGGACGAGTTTGTGGGCGTGTACCTGGCCTCGCGCCTGAACCTGGGCGTGATCGAGTTGTTCGGGCGGGCCGGCGTGGCCGAAACCCGGGTGCGCTTCGATGGTCTGGGCAGCGGCAGCGGCAGCGACAGCGGTTTTTCCTACGGCGGTGGCCTGCGCCTGCTGCCCACCGACAACCTCACGCTGAGCCTGGACTACATGAACTACCTGGACAAGGACGGCGTGAAGATCGACGGCTACACCTTGAGCGTGGGCCTGAAGTTCTGAGGCCTCGCACAAGCCTGTCGGGGCAAGGCGCTATGGGGAGTGGGGCTGGTCGAGCCAGGTGTGCAGGCGGTCTGCATCGCCCACCTGCAGGCGCGCGGTATGCGAATCGGCGGGCCATTCCAGCGGGCAGCGCAGCATGCGCCCATCGCGCGCCACGATGGCGGTCATGCGGTTGCGTTGGCCGAGCAGCAGCGCCACCTCGTCCAGCTTGAGGATGCGCCACGCCTCGGTGGGCTGACCGCGCCGCGCGGGGGCGAACTCCACACCCAGCCATTCGTCACCGGCGGCCATGCCCGCCGCCTCGGCTGCGCCGCCGCGCAGCACGGTCTTGACGGTGATGCCGTCTTTTTCAACCACCCGCAGACCCAGACGTTGTGCCAGCGGGGCCTTCTCCGGGCGGTTCCTTGCGCCGTGTCCTTCGAGCAGTGAAATCACCGGAAGATCACCCGTGCCATGCACCCAGTCGCGCAGCTCGCGATCGAAACTGCGCTTGCCCAGGCGTTTGAGGGTGCGGGCAATGTCCGCTTCGCGGATCGGCCCGCCGCTGCTGGTGCGCCAGAGTTCGCGCATCACGTCGTCCAGGGTGGTCTGGCCTTCGTGCCGCAGCGTCAGATCGAGGCACAGCGCCACCAGCGAGCCCTTGGTGTAGTAGCTCACGGTGGCGTTGGGCGTGTTTTCGCCCATGCGGTAGTACTTCACCCAGGCGTCGAAGCTGGCCTGGGCCACGCTCTGCACCAGCCGACCCGGGGTCTGCTGCACCTGGTTCACCGTTTTGGCGATCAGGTTCAGGTGGGTCGCGTCGTCGATCAGGCCGGCACGCCGCAGCATCAGGTCGTCGTAATAGCTGGTGAAGCCCTCGAAGAACCAGAGCAGTTCGGTGTAGTTCTCGCGCGTGTAGTCGTAGCGCTGGAGTTCGGCCGGGCGCAAGCGCTTCACGTTCCACGTGTGGAAATATTCGTGGCTGATCAGACCGAGCAGCGTGGTGTAGCCGTCGGTGGCTTTGAGGGCGGCAGGCTTGTCGGTGGTTCCTGTGCCGCTTGTCGGTGGCAGGCGCGGCAGGTCGGCCCGCTGGCAGATGAGTGCGGTGGAATTGCAGTGCTCCAGTCCGCCGTATCCGTCGGCGCTGGCGTACAGCATGAACACGTAGCGCTGGAAAGGGGGGGCTTCGTTGCCGTGCCAGAAGCGGATCTGGGTTTCGCAGATGCGTTTCGTGTCGGCCAGCAGGCGGTCGAAGTCGACCCAGGCGCCGGCGCCGGCCACCACGAAGCGGTGCGGCACGCCGCAGGCGGTGAATTCGCCGCTCCAGAACCGTCCCATCTCGAACGGGCAGTCGGCCAGCTCGTCGTAGTTCTGCGCGCCATAGTGGCCGAAGCCGGCAGGGTCCACATCGGTGGCGGGCAATCCGGTGGCGACCTGCCAGCCCTCGGTGGCTGCACCCGGCAGCAAGGTCAGCGCCTGCGGCTGGCTTTCCTGGCCCACCACCTGCAGGCACAGGCTGGTGGCGTTGAAAAAGCCGCGCTGGGCATCGAGGTAGGCGGTGCGGACCGATGCGTCGAAGGCGTAAACCTCGTAGTGCACTTCCACTGGCTGTCCGGCGGTCACCTCCAGTTCCCAGCGGTGCTTGTCCAGCTGTTTCACGCCCACCGGTTCGCCGCTCTGGATGGCACGCAGGTGCTGCAGATGCTGGCTGAACTCGCGCACCAGGTAGCTGCCGGGGATCCACACCGGAAGCACCAGCCTCTGCCGCCTGGAGGGCCGTTCGATGTGCAGCACCACCCGGAACAGGTGGGCGTGGGCATCGGCCACGGAAATGCCATAACGCACTCCGGCGGTTGTGGCGCGCCCGTGGGGGAGGGCCGATGTACGGCGGGTGGTGGAGCGGGTGGTGGAGCGGGTGGTCATGGGCTGGGGATCAGAGGGCGCTGGCGCCCAGGAAGCAGCTCAGCGCTGCCACGGTGGTGAGTTGCAGGCGCAACCCCAGCCAGTGCGACAGGCCGGCGCGCTGGTAGAGCGGGCGGTCCACCGCATAGCACAGCAGCAGCAAGGCGCCCATCCACGCCAGACCTGGCAGGGGCGGCATCAGAAGGCCGGGCCAGGCCAGCAGCGATGGCACCACCCCCCAGCCAAAATGCACCACCGGCGAGCGTTGGGTCGCCGGCATGCTCCAGCCAATGCCCCAATGAATGCCGCCGAGGAACGACGCAATCAGCGCGCCATAAGCGGCCAGAGCCAGCGCCACCCAGGGCTGGAAGTCGGTGTGCACCAACCACAGCAGAACGGCCAGGCCCACGAAGGGCAGCAGGCCGGCGCGGCCCAGAATCGTGACCCAGCGAAGGGCGGTGGCATCCATCATGCAAGGGCGCGTGGCCGCTCAGGGTTTGGCCGTGGACAGCGCCTGCTCGATGCGTTCAACTCCCACCGCCCCCGGCACGCGGGTGCCGTCGACGAAGAAGCTGGCCGGCGTGCCGTTGATGCGGTACTTGCGGCCGAACTCGACGTTGCGCTCGATGGCCGCCACATCGCAGGTGGCAGCAGGCGGTGTCACGTTGTTCACCATCCAGTCCAGGAAGGCCTTGCCCTTGTCCTTGGCGCACCAGATGTTGCGCGACTTCTGCACCGAGTCCGGGCCCAGGATCGGGTACAGGAACACGTGCACGGTCACGTTGTCGACCTTGAGCAGGTCGCGTTCGAAGCGCTTGCAGAAACCGCAGTTCGGGTCCTCGAACACCGCCATCTGCCGCTTGCCGTTGCCGCGCACGATGGTGAAGGCGTCCTTGAGCGGCAGGTCCTTGAAGTCGATGGCGGAGAGTTTTTCCAGGCGCTGAGCGGTCAGATCCTGGCGGGCCTGGGTGTCGATCAGGGAGCCCTGGATGAGGAATTTGCCCTCGGCGTCGGTGTAGAAGATTTCGCTTCCGTTGACCCGAACCTCGTACAGGCCTTGCATGGGCGTCTTGCTGATCTCGTCGATGGGTGGCAGGTTGGGCAGACGCTCGGTGAGGTTCTTGCGGATGGTGGCCTCCTGCGCCGCAACGCCCAGGGAAGCGGCAGCGAGCAGCACTGTCAGAAAAGTCTTGATGGTGTTCATGTTTGGGTCCCTGATCGGTTTGCGGAAAAACGGTGCTGCCTGACGGGTTACAGCCCGGTGGCCCGGCGGACCACCCAGTGCTTGAGCATGCCACTGCGGTCAAAACCCTTCATGCCCCAGTTGCGCAAACCCTGGATGCGGGTATCGGAATGCGAGAACAGGCCGAACAGACTGTCGGTGACCCAGCCCATTGCGCTCACGTCGGCGGCGCGTGCCCGCTCGTAGCGCCGCAGCAGCTTCAGGTCGCCGAGTTCGCGCCAGTATTCCCGCCCGTGCAGCACGCGCGCCAGTTCGGCTGCGTCTGCCAGGCCAAGGTTGAGTCCCTGGCCGGCCAACGGGTGCATGGCGTGGGCAGCGTCACCGGCCAGGGCCACCGCGCCGCGATCGGTGCGGGCGATCCAGCGTCGGGCACGCGACAGTTCCAGCGGCCACGCCTGTACGCTGCTGATCAGCGACATCGGTCCCAGCGCATTGCCGCAGCGCGCCTGCACCGCTTCAGCGAGTGCCTGGCCATCGGCTTGCAGCCAGGCATCGGCCTTGGCCGTGGGCACGGACCAGACCAGAGCCACCGCATGGCCGTGTTCACCCTCCAGCGGCAACAGGGCCATCACTTCGCCGTCCTGGAACCACTGGCGGGCCACGCCGCCATGCGGGCGTTCACACCGCAGGCGCGCTGCCACCCCTTTGTGCGGATAGGGCTGCACTGCGAATTCCAGACCGAAATCGGCACGGGTCTGGCTGCGTTTGCCTTCGCACACCACAGTGAGGCTGGAGGTGGGTGCTTCGTTCAGGCGCTCGATGCCCGGCTGGAAGTCCACCGCGCTGCGCAGGCGTTGCTCCAGGGCAGACACGTCGACGATCCAGTTGAGTGCACCGAGATTCTGTTGACCAGCGTCGAAACGCACCGCGCCACCGTCGTCGCCCCAGACCTGCATGGATTGCACCGGCGTGGTGGCCGGAGTCGCATTGGCCGACGCATCGTCCGGCCAGGCCCGGACCGACTCCAGCACCGCCCGCGAGGCGGCATTCAGCGCATAGGCGCGCACATCGTGCCGGGCCGCGTTGTCGGGTGTGGCGGTGTTGTCCACCAGCGCCACCTTCAGGCGATCGCGCGCCAGCAGCAGGGCCAGCGTCTGTCCCACCACGCCGCCGCCGCGCACGGTCACGTCGAAACGGCGGGTGGAGGTGCTGGGGGGTGCGGTGGTGGCCATGAGGGGATTTTAGGAGCAGGGCACAATCGAGCGGCCGTTTCAGCCCATTGCCCCGAAACCCCTGCCAGCCATGTCCGAATCCTCCCTGCCACTCCCCTCCCAGGTACTCGCCACGGTGGAAGAACTGTGGATCTACCCGGTGAAGTCCTGCGCCGGCATGTCCCTGCCCGAAGCCGAACTGACCGACGCAGGTCTGGCGTGGGACCGCGCCTGGATGGTGGTGGACAGCGAGGGCGAGTTCGTGACCCAGCGCGAGCTGCCGCGCATGGCGCTGATTACGCCCTCCTTCAAGATGGGGCAGCTTGTGCTGCGGGCCCCTGGCATGCTCGCGTTGCACCTGTCGCTGGAAGCGGCCGAGTGGCCGGTGAAGGTGCGGGTGTGGGACGACGTGGTGCAGGCCTACGACATGGGCGACCTGGCCGCCCAGTGGTTCAGCGACTTCCTGGCGCCTGAGGCTCCGGCCAGCCTCAAGCGCTTGCGGCTGGTGCGTTTCGACCCCGAGGTGCGCCGCCTCAGCAGCCTGGCATGGACCGGCGGGCGCGAAGCCACCACCCAGTTTTCCGACGGCTTCGGCCTGCTGGTGGCCAGCAGAGCGTCCCTGGCCGATCTGAATGCCCGGCTGGCACAGGCGGGGCACGCGCCGGTGGCCATGAACCGCTTCCGGCCCAACATCGTGCTCGGTGGCCTGCAGGCGCACGACGAAGACCGTCTTGGCCCGATGCACATCACGACCGACGAGGGCGTGGCCCGTGTTGAAGCGGTCAAGCCTTGTGCACGCTGCCCCATCCCCAATATCGATCCGGCCACCGCCCAATCCAGCCCGACCGTGGGCGACACCCTCCATACCTACCGCCAGGACCCGCGCCTGAATGGCGCCATCACCTTCGGCATGAATGCGATCGTGCTGGAGGGCGACGGTTTCGTGCTGCGCCCCGGTCAGGCCGTGCGCGCAGACTGGCGCTTCGACTGAGCCGAAAGGTCAACCTGTCTGGTCCCAGCCTGCGGGCCAGCGCAGAGGCAGCGGTTGGGTGGCGTTGAAGCGGGCGAGGTCTTCTGGCGTGTCAATGTCCTGCCGATAGGCCGGGTTGTCGGTGGTCCAGCGGTGCACCAGCGCTGGATGGGCTGTCTGCCAATCGCGCGGCGACGGCCAGCGGTTCCCGGTCAGGACCGCGTCCCGCACTGCCGCCGACAGCACCACCGGGTTGCCGCGCTCGCCGTGCACCATCGGCACCAGCACTTCGGTGTGCGCGGGCCTTGTGTGCCAGGCGCGCTGCAAGGCCAGCAGCTCCGGGCGGCCCATGGCCGGCATGTCAGCCAGTGCCACCAGAACCGGAAGCGGTACGCCAGCCAGTGCAGTCAGCCCCATCCGAACCGAACCGGTGGCTCCCCGGGCCCAGTCCGGGTGGTGCACCACCCGCACCGGCTGGTCCTGCACCGCTGCCCGCACCGATGGCGCATGGCATCCGGTGACCACCACCACCGGCCCGGCGCCACAGTCCAGCAGCGCCTGCACCTGCCGCCGCACCAGGGGCTCACCGCCGCGCTCCAGCAGGCACTTGGGTCGACCGCCAAGGCGCTGTGCACCGCCAGCGGCGAGCACCACGGCCGATAGCGCCATCCGATCCGCCGGTGCGTCCGGGTCGGGCAGCGGCGTCAAGACACCACACCCATCGGCCCGCCGACCCGTCTGCGCGGGGCTCCGACACCCCCTTCGCATACACTTGGCGGCTGTTTTTCGAGGTATTTCATGAGTCTCCAATGTGGCATCGTGGGCCTGCCGAACGTCGGCAAATCCACCCTTTTCAACGCCTTGACCAAGGCCGGCATCGCGGCCGAAAACTACCCCTTCTGCACCATCGAGCCCAACACCGGCGTGGTGGAAGTGCCCGACCCCCGCCTGCAGCAACTGGCCGAGATCGTCCAACCCGAGCGCGTGGTGCCCGCCATTGTGGAGTTTGTCGACATTGCCGGCCTGGTGGCCGGCGCCAGCACGGGGGAAGGCCTGGGCAACAAGTTTCTTGCGCACATCCGCGAGACCGATGCCATCGTCAACGTGGTGCGCTGTTTCGAAGACCCGAACGTGATCCACGTGGCCAACAAGGTCGACCCGATCGCCGACATCGAAGTCATCCAGACCGAACTCTGCCTGGCCGACCTGGCCTCGGTGGAAAAGGCGATCCACCGGGTGAGCAAGACGGCGCGCTCCGGCGACAAGGAATCCATCAAGCAGCTGGCCATTCTGGAGAAGTGCCAGACCGCACTCAACGACACCCAGCCGGTGCGCACCATCGACTTCAGCAAGGAAGAGCGCGCCCAGCTCAAACAATTCTTCCTGATCACGGCCAAGCCGGCGATGTTCGTGGCCAACGTGTCGGAAGACGGTTTCGAGAACAACCCCTTCCTCGACCGCCTGCGCGCCTTCGCTGAGAAGCAGAACGCGCCCGTGGTGGCCATCTGCGCCAAGATCGAAGCCGAGCTGTCCGAAATGGACGACGCCGATCGCCTTGAATTCCTCAAGGAGCTGGGGCAGGACGAACCCGGTCTGAACCGCCTGATCCGCGCCGCCTACAAGCTGCTGGGTCTGCAGACCTACTTCACCGCCGGCGAAAAGGAAGTGCGCGCCTGGACCATCCATGTGGGCGACACCGGGCCGCAGGCGGCCGGCGTGATCCACACCGATTTCGAGAAGGGCTACATCCGCGCCCAGACCATTGCCTTCGACGACTACATCACCTACCGGGGCGAGCAGGGCGCCAAGGACGCCGGCAAGATGCGCGCCGAGGGCAAAGACTACGTCGTCAAGGATGGCGACGTGATGAACTTCCTGTTCAGCAGCTGAGCCCCGCCATGACCGACAGTGGCCAGCCTGACGCCCAGCGCCTGGCCAAGCGGCTGGCGGCGCAGTTCGCGTGTTCGCGCAGCGACGCGGAAAACTACATCGCTGGCGGCTGGGTGCGGGTGGACGGCGTGGTGGTTGAAGAACCCATGGAGCGGGTGCGCGACGACCAGACCGTGATGCTTGACCCGAAAGCGCGGCTGGAGCCGCTGCAGCCGGTGACCATCGTCTGGCACAAGCCGGCCACCCGCGTGTTGCCCGACGAACAATTTCTTCCCGAAGCGCTGGCTGCCAAGTGGTTCACCACCGCCCACCGGTTCGCGGGCGACCGCTCCGGTGTGCGCCCGCTCAAGGCACACCTGCGCCGCTTGCAGATCACGGCCCCGTTGGGCAACAAGGCCAGTGGTCTGGTGGTGTTCACCCAGAACCCGGGCATTGCCCGCAAGATGCTGGATGACGCCAGTCATCTGGAGCATGAATGGCTGGCCGAAGTGGAAAACGATCCGGCGCTCGAGGACGCCGCGCGCCGCGAAGCGGTCCTGCAGTCGCTGGGCAAGGCCTTGTTCTTCGACGGCCACGCCCTGCCCGCGGCCCGGGCCAGCTGGCAAAGTGAGTGGCGGCTGCGGCTGGCCATCAAGGGCAATCTGCCCGGGCAGGTGGCGCATTTGTGCGAGCGCGCCGGCTTGCAGCTCACCGGGCTGCGTCGGCTGCGGGTGGGCCGGGTGTCACTGGCGGGCCTCGCCGCTGGCGAGTGGCGTTATCTGACGCTGCACGAGCGTTTCTGAACGCGCGCGGCCCACAGGCTCAGACCCATCGCCAGCACCAGCACCACCAGACCGACCTGGTGGAGCCGCAGCATCTGGCCCTGCGCAATCATCACACCCCCCAGGGCCGCCCCCAGCGCCTGACCGCCGTACATGGCCGAGGTGTTCAGAGCCACGCTGGCTGGCGCCAATGCAGGCGACAGCTGCACCAGCCGCGCCTGCTGGGCCGAATTGCAGGAGAAGCAGCCCAGCGCCCAGGGCACGAGCACCAGTCCCATGGCCCAGATGGCATGGCGCCCCAGCGGCCACAGCAGCAGGGTCAGCACCATCAGCCCCAGCGTGATCAGCACCGCCGTCGGGGCCCCGATGCGGTCGATGAAGCGCGTCACCATGACGTTGCCCAGCAGGCCGAAGGCGCCGAACCACAGAAACATCAGCGACAGCACCTGCCCGCTGGCGCCCAGCGTCTGCGCGAAATAGGGCGCGAAATACGAGAACAGCGTGAACTGTCCGAAGGCCGACAGCAGGGTGACACCCACCGCCATCATCAGCGCTGGTGAACCCAGTGTCTGTCCCCACGCCTGGCGCGACAGCGCAGCCGGCTTGATGCCGTCGGGCATGTCGCGCCACACCCAGGCTGCGCTGCCCAATGCCATCAGCGCCACCAGTCCGAAGGCCCAGCGCCAACCCAGTTCGCTGCCGATCCAGGCCGACAGCGGCATGCCCATCACCGAGGCCACCGACCAGCCGAGGAAAACGAACGTGATCGCCCTGCCGCGCTGGGATGAGGGCACCAGCAGGCCGATGCTCGCTGCCGCCTGCGGCGTGAAGATGGCCGGCGAAATCACCGCCAGCACGCGCAGCGGCAACAGCGCGGCATAGCTGGGTGCCAGCGCGCAGATACCCATGAGCGCGGCGTACCAAAGCATCGCGTAGGTCAGCAACCGGCGCCGGTCCCAGCCGGCCACCAGCGTGGCAAACAGCGGCGCCCCGAGCCCCATGAGAATGGCCGCTGCCGTGATCAACTGTCCAGCCTGCGGAATGGAAACGCCGAGCGAGGCGCTGATGTCGTTCAGCGTGCCCGGTACCACCATCACCCCGGTTCCGATCACGAAGTTACCCACCATCAACGCCCACAGGGCGCGGGGCATGGCGGCTCCGGTGCTACCGGCCTGGGTCAGGGTGGTGCTCATGGACGGTAGGGAGGATGTGCGCCGCGCCACTCAGAGAGGGAGGCCGCCGGGAAACACCCACAGCAGGGCGGTGGTCATGGTGATGTAGCGTGCCAGTTTGCCCAGGGCCATGTAGAACACGCAGGGCCAGAACGGAAATTTCAGCCAGCCGGCTACCGCGCACAGCGGGTCGCCCACCACCGGCAGCCAACTCAACAGGCAGGCCTTCGGTCCGAAGCGCTCCAGCCAGCGCAGGGCCCGCAGTTCGGTGGGGGTGCCATGGCGCATCTTGTCCACCGCCTTGTGGGCACCCAGTCCCATCAGCCACGACACCGCACCCCCTGCCGTGTTGCCGGCAGTGGCCACCAGGATGGCAGGCCAGAACAGCTCCGGGTTGAGTTTGATCAGCCCGAACACCGCCGGCTCCGAACCCATGGGGAGCAACGTGGCCGAGATGAAGGCCACCACGAACACGGTGCTCAGGCCGACCTCGGGCAGCGCCAGCCATTGCGACAGGGAAACGAACCATTCGGGCATCGAAAGGGGTGCGGAATGCGGTGATGGCGGGCGAGGATGGCTGCAGACGGTTTATCGTCTGCTGAAAAAACAGGCAGATACAATGCGATTCCGCTCGCCCGATCGGACTTCCGGTCCCGGCCTCGCCATCGCTCCTCCTGGATTCTCCCACCGCCATGCAACTCGGGGCCTTCACCCTGCCCAATGCCCTGTTCGTCGCGCCCATGGCGGGTGTCACGGACCGGCCATTCCGCAAGCTGTGCAAGCGGCTCGGTGCTGGCTATGCAGTCAGCGAAATGGTGACATCGCGTCCGGACTTGCAGGACAGCCTGAAGACCTCGCGCCGCGCCAACCACGATGGTGAAGCGGCACCGATCGCGGTCCAGATCGCCGGCACCGATGCGCAGATGATGGCCGACGCCGCGCGCTACAACATCGATCGCGGTGCGCAGATCATCGACATCAACATGGGCTGTCCGGCCAAGAAGGTGTGCAACAAATGGGCCGGCTCGGCGCTGATGCAGGACGAAGTCCTGGCCATCGAAATCGTCGAAGCGGTGGTGGCGGCCTGCCTGCCCCACAACGTACCCGTCACGCTGAAGATACGCACCGGCTGGTGCGCTTCGGTGCGCAATGCGCCCACACTGGCGCTGGCCGCCGAGGCCGCCGGCATCCAGATGCTCACGGTGCATGGCCGTACCCGCGAGCAGGGCTACAAGGGACATGCCGAGCACGACACGGTGGCCCACATCAAGAGCCGCCTGCACATTCCGGTGGTGGCCAACGGCGATATCGACAGCCCGCAAATGGCGCGGGAGGTGCTGCAGCGCACCGGCGCCGACGCCATCATGATCGGCCGCGCGGCGCAGGGCCGACCCTGGATCTTCCGCGAGATTGCCCACTATCTGGCCACCGGCGAACTGCTGCCGCCGCCCGACCTGCAGGAAGTGCGCACCTGGTTGCTGGACCACCTCGAGGACCACTACGCCCTGTACGGCGAGTACACCGGCGTGCGCAGCGCGCGCAAGCACCTGGGCTGGTACGCCCAGGCCCTGCCGCTGCCCGCAGGCGCAGCCGCCGCATTCCGCGGCCGCATCAATGCCCTGACCACCTGCGAAGAACAGCTGCGCTGCGTCAGCGAAAGTCTGGACGAATGGAGCGAACCCATGCCTGGCCACGAATACGACCCCCAGCCCTGGAGGCTTGCCGCATGAACACCACCGCGTTGGACGTCCGGTTGCCGGGCCAGAACAACCATGGAGCATGCGCATGAGCAACTCCAGTCTGCACGACTGCGTGCGCACCAGCATGGAGGCCTATTTCCGGGACCTCAACGGCACCGATCCGGCCGGATTGCACGACATGCTGGTCAAGGCGGTGGAAAAGCCGTTGCTGGAGGTCGTGATGCAGCATTCGCAGAACAACCAGTCGCGCGCGGCCCAATGGCTCGGCCTCAACCGCAACACCCTGCGCAAGAAGCTGCTCGAGCACAAGCTGATTGATTGATTGAATGAGGCACCTCCTGCGCCGCCTTGCGTCTTCCCCCTCTCTCGCCTTCGGCGGGAGGAGGACGGCGCCCTAGGACCGGCGGAGCCGGATCCTCGGCGCCCCTGGATCGCTTCCCTTCTCGCGATGCAACCGTCGCTTCGGCCAACCATTTGAAACTTTGAAAAAGACCTCCATGCGCGCACTCATTTCCGTCTCCGACAAAACCGGCATCGTCGAACTCGCCCAGGCCCTGCATGGGCTGGGCGTGGCCCTGATCTCCACCGGCGGCACTGCCAAGCTGCTGGCCGACAGCGGTCTGCCGGTGACCGAGGTGGCGGAAGTCACCGGGTTCCCCGAAATGCTGGATGGCCGGGTCAAGACGCTGCACCCCATGGTGCATGGCGGCCTTCTGGCGCGGCGCGACCTGCCCGAGCACATGGCGGCGCTCAAGGCGCATTCCATCGACACCATCGACCTGCTGGTGGTCAACCTCTACCCGTTCGAAGCCACCGTGGCCAAGGCCGGCTGCACGCTGGCCGACGCGATCGAGAACATCGACATCGGCGGTCCGGCCATGGTGCGCAGCGCCGCCAAGAACTGGAAGGACGTGGCAGTGCTCACCGATGCTGCTCAATACCAGCCGGTGATTGACGAGCTCAAGGCGCAGGGCAGCCTCAGCCTCAAGACCCGCTTTGCGCTGTCGGTTGCCGCGTTCAACCGCATCAGCAACTACGACGCCGCCATCAGCGACTACCTCTCCAGCATCGATTTCGACGAAGCGGGCAGCGTGCCCCTGCGCAGTGCCTTCCCCGCACAGTCCAACGGGCGCTTTGTGAAGCTGCAGGACCTGCGCTACGGCGAGAACCCGCACCAGAGCGCCGCGTTCTACCGCGACCTGTACCCGGCACCGGGCTCGCTGGTCACCGCGAAGCAACTGCAGGGCAAGGAGCTGAGCTACAACAACATCGCCGACGCCGATGCCGCCTGGGAATGCGTCAAGAGCTTCGATGCGCCGGCCTGTGTGATCGTCAAGCACGCCAACCCCTGCGGCGTGGCCGTGGGCAAGGACGCGCTGGAGGCCTACAGCAAGGCCTTCCAGACCGACCCCACCAGCGCGTTCGGCGGCATCATCGCGCTCAACCGCGTGCTGGATGGCGCGGGCGCCCAGGCCATCGGCAAACAGTTCGTTGAAGTGCTCATGGCACCCGGCTACACGCCCGAAGCGCTGGAGGTGTTCAAGGCCAAGGCCAACGTGCGCGTCCTGCAGATCGAGCTGCCGCCGGGTGGCGCCACCGCCTGGGAGCAGGGCCGCAACGCCCAGGACGTCAAGCGCGTGGGTTCCGGCCTGCTGATCCAGTCCGCCGACAACCGCGAGCTGACCCGCGCCGACCTCAAGGTGGTGAGCCAATTGCAACCGACCAACCAGCAGATCGACGACCTGCTGTTCGCCTGGAAGGTGGCCAAGTACGTGAAATCCAACGCCATTGTGTTCTGCAAGGACGGCATGACCATGGGCGTGGGCGCGGGCCAGATGAGCCGCCTGGACTCGGCCCGCATTGCCAGTATCAAGGCGAGTCACGCGAAGCTCTCGCTGCAGGGCACGGCGGTGGCCAGCGACGCCTTCTTCCCGTTCCGCGATGGTCTGGACGTGGTGGTGGACGCCGGCGCAAGCTGCGTCATCCAGCCCGGCGGATCCATGCGCGACCAGGAAGTGATCGACGCCGCCAACGAGCGTGGCGTGGTGATGGTGTTCAGTGGTGTGCGCCACTTCCGCCACTGAATCCGCCGCTTGGCACAGTGTGCCATCCGGCACCAGCATTCGCGCAGGAGGACTCCATGGAAACCAGCACCGACGACGAGCGCACCCGTTCCGCAAAGAACGTCACCACCATCATCTACGCGCTGTATGCCGCCTCGTTCCTGGTGGGCATTACGGCGATCGTGGCCATCGTGATGAACTACGTCAAGCGCGATGACATGCGGGGAACGCTGTTCGAGAGCCACTTCCGCTGGCAGATCCGAACCTTCTGGTTCGGCCTGCTCTGGGGCGTGCTTGGCGTGCTGACGTTGTTCATCGTGGTCGGCTTCGCGGTGCTGCTGGCCAATGCGGTATGGATCATCTACCGCATCGTCAAGGGCTGGCTCAACCTCAACGACAACAAGCCGATGTACGCCGCCTGAGGCGGCGTAGCGGCTTCTTTCAGTACCCGGTCGTCAGCGGGATACCCGTTCCGGGACGACGCGCTCAGGCCAGTTGCCGGAACATCTCGCGCGCTGCCTGAATCGTGGTTGCAATGTCGTCTTCGGTGTGCGCTGCACTCACAAAGCCGGCCTCGTACAGCGCCGGTGCGATGTACACGCCGCGGTCGAGCAGACCGTGGAACAGGGTGTTGAAACGCGGACCGTCGGTGGTCATGACCTTGGCATAGTTCTGCGGCAGTTCGTCGAACAGGAAGAAGCCGAACATGCCGCCCTCGCTGTCGCCGCACAGGGCCACGCCTTCTGCAGCCGCAGCGGATTTCAGGCCATCGACCAGTGAGCGGGTGGTGGCTGACAACTTCTCGAAGAAGCCGGGTTGGCTGATTTCCTTTAAGGTGGCCAGGCCGCAGGCGGTGGCGACCGGGTTGCCACTCAACGTACCGGCCTGGTACACGCCCCCCAGCGGAGCCAGCTGCTCCATCACGGCGCGCTTCGCGCCGAAGGCCGCCAGCGGCATGCCGCCGCCGATCACCTTGCCCATGACCGTCATGTCGGGCTCGAAGCCCGGGATCAACTTGGCATAGACGCTCTGGGCGCCACCCAGCGCAACGCGGAATCCGGTCATCACCTCGTCGAAGGCCAGCAGGGCACCGTGCTGGGTACACAGCTCGCGGCAGCGTTTCATGAACGGCACGCTGGCGCGCACGAAGTTCATGTTGCCCGCGATGGGCTCGATCATCAGGCAGGCAATCTCCGGTCCATGCTCGGCGAAGGCGGCCTCGAGTTGTTCGATGTTGTTGTATTCGAGGACGATGGTGTGCTGCACCACTTCGGGGGGCACTCCGGCGCTCGTGGGGTTGCCGAAGGTGGCCAGGCCGGAACCCGCCTTGACCAGCAGCGCATCGGCATGTCCGTGGTAGCAGCCTTCGAACTTGATGATCTTCTTGCGGCCGGTGGCGCCGCGCGCCAGGCGGATGGCGCTCATGCCGGCTTCGGTGCCGGAGCTCACCAGCCGCACCATCTCGATGCTGGGCACCAGGTTGATGATGGCCTCTGCCAGCTCCACCTCGCGCTCGGTGGGCGCGCCAAAGGAAAATCCGTCCAGTGCAGCCTTCTGCACCGCTTCCACCACGGCCGGGTGCCCGTGGCCCAGGATCATGGGTCCCCAGGAGCCGATGTAGTCGATGTACCGCTGGCCGTTCGCGTCCCAGAAATAGGCGCCATGGGCGCGCTGCACGAAACGTGGCGTTCCACCCACCGCACGGAACGCCCGCACGGGCGAGTTCACACCGCCGGGAATCAGCGCCTTGGCGCGGTCGAAGAGTTGCTGGTTGCGGTCTGTGGCGCTCATGGATGCTTGGTGGTTGGATGAAGGAATGGTTGCAGTGTGCAGTGCAGGCCGACAGGCAGGGCCGTGGCCAAGGCTCAGTGGCGCGTCGTGTCCAGCGGGAAGTCTCCGGCGTCCAGCGCGCTGTCGGGCGGCGTCTCGGCTTCGGTCGATGTGGCCTCGTCCTCGTCCTCGTGTGCCCAGAACAGGCGGTCGGGAACGGCATGCCCCATGCCTGGCTGGAAGCCGGCGTCCAGGCACTGGTCGAGATAGGTGAGGGCCTCGGCGCAGGCGGTCTGCAGATCTGCCCCGGCGGCGATCAGCGCGCAAAGGGCAGCCGACAGGGTGTCCCCCGCGCCGCTGAAGGTGGCTTCGAAGCGTTCGTAGCGGGCCGTTGCCAGTACGGTCTCAGGCGACGCGAGATGGCTTTCCAGGTGCTGGTCGGCAGTGTTGAATCCGGTAACCAGTGTGTAGGGCACACCGTGCACGGCGGCGGCGCGCGCCACTTCGCGCGCATGCGGAGGGCGGTCGCCCTCCCAGTCGGGCAGCAGCCAGCGGCACAAGGTGCTGTGGTTGCCCACCAGAACGGTGGTCTGTGGCAGCAGCAACTCGGTGCAGGCGTCGAGGTAGGTCTCGATGGCCAGTTCATCCCACCACGACAGGTCCGGCATGTAGGCAATCACCGGCACATCGGCATAGTCGGTGGTGATTTCCGCGATCGCGCTCAGGTTCTCCGGGCTGCCGACAAAGCCCACCTTGAACGCCTGCACAGGCATGTCCTCAAGCGCACAACGGGCCTGGTCTGCCACCGCCTCCTCGTCAAAGGCGATGTGGTCGTGGATCTCTGAGGTGTCCCGGATGTAGGCGCCTGTCACCACGGGCAGCACATGCGCGGAGGCGCTCGACATCGCGGTCAGGTCGGCGCTGAGTCCTCCAGCCCCGCTGGGGTCGTTGGCGTTGAAGACCATGACGCAGGGTAGCGATGCGTCGCCCGCTTCGGCAGACGGTTTGTCTTGGGGGGTTTCAGGAAGGTCGGGCATGTGGCGGTGGCGAAATGGCCCGGCGGGTGGGGCCTGGACGGTGTTCGGAACACATCGTCGCCTCCGATGGATCGCTGGTCGGACAGGCCACCAGAGCGGGGAATGCTGCTCTATACAATGGCCGCATTCTATGACAACGCCCCTCAAAACATGAGTGAAAACAAGACTTGGATGTGCCTGATCTGCGGCTGGATTTATGACGAATCTGCAGGTGCACCCGACCACGGTATCGCCCCTGGAACCCTCTGGTCCGACGTGCCCATGAACTGGACCTGCCCGGAATGCGGTGCGCGCAAGGAAGACTTTGAAATGGTTCAAATTTAACGTTGCACGCGGCTGTGCCCCTCGACGTCCGTGTGCCGCCAGGGGGTATGCCGCTATGATCCCGCCGACCATGGGGGCCTGAGCGTCGACTTCGCCGATCAGGCCGTGTGCCTTCTGTCCCGTCCGTTTACTGGAGTGACCCCATCTTGAGCACAACACCTGCCTACAAAGTCCTCGTGGTGGACGACAGCAACACCATCCGTCGCAGTGCCGAAATCTTCCTCAAGCAGGGTGGTCACGAAGTATTGCTGGCGGATGACGGTTTCGACGCGCTGGCCAAGATCAACGACTACCAGCCCGACCTCGTGTTCTGCGACATTCTTATGCCCCGGCTGGACGGCTATCAGACCTGCGCCATCATCAAGCGCAATGCGCGTTTCGCCAACATCCCTGTCGTGATGCTGTCGTCCAAGGACGGCGTGTTCGACAAGGCCCGTGGCCGCATGGTGGGTTCTCAGGATTACCTCACCAAACCCTTTACCAAAGACCAGTTGCTGCAAGCGGTGCAGCAGTATGGCGCCAACCTCACTGGAGCAGTCTGATATGCCAATCAAGAAAGTCCTCGTGGTCGACGATTCGAAAACCGAGATCATGGTTTTGTGTGATTTGCTGGGTAAAAACGGCTACACCGTGCGCACCGCCGAGAATGCCGATGAGGCCTTTCGTCGGCTGGGCGAAGAAAAGCCGGATTTGATCCTGATGGACGTTGTGATGCCCGGTCAGAATGGTTTTCAACTGACGCGGGCCATCACCCGAGACCCGCAGTATTCCAACATTCCCGTGATCATGTGCACCAGCAAGGACCAGGAGACCGACCGCGTGTGGGGCATGCGCCAGGGCGCTCGCGACTACGTCACGAAGCCGGTGAATGCCGAAGAACTGCTGTCCAAGATCCGGGCGCTGGGCTGAAGCCCCGCCTGTACTGCGCGCACACAGAGCATGGCCAACCGACAGTCACTCAAGGATCTCCAGGAACGACTCGCGCAGCGCCTGTCGGCGGCGAAAACCGAGGCGGCGACGGCCTCCTGGCTGGCCGTTGAAGCGGGAAGCCGGCGTCTGCTTCTTCCGCTGGTGCAGTCCGGTGAAATTTTCCCCTGGTCTGCCGTGCAGGCCGTGCCCTACACCAAGCCGTGGTATCTGGGCGTGTCCAGTCTGCGCGGCGGACTGCATGGAGTGGTCGACCTTGCCAGGCTCGTGGGCGCGGAAGGCGCTGCAACCGCCGCGTCGGAGCGCATCACTTCCGAATCGCGGTTGGTGAGCTTTCACCAGGCGCTGGGCATCAATGCGGTACTGCTGATTGATCGTTTGCTCGGATTGCGCAACCCGGCGAACTTCAGCACGCTTGCCCAGGTGCCCGATGGTGCGCCCGCCTACTTCTCCCGTTGCCTGATCGACTTGCAGGGTCAGACATGGCAGGAGCTGGATCTTCAGGGTTTGGCGACTGAGCCGGAGTTTCTGGCCATCGCGGCCTGAGTCACGTGGCGCCTGGCGCCACCGGTTCAGACATTATTTTGTTGGAAGGTTTTTTCATGGCCACGATCGATCGACTCCAGGGAATGTTCAAGAAAAAAGAGAACGACGAGCCCGACCTGTCGAATGCCACCGATCAGGAAATTGCCGAGATGGCGGCCGCGCGGCTATCGCCGCAAGAGGGGTTGTCTCCCGTCGCCACCGAGGAGCGTGACGACCCCTCCGGCGCCGGGTTGGTCACTGTGCCGCTTCTGGGCACGCGGCGTGCCGACCAGCATCAGCGAACGCTTGCCGTGCTGTTGGCGCTTGCGCTGGTATTTCTGGGTGCGATCACCTTCTACATCCTGAGCCAGGCCGACAAGACCAGCCAGCAGGTGGCTGCCAGCGGTCAGGCACTGATGCAGTCGCAGCGTCTGGCCAAGAGCGTTTCGCAGGCTTTGGTGGGCAGCCCGGAAGCGTTCGGCGAAGTGAAGGACAGTTCCACCGTTCTGGCGCGCAACGTGCGTGGCCTGAAATCCGGGGACAACGAGTTGTCCATCGACGCTGCAGGTCCTGCTTTTGATCCCCTGATGGACGAGTTGCTGCCGATGGTGGAGCGCGCCGAGACCAACGCGGCTGCCGTCTTGAACCAGGAGGCGGTGCTGACCCAGGTGGGCGCCGCTCTGAGCACCATCAACCGCCAGTCCTCCGACCTGCTGGAAATCGCCGAAACCATTTCGTCGCTCAAGCTGCAGCAAGGGGCCCCGGCGGTCGAGATTGCCGCCTCTGGCCAGCTCGTGATGCTGACCCAGCGCATCGGCAAGTCGGCCAACGAATTCCTGACGCTGGAGGGGGTGAGCCCCGAGGCCGTGTTCTTGCTGGGCAAGGACTTGAACACGTTCAAGGAAATCAGCGAAGGCCTGCTCAACGGCAGCGACGAGCTCCGTCTGGTGGCCGCGCGCGACCCGCAGATCCGGGAGAGTCTGGAGGCACTGCTCAAGCTGTACGAAGAGACCCGTACCGAAGCCGGCGCCATCCTGGGCAACCTGCAGGGCCTTGTGTCGGCCCGCGAAGCACAGGCCGGTGTGATCGGCGACAGCGAACCGCTGCGCCTGGGTCTCCAGCGCCTGCAAAGCGAGTTGTCCACCCGCACCGGGCTGGCGGCAGGCGAACTGTTGGCGCTGATCCTGCTGACGTTGTTCGCACTGGCCAGTGCTGCCGGTCTGGCCTATGTGCAGCTGCTGGACAGCCGGCAACGCCAGCTGGTGGCGGAAAGCCAGCGGCTGGAAGCCGAAGCGCTGGAGCAGGATGCCAAACGCGTGAACGACGCCAACCAGGCTGCCATTCTGCGGCTGATGAACGAACTGCAGACGGTGGCCGAAGGCGATCTGACGCAGGAAGCCACGGTGACGGAAGACATCACTGGCGCCATCGCCGACTCGGTGAACTACACGGTGGAAGAACTGCGGTCTCTGGTGGGCAACGTGCAGGCCACGGCCACCCGGGTGGCGCAGACGACGTCGGCGGTGGAAAGCACGTCCACCGAGCTGCTGGCCGCTTCCACCGAACAGCTGCGCGAAATTCGCGAAACCGGCCAGTCCGTGCTGGACATGGCGCAGCGCATCAACCAGGTGTCTGGACAGGCCCAGGAATCGGCCTCTGTGGCGCGCGCATCGCTGCAGGCCGCAGAGTCGGGTCTGCAGGCCGTGCAGGACGCCATCGGTGGCATGAACGCGATTCGCGACCAGATCCAGGAAACCTCCAAGCGGATCAAGCGGCTGGGTGAGTCGTCTCAGGAGATCGGTGAAATCACCGAACTGATTTCGGACATTACCGAACAGACGAACGTGCTCGCCTTGAACGCCGCCATCCAGGCCGCGTCCGCAGGTGAAGCCGGTCGAGGCTTCTCGGTGGTGGCGGAAGAAGTGCAGCGACTGGCCGAACGTTCCGCAGATGCCACGCGGCAGATCTCGGCACTGGTGAAGGCGATTCAGACCGATACCCAGGATGCCGTGGCCGCCATGGAACGCTCCACGCAGGGTGTGGTGGAAGGGGCCAAGCTGTCGGACAACGCGGGTACTGCGCTGTCGGAGATCGATCGCGTGTCTCGCCGACTGGCCGACCTCATTGAGCAGATTTCCGATGCAGCGTCCAAGGAGGCCGATTCCGCCAACGAGGTGGCTGGCAGCATCCAGCACATCTTTGCCGTGACGGAGCAGACGGGTGAAGGAACGCGCTCCACCGCGCACCAGGTGCGTGAGCTCTCCGCCATGGCCGAGGAACTGCGCCAGTCCGTGGCCCGATTCAAGATTGCCTGAACCCTTTCGAGCCACTGACCAAACGCTGAACCAACATGCTAGAAAAGCTCGCCGACAGTTCGCAGCCGGACGCACCGCTCGCCGACCTCGGCCCGCTGGCCTGGGTGTTCGAAGAGTTGCGCAAGTCGCTCGATGGTGCCAACAAGGCCATTCGTCGCTTCGTCCGTGAAACCGAGCAGTCGCGCTACGACGACCTGGAAGCGGTCGATCCAGGCTCGCTTCGCATGGCGCGTCAACAGCTTCACCAGTCGGTGGGGGCACTGGAAATGGTGGGCCTCAGCGCGCCTGCCCATGTGCTGCGGGCCATGGAGGCGGCAGCGCAGCGTTTTGTTCAACGTCCCCAGATATGTACTTCTGAAGCGGCCGACAAGATAGAGCGCGCCAGCTTTGCACTGATCGAATACCTGGAAGCCCTGTTGAACAACCGGCAGGTCCAGGCCGTTGCCCTGTTCCCGCAGTATCGGGAGGTGCAGGAGCTGGCTGGCGCGGAACGTGTGCATCCGGCCGACCTGTGGAACTTCGAGCACCGTGGCACCAACCTGCCGCCCGCACCCGATGTCAAGGCGCAGACCTGCTCTACCACCTTGCGGTCGATGTTCGATCGGCTGGTGCTGCTGGTGGTCAAGACACAGAGCCCGGCCGCCGCGCTGCAGCTGGCGCGCCTGGCTGCGGGTCTCTCGGCTGGTGCTCAAGAAGCCCGGGAGCAGACTTTCTGGCGCGTGGCCGCCGCCTACTTCGAAGCACTTGGGCACAAGTTGCTGGCGCTTGACGTGTACGCCAAACGGGCGTCGTCGCGCATCTTGCTGCAGTTTGCTTCCATTTCCCAGGGAAAGACCCAGATTTCCGAAACGCTGCTGCACGATCTTCTGTTCCTGTGCCGCCAGGCCCAGAGTCCGGAATCCGGTCAGGCGCCCAACCTGCAAGCCGTGCGCGAGGCCTACAAGCTTGTAGCCGAGCAACCGGTGGACTACCACCACCCCACGCTGGGCCGTTACGATCCCGCGCTGCTGGCGCAGGCCCGCAAGCGAATCCACGCTGCGAAGGAAGCATGGTCGCTCTTTTCTGGGGGAGATGCCAGCCGTGGCCGCCAGGTTCTCGATCAGTTCGGTCTGGTGGCCGATTCGCTGCTCAAGCTGCATCCGTCGAGTACCACGCTTGCCCAGGTTCTGGTGCGGGCGGCCGAACAGGCTACGCGCGACAGCCAGGGTGTGCGCCCTGAGCTTGCGATGGAAGTGGCCACCACCACGCTGTATCTGGAAGCCGCTTTCGAGGACTTTGACCCCAATGCGCCGGAGCTGACCGAGCGCACGCAGGCGCTGGCGGCCCGACTGAGCAGCGTGCTGGCTGGTGAGCCAGCCCAACCCCTAGAACCCTGGATGGAGCAGCTGTACCGCAGGGTCAGCGATCGCCAGACCATGGGCAGCGTGGTGGGCGAACTCAAGGCATCCCTCACCGAAGCCGAAAAATCGTTGGACCAGTTCTTCCGTGCACCGGCCGAAAAGGCGGGTTTGCACGTGGCGGTGTCGCAACTGGGTCAGATGCGCGGCGTGCTGTCTGTGCTGGGGCTGGATCAGGCCGTGCAGACGGTGGCGCGCATGCGCACCGTGGTGGATCAGATCCTGGACACTGAGGTGGATGAGGCCATGGCCCGCGAGGCCGGCACCTTCCTGCAATTGGGCAACAACCTCAGCGCCTTGAGCTTCCTGGTGGACATGCTGAACTACCAGCCAGCGCTGGCCAAGAAGCTGTTCGTGTTTGATGAGGAAAAAGGCGAGTTGCTCCCCTTGATGGGCCGTCATCTGGCCGAACAGCCGACCGAGCCGCCGTCCCGCGAGGATGCCCAGGCCATCGACGCCGGTGTGCAGCGGGTGGTCGAAGGCGTTCAGGAAGGGCTCAATCTCGCCGATCTGAGCCAGGAGCTGGATCAACTTGCGTCCCAGGCGTCGCTGGCGGAGCAGCCCGAGGTGGCGCGTGCAGCCCGCGAAGCGGCGCAGGCCGTGGTGCACGACGATCCGAAAGCGGGAGCGCAGGCGCTGATGGACCTGTCCCTGGCCTCGGCACAGGCCCAGGGCGCGCCTGCATCCGCATCCGTGCCGGCACCCACACCGG